>JBDHTK010000164.1:0-6900 GCA_039808625.1 Devosia sp. | reverse complement strand
CGGTCGACGTGCTCGGCACGGGCGACGGCGACGGCGCCGCCCGCCTCGCCGCCTGGCGCGCCGCCCGGCCCGCGGCGATCGACCGCGTCGCCGCCGCCGTCGGCGGGCTCACTACCGGCGCCATGACCGTCTCCCGCCTCTCCGTCGCCGCGGGCCTGCTCGCCGACCTCGCCCGCAGCGCCTGAGGCGCCGCCGGCGCGCGCTCAGTGCCGGAAGTGGCGCATGCCGGTGAAGAGCATCGCGACGCCGGCCGCGTTGGCGGCATCGATCACCAGCTTGTCGTTGACCGAGCCGCCCGGCTGGATCACCGCCGTCGCCCCCGCCTCGATGGCCGCGAGCAGCCCGTCGGGGAACGGGAAGAAGGCGTCGGAGGCGACCACCGAGCCCGCCGTCAGCGCCGCATCGAGCCCCGCCGCCTCGGCGGCGTCGCGCGCCTTGCGATGCGCGATGCGCGAGGAATCGACGCGGCTCATCTGGCCCGCACCGATCCCCACCGTCGCCCCGTCCCTGACATAGACGATCGCGTTCGACTTGACGTGCTTGGCAACGATCCAGGCGAGCCTGAGGTCGGCCAGTTCGGCGGCGCTCGGCGCCTTCTCGGTGACGACCTTGAGCGCCGCCTCGTCCAGCGTGCCGTTGTCGCGGCTTTGCACCAGCATGCCGCCGCTCAGCGCCTTGTAGGTCAGCCCCGCCTCGCGCGGATCGGCCAGGGCGCCGGTGACGAGCAGGCGCAGGTTCTTCTTGGCGGCGATGATCTGCTGCGCCTCGGCGCTCGCCGCCGGCGCGACGATCACCTCGGTGAACAGCGTCACCATCTCGGCCGCCGTCTCGACGTCGATCTCGCGGTTGAGCGCAACGATGCCGCCAAAGGCCGAGACCGGATCGCAGCGCCGCGCCAGCCGGTAGGCCTCGGCCAGCGTCGCCGCCGTCGCCACGCCGCACGGATTGGCGTGCTTGATGATGGCGACCGCCGGGCGCGCCGGATCGAGCTCGGAAACCAGTTCGAACGCCGCGTCGGTATCGTTGAGATTGTTGTAGCTCAGCGCCTTGCCTTGGAGCTGCGTGGCCGTGGCGACGCCCGGGCGCGCCTCGCCCGTCCTGTAGAACGCGGCCCATTGATGCGGATTCTCGCCATAGCGCATCACCTGCGCGAGCTGGCCGGCAAAGCTGCGATATGGAGCGTCGTTATAGTCGAGCGTGCGCATGAACCAGTTGGCGATCACCGCGTCATAGGCGGCGGTGCGCGCATAGGCCTTGGCGGCGAGCTTCTGGCGCAGCCCATAGGGCACGCCGCCGTCGCGGCGCACGGCCGCGAGCACGGCGTCGTAGTCGGCCGGATCGACCACCACTGTCACATAGGCGTGGTTCTTTGCGGCCGAACGGATCATCGCCGGCCCGCCAATGTCGATGTTCTCGATGGTCTCGTCATAAGAGGCGCCACGCGCCACGGTCGCCTCGAACGGATAGAGATTGACGACGACGAGATCGATGCCGCCGATGCCGTGCGCGTCCATCGCCGCCTGGTGCGTGGGCTCGTCGCGCACCGCCAGCAGCCCGCCATGCACGTTGGGGTGCAGCGTCTTCACCCGCCCGTCCATCATCTCGGGAAAGCCGGTAAGCTCGGCGATGTCGCGCACCGGCACGCCGGCGGCGGCGATGAGCCGCGCCGTGCCGCCGGTCGAGACCAGCTCGACGCCGGCAGCGGCCAGTCCCCTGGCGAGTTCCTCGACCCCGGTCTTGTCGAAAACGCTGATGAGCGCGCGCTTGATGGGGACGATCGCGTGAGGCATGGCCGCTTCCCTTGTGGAGTCGCCGCGCTGCTAGCACGGCGCGGCCGGGCTTGAAAACCCGCCCGCCCGCTACGCCTCGTCGAGCGTGAAGATCCAGCTCACCTCGCCACCCGCCTCGACCAGCGCGTCGAGCACGATCTGCCGGGTGCGGTGGAACCCGAAATAGGCCGACTGGCGCACGCTGTCCTCGATGCGCATCTCGGCGCCTTCCCACAGGAAATTCCACACCTGCCCCGAGGCGAGCTTCAGCTTCAGCATGTCGCCGGCCATGCTCACCTGCGTCTGGTGCGCGAGGTGGAAGCGGAAGGCGCAGGCGCCCGACAGCCGGTTGCGCGCCTTGAGCATGCGCTCCTGGCCGACCAGCGACTGCCCTTCGCCGAGCAGCGTCAGCCGCCGCTCGAGCACCACCCCGAAGCGCTCGGCATAGCCATGGGTGCGCATCACCAGCGTGTGGTCGGCCTCCTCGCTGGCCATTTCGGGCGGCCAGCCGATGCCCACGAGCCGGTGCTTGAGCGGCCCGCGCGTCGGGATGCTGGCCGCCGAGATGGCGTTGATGGTGGGCCCGGAATGGGCGATGCCCTGCCGGAACAGCAGCGCGCTCTCCTCGTCGGCGCGCGACGGCCCGCAATTGCCGACGATGAGGTCGCGCCCGTGGCTGAACTCGAAGGCCAGCGCCGAGGCATGCATGTGCCGGCCATATTCGGGCGCCGGCACGAGGCCGCTATCGGCGACGACGATGGCCTTGCCCCAGATCAGCCGGCCATAGCCGCCCGCCGTGCCGGTGGAGCGCGCCCGCGTCGGCGTCTGCGCCTGCACGGCGACGATGATGTCGTGCGCCATCTGCCCGGTGCCGTTGAAATAGGCCGGCTCGCCCGTGCCCAGCGAAATGGCGTCGAGCGCGCGATGCATGCTTTCGAGCAGCTCGCCCAGTTCGCGGCCATAACTGTCCGACAGGCTGAGCAGCGCCTGCCGGATGGTGGTGAGCTCCACCATCAGCATGAGCTGCACCTTGGCCGAGCGCGAGCGATGCAGCCCGTCCTCGTCGATCTGGGTGTCGAGCAGCCGGTTCATATGCGCCAGCCGCGCCGGAATCTCGGCCTCGCGCTCGGTGTCGCACAGCGCCACCCCCATGAGCGCGATGGCCGCCATCAGCGCGTCGACCGGATCGTCGGCGAAGGGCGCGCGCAGCTTCAGCGACTGGATCTGCGCGCCCAGCGCCCGCGTGATCAGCCGCACATCCTCGGGATTGGCGCCCTCGGCGAGAATGTTGAAGTGCCTGAGCCAGTTGAGCACCCGCCGCGCGGTCAGCGACAGCCCCCAGATGGTGCGCTCGAAGCGCCCGTCGCGGTCGATCCAGTCGAGGGTCAGGGCGCGCGCGAAGCTGCGCTCCTCGTCGCTGCGCGCGTCGCGGAAATGCCGGAGCCAGGCGAAGGACTGGAGGTCGTCGAGCCAGTCGTCATGCGCCGCCTCGATGGCGAAGGGCGAGGCGCCGTTGGTATCGACGAGGCGGCTGGCGAGCAGGTAGCGCCCCTGCATCATCTCGAGCAGGGATTCCCTGTCGGTGGGCCGGAAATCGCTGAGCGCGCCGGCATAGTCCTCATTGCCCGGTCCCGTCCACACCCAGCGGACCACGGGATTGCTGACCGTGCGGTCGATGAGGCGCCGGGCGCCGCGACGGATCGCGAATGCTACGGGATTAGCCAAACGGCCCTCTCAAGAGCTTGGGGGCAGCCAGCCCACGGCCGCGCCCCACCGGCCGACGCCGGGCCGGCAACCATAGTCAGGGGCGCCTGAAGCGCGCAACGAAGAACCCGTCCAGCGTGCCGCCCTTTTCCCCAGGAACGATCTGGGCCGGGTGGGTGCGCACGGCGCCCGCTTGTGTGACGGGAGCGGCCCATCCGTCAAGCTCGGCCGGGGCAATGGGCCAGGGCACGAACCCCTCGCCCGCCGCCCACGCGGCCTGCTGCTCGCCCTCCTCGGGTTCGAGCGAGCACACGCAATAGATGAGCGTGCCGCCCGGCCTCAGGCAGGCTGCCGCCTGCGCGACGAGCTGGCGCTGCAGGGCCGCCCGCCCGGCGATGTCGGCGACCGCGCGATGCCAGACGACCTCCGGATGGCGCCGGAAGGTGCCGGTCGCCGAGCAGGGCGCGTCGAGCAGCACGCCGTCGAACACCGGACCGGGGGCATAGGCCAGCGCATCGGCGACGACGCGCTCGGCCTGGTAGCCGAGCCGGTCGAGCGTCTGGCCGAGCCGCGCCATGCGCGGGGCGTCGCGGTCGAGCGCGGTGACGGCGTAGCCGGCCTTGACGAGCTGCGCCGTCTTGCCGCCCGGCGCCGCCCCGACATCGAGCACGCGGGCGCCGGGCGCGAGCCCCATAAGCCGCGCCGGCAGCGCCGACGCCGCGTCCTGTACCCAGAACTGGCCCTCTGCATAGCCGGGAAGCTGGTCGACGGCACGATCGCGCACGCCTAGGCGCACCGTGTCGAACAGCACCGGCGCCGCGTCGAGCCCGGCGATGGGCGCCTTGAGCGTCAGATCGAGCGGCGCCCCCTCGATGAGCGCCGCGGCGAAGGCGGGCAGCGCCGCCTCGCCATAGGCGCTGCGCCAGCTGGCGACGAGGTGCGGGGGAAACAGCGTCTCGGCGCTGACGACGACGCCGGCCCCGCGCCGCTGCGCTTCGCGCAGCACGCCGTTCATGAGCTTGACGAGATGCTGGGTGCGCGGGTCGGCGCGCAGCGCCTCGCCGGCGAGGAACAGCGCCGAATGCGCTCCGAGGTCGGGCAGGAACAGCAGCTGGCCGAGGCTGAGATGCAGCAGCGCCTCGAAGCCGGGGGCCTTTTTCGGCAGGCCGCGCGCCATGAGCTCGCCGACCAGCCGGGCGATGGGGCCGTGATAGCGCAGCGCCGTGGTGACGAGGCGGTTGGCCAGCGCCCGGTCGCGGCTGTCGGCGATCTCGGCGGCGCCGAACGGGGTGAAGCGCGCGCCCCTGAGGACCGCGGCCAGCCGCTCGGCGGCGAGGCGCCGGGGCATGAGCCCCGGCGGCGTTGCTTGTCGTTTCACTCGGCTCAGCCCCAGGGGCCGCGTCTCCGGCGGTCTTCGCCAGCGCTGAACTGCGGCACGCGCCAGTCCCTACCCGCCCCGTCGGCCGGCGTAAATGCCGGCGCCGGCCCGGCAGGCGCCGCGCGGCCCATCTCGGCCGCCAGCTGCTGGAGCGCCGCGATGCGGTTCTCGACCGCCGGATGGGTGGAAAAGAGATTGTCCATGCGCGCGCCGCTCAGCGGATTGGCGATGTAGAGATGCGCCATCGCCGGGTTGCGCTCGGCCGGCACGTTCACCGTATGCTGGGCGAGGCGCGAGATCTTGGCCAGCGCCGACGCCAGCGCCAGCGGCTCGCCCGAGATGTGCGCCCCGTCGCGGTCGGCCTCGTATTCGCGCGTGCGGCTCACCGCCATCTGCACCACGGCCGCCGCCAGCGGCGCGAGGAACACCATGAGCAGCGCGCCGACGCCGCCCAGCGGGTTGTCGCGGTTGTTGCCACCCCCGAAGAACAGGCCGAACTGCGCCAGCATGGAGATGGCGCCGGCCAGCGTCGCCGTCACCGTCATGGTCAGCGTGTCGCGGTTCTTGATATGGGCGATCTCATGGGCCAGGACACCCGCGACCTCGTCGGCCCCGAGCGTGTTGAGCAGGCCCGAGGACACCGCCACCGCCGAATTGGCCGGGTTGCGCCCGGTGGCGAAGGCGTTGGGCTGCGCCGTCTCGATGACGTAGAGGCGCGGCGTCGGAATGCCCGCGCGCGCCGCCAGCGTCTCGACCATACGGTAGAGATCGGGCGCACGCGCCGGCTCGACCGGCACGGCGCCCTGCATGGAGAGCACCATCCTGTCGGAATTCCAGTAGGCGAGGAGATTGGTCACGGCCGCGACGCCGAGCGCGACCAGCATGCCCGCCTGTCCGCCCAGCACATAGCCGACGGCCATGAACAGGGCGGTCAGCGCCGCGATGAGCACGCCGGTGCGGAGCAGATTGAACATGGGCCTCCTCGACAGGGTTCGGTTGTCGCCGCTAAGATGGGGACCATGACCACCGCCGACAAGATTGCCCCTGCACGGACCCTGTCTCCCGCCGCCCGGCGCGCGCTGGACGAGGCGGCGGCGCGCCGCCGCGAGATCGACGCCGCCATGGCGGCCCGCCCCCCGGAAAGGGACGGCCGCGGCGGCCTCGATCCCGCCCGCTACGGCGACTGGGAGATAAAGGGCGTCGCGAGCGACTTCTAGGGAACCGCCTTCAGTCCGCCCATCTTGCACACCAGCGCCCATTCGGCCGCCGTCACCGGCTGCACGGAGAGGCGCGACAGCTTGAGGAGCGCCATGTCCTTGAGCGCGGGCGTCGCCTTCACCTCGTTAAGCGCCACCGGCCGCGGCAGCCGCTTGTAGGCGGCGACGTCGACGCATTCCCACACCACCTTGCCGTCCTTCAGCTCGGCGGTGGAATCGGGATGCGCCGGCGCCACCACCCGCATGATGCCGACGATCTCCTTGCCGATATTGGAATGGTAGAAGAAGGCGAGGTCGCCCACCTGCATCGCCTTCATGTGGTTGCGCGCCGCATAGTTGCGCACCGAATGCCACTCCTCGACCGGCTTGTTCTCGAGGTCGGTGTAGCTGAACACGTCCGGTTCCGACTTCATCAGCCAATAGGCCATGCGCCCGCTCCTTGTATCCTGCTCTACGTCTCGCGCCGCAGCGGCCGCGCCATCAGCCCGGCAACGATGCTGGCGATGGTGACGCTGCCCGTGAGCAGCAGGTTGACCGCCTCGATCAGCGGCGCCTCGACGCCCGCGCCGCGCGCCAGGCTCTGCGCCACCGGCGCCGTGAAGACACCCTCGGCCAGGCCCTCCGGCCCCCTCTCGCCGCGCCCCAGCGCCATGCCGTGGCGATAATTGCGCGATTGCCCCGAGGTGCAGCTCAGCGTCAGGTCGCCGAGCCCCGCGAGCCCCGCGAGTGTCTCCGCCCGGCCGCCCAGTGCCGGCAGCAGGCGACCGAGCTCGGCGAAGGCGCGGGCGATGAGCGCGGCGCGCGCCGAGGCCCCGAGCCCGGCGCCCTCGAC
>JBDHTK010000163.1:0-6918 GCA_039808625.1 Devosia sp. | reverse complement strand
GCTCATCCGCGCCATCTCGGTCAGCATCTGCGCGCGGAACAGCTCGCGCTCGCCGGCCTCGGCCGTGCCGCGCCGCACCTTGGCGAACAGCGCCGCCGCCTCGGCCGCGGGCAGGTCGGCGGTGGCGGCGCTCGGGTGGCCGTGGTCGCTCGCCGTGGCGCCCAGCTCCTTGAAGAAGGCCCGCCGCTGCCGGTGCGCGTCGAGATAGCCCTGCCAGCTCCCCGTGTCGCAGCCGGTGAGCGCGCCCAGCCGGTCGAGCTCGGCCGTGAAATCGGGGGTGTCGGGATCGACGACGGTGTCGGGCCGGTAGGTCGGCACGACGCGCCCGCGCCAGCCGGAATCCCTGATGGCCCGGTGCCATTCGAGGCTGGCGGTCGCCCGGTCGGTGGTGGCGATCACCTCGAGCCTGAAGCGCTCGAACAGCGCGCGCGGCAGGAAGTCCGGCTGCGCCAGGCAGTCGGCGATGCTGTCGTAATGGGCATCGGCGGTGAGCGGCGTCAGTGGCGCGGCGAGCCCGAACAGGTCGGCGAAGGTGATGTCGAGCCACAGCCGCGAGGGCGTGCCGCGAAACAGGTAGTAATGCTCGGCGAAGCGCCGCCAGATGGTGCGCCCGTCCGCCTCGGACAGGCCGCCGTCGCGGCGCGCCACGCCCAGCGCGCTGAGGTCCACGCCCTGGCTCACCAGCATGCGCGTCACATAGTGGTCGGGCACGATGAGCAGCTGCGCCGGGTCGGGAAATGGCGCGTTCTCGGCATACCAGCGCGGCTCGGTGTGGCCGTGCGGGCTGATCAGCGGCAGGTTGCGGATGCTCCTGAACAGGGTGCGCGCGATGTCGCGGGTCGTCGGATCGGCGGGAAACAGGCGGTCGTCGTGCAGCATGGCAGGTCCGAAGGGGAGGCTGCGCGAGTATGGAAGCTGCGCTCCTTCGGTCAAGCCGGCGCAACCGTCTGGTTCAAACGCCCGAAAAGCATGGAGGCCGCTCTGCTTCGGGGGAAAGCAGGGCGGCCTCCCAGGCATCATGATCGTTCGGGGACAGCGACCTAACGCGCCGGCCGTCATCCGGTTCCCGCTTTTTTGCTTTGCTAACCATCCTGCGGCCGCGCCGTCGCCGCTAAGCCAACCTTAAGCACCTGCCGCGACACTCGCCGGCCTCAGGGGGCGGCCGAAACAGTGAGCGGACGCAGCGCATTGGTGCACGGATTGCGTGGGGCGGCGGCCTATGTGCTGCGTCCCACCAACCTGTTTGTCGCCCTGGCGGTCATCGTGGTCGGCGGCTCGGCGCTGTTCGCCGACGCACAGAACCGTACCCTGCAGGACCAGCAATTGCGCGCCCAGGTGGCGCGCCAGGTCAGCGTGCTGCGCGCCCGCCTCGAAGGCAACATCAACGGCAATTTGCAGCTCGTGCGCGGCCTCGTCGCGACGCTGGCCACCGAGCCGCAGATGAGCCAGGCGCGCTGGAGCCGGCTGGCCAGCGAGCTCTTCCGCCAGCAGTCGCAACTGCGCAACATCGCCGGCGCGCCCGATTTCAAGGTCAGCCTGATCTACCCCGTCACCGGCAACGAGGCCTCGCTCGGGCTCGACTACACTACCAACCCCGAGCAGCGGGTCATGGCCTTCCGCGCCCGCGACAGCCGCAAGCTGGTGCTCGCCGGCCCGGTCGACCTCATGCAGGGCGGGCAGGGCTTCATCGGGCGCTTCCCGGTCTTCGTCGGCGACCGCGCGCCCTTCGCCTTCTGGGGGATCGTCTCGGCCGTCGTCGATGCCGACCGGCTCTATCGCGACAGCGGCCTGCTCGATCCCCAGCACGGCCTCGAGATCGCGCTGCGCGGCGAGGACGGCGTCGGGCCGGCCGGCCGCGTCTTCTTCGGCCCCGCCGCCGTGCTCGACGACCAGCCGGTCACCGCCGACGTGCAGCTGCCCGGCGGCTCGTGGCAGATCCTCGCCCGGCCGCGCCAGGGCTGGGGCGCCGCGCTGCCCGACCCTGGCCTCTTCCGCCTGTTCATCGGCCTCGCCTCGGGGCTGGTGCTGGCGCCGCTGTTCTTCGCCCGCCACCTCATCAACGAGCGCGCCCGCCACATCCGCGCCCTTGGCGAGCGCCAGCATCAGCTCGACATCCTGTCGCGCCGGCTGGGGCTGGCCCTCTCCACCTCCGAGGTCGGCGTGTGGGAATACAATGCCGATCTCGACCGGCTCGTCTGGGACGACCGCATGAACGAGATCTACGGCCAGCCGCGCAACGCCGGCCCGCGCGCCATCCGGCACTGGAGCGAGGCGGTGCATCCCGACGACCTGGCGCGCGCCCGCGACGAGTTCGAGACGGCGCTGCGCAATCGCGGCCGCTACGTCTCCGAGTTCCGCGTCCGCCTCGCCGACGGCACCGAGCGGCATATCCGCGCCATCGGCACCTGCTATCGCGAGACCGACGGCTCCGCCCGCCTCGTCGGCGTCAACTGGGACGTCACCGCCGACGTCGCCATCAAGCACGATCTCGAACGCGCGCGGGCGGTGGCCGAGGCGCGCAACGCCGAGCTGCTGGTCGCCACCGCGCGCATCGAGCACACCTCGCTGCACGACGCGCTGACCCGCCTGCCCAACCGCCGCTATCTCGACCGCGTGCTCGAGGAGCGGGCCGCCGCCTGCGCCGACAATGGCGGCGGGCTGGCCCTGCTGCATATCGATCTCGACCGCTTCAAGGAGATCAACGACACGCTCGGCCACGCCGCCGGCGACGCCATGCTGGTCCATGCCGCCGCCGTGCTGCGCCAGAATGTGCGCGCCGACGACTTCGTCGCCCGCATCGGCGGCGACGAGTTCGTCATCGTCTCGGCGCTGCGCAATGGCCGGCGCGACCTGCGCCGCCTCGCCGCCCGCATCGTCGAGGCCATGCGCCACCCCATCCCCTATGAGGGGCACGAGTGCCGCTGCGGCGTCTCGGTCGGCGTCGCCTATCAGCGCGGGCCCAAGGTCGACGACAAGCGCCTGCTGATGGATGCCGACATCGCGCTCTACCGGGCCAAGCGCGCCGGCCGCAACCGTCACGAGTTCTTCACCGAGGCGCTGCAGGCCGAGATCGTCTCCACCAAGCGCATGGCCGACGACATCCTCGCCGGCATCGAGCAGGGCCAGTTCGTCGCCTGGTACCAGCCGCAGGTCGATGCGCGCACCAAGGCCATCTGCGGCGTCGAGGCGCTGGCCCGCTGGGAGCATCCGACGCGCGGGGTCGTGTCGCCCGACATCTTCCTGCCCATCGCCGAGGAGCTCAACGTCGTCGCCACCATCGACCGCATGATCCTCGAGCAGACTCTGGGCTGGATGCAGGCCTGGCGTGCCGGCGGCCTCGTCATCCCGCGCGCCTCGGTCAACGTCTCGGGCCGCCGCCTGCGCGAGGAGGGCCTGGTCAGGACGCTGAAAAAGCTCGACATCGCCCCCGGCACCATCGCCTTCGAGCTGGTCGAATCCATCTATCTCGACGAGAGCGACGACGTCGTCGCCTTCAACATCGACCAGTTGCGCGAGCTTGGCATCGACATCGAGATCGACGATTTCGGCACCGGCTACGCCTCCATCGTCAGCCTGCTGAAATTGCAGCCGCAGCGGCTGAAGATCGACCGCCAGCTCATCATGCCGGTGCGCGAATCCGAGGCGCAGCGCCGCCTCATCGCCTCCATCGTCGACATCGGCCATTCGCTCGGCATCGGCGTCATCGCCGAGGGCGTCGAGACCGAGGAGCACGCCCGCATCGCCGCCGCGCTCGAGTGCGACATGCTGCAGGGCTACGCCTTCGCCCGTCCCCTGAGCCCCGCCAATCTCGAGCGCTTCGCCGCCGACTGGCAGCGCAGGACCGCAGCCGCCTGAGCCGCTACTCCGCCACCGGCACCCACAGCACCTGCTCGATGCGCGTGGCGCCCGTCGCCAGCATCACCAGCCGGTCGAAGCCGAGCGCGATGCCGCTCGCCTCGGGCATCAGTGCCAGCGCCGCGAGGAACGCCTCGTCGAGCGGGTAGCGCTCGCCATAGAGCCGCGCCTTCTCGTCCATCTCCGTGACGAAGCGCCTGCGCTGCTCGACCGGGTCGGTCAGCTCGCCGAAGCCGTTGGCGAGCTCCACCCCGCAGGCATAGACCTCGAAGCGCTCGGCCACGCGCCCGTCATCCGGTGCCCGCCGCGCCAGCGCCGCCTCGCTCGCCGGATAGCGGTCGAGGATGGTGACCCGGCCCATCCCCAGATGCGGCTCGACCTTGTCCAGCAGCACCTGCGTGAACAGATACGACCAGTCGTCCTCCGCCGGCGCCGCCATCCCCGCCGCCCGCATCGCCGCCGCCAGCGCCGGCGCGTCGCCCAGCGTCGCCAGCACGTCGATGCCGGCATGGCGCGCAAACGCCTCGGCGACGCTCAGCCGCTCGGGCTCCGCGAACGGGTCCGCCGTCCGCCCGCGCCAGCGCAAATCCTTCGCTCCCACCGCCTCCGCCGCCAGCCGCAGCATGGCCACGCAATCGTCCATCACCGCCGTGTAGGGTTCCCCGGCGCGATACCATTCGAGCATGGTGAACTCGGGGTGGTGGCGGGCGCTGCGCTCGCGGTTGCGCCACACATGGCCGAGGCTGGCGATGCGCCGCTCCCCCGCCGCCAGCAGCTTTTTCATCGAGAATTCCGGCGAGGTGTGGAGATAGCGCGTCTGGGCCCGCCCGTCCTCGCCGGTCAGCGTCGTCGCGAAGGCGTGCAGGTGCGTCTCGTTGCCCGGCGAGACCTGCAGGCCGGGCGGATCGACCATGACGAAGTCCGCGGCCGCGAGATAGCCGCGCAGCGCCGCCTCGATGCGGTTGCGGCCCATGAGGATGGGGCGCCGGTCGGCATGGACGGCGGGGGTCCACCACGGCGAGGCGGCAGGGCTTGCGGGCGCGTCGGGCATTTTGGGCTCGGGACTGGCGGTTGCTGCGATTTTGCGCTATCGGCGGCGCCGAAAACGCGAATTTCCGCTAGGGCGTCGCGTGCCGGCTGTCTAGGCCGCCACCGGCGCCGCCACAAGGAAGAAATATGGTCAAAGTCATCGCCTCGTCCCTGCGCAAGGGCAACGTCGTCGATCAGGACGGCAAGCTCTACGTCATCCTCACCGCCGAGAACGTCCACCCCGGCAAGGGCAATTCCGTGACCCAGGTCGACATGCGCCGCATCTCCGACGGCGTGAAGGTGACGCAGCGCTGGCGCACCGTCGAGATGGTCGAGCGGGCCGAGGTCGACGACCGCGAGTACCAGTTCCTCTACAACGACGCCGAGGGCTACCACTTCATGGAGCCCGAGACCTACGAGCAGATCGCCGTCCCCGAGGACGTCATGGGCGACCAGAAGGCGTTCCTCCAGGACGGCATGAAGGTGTTCATGAAGACCTTCGAGGGCGCCGCTCTGTCCATCGAATTGCCGCAGCGCGTGACGCTCGAGATCGTCGACACCGAGCCGGTGGTGAAGGGCCAGACGGCCTCCTCCTCGTTCAAGACGGCGGTGCTCTCCAACGGCGTCAAGACGATGGTGCCGCCCCATATCGGCGTCGGCACCCGCGTCGTGATCATGACCGAGGACGGCTCCTACGTCGAGCGCGCCAAGGACTGAGCCGCCCGCGGCCGCCGGGCCCGCGGCGATGAGCCTGCCCATCGAGCAGAGCCTGCCGGCCTTGCACGCGGCCCTCGCCGCCGGGCCGCGCGCCGTGCTGGTGGCGCCGCCCGGCGCCGGCAAGACCACCCGCGTGCCGCTCGCCCTGCTTGCCGCCCCGTGGCGCGGCGACGGGCGCATCGTCATGCTGGAGCCGCGCCGCCTCGCCGCCCGCGCCGCCGCCCGCTACATGGCGAAAAGCCTCGGCGAGGCCGTCGGCGAGACGGTCGGCTACCGCGTCCGGCTCGATAGCCGCGTCGGCCCCCGGACCCGCATCGAGGTGGTGACCGAGGGCGTCTTCACCCGCATGCTGCTCGACGATCCCGAGCTCCGTGGCGTCGCCGCCGTGCTCTTCGACGAGTTCCACGAGCGCAGCCTCGACGCCGATCTCGGCCTCGCGCTGGCCCTCGACGCCACGGCCCTGCGCCCGGACCTGCGCCTCCTCGTCATGTCGGCCACCCTCGACGGCGCGCGCGTCGCGTCGCTCCTCGGCGACGCCCCGCTGATCGCGAGCGAAGGCCGCGCCTTTGCCGTCGAGACGCGCTACGTGCCGCCCGATCCGGCCCAGCGCCTCGACGCGCAGATGGCCCTCGCCATCCGCCGCGCGCTGGCCGCCGAGCCGGGCTCGCTCCTCGCCTTCCTGCCGGGCCAGGCCGAGATCGCCCGCGCCGCCGAGCGCCTCGCCGGCACCCTCGCCGCCGACACCGACGTCGTGCCGCTCTACGGCCAGCTCGACGCCGCCGCGCAGGACCGCGCCATCGCGCCGGCCGCGCCCGGCCGCCGCAAGGTCGTGCTCGCCACCGCCATCGCCGAAACCTCGCTCACCATCGAGGGCATCCGCATCGTCGTCGATTCCGGCTTCCGGCGCGTCCCCGTCTACGATCCGGCGACCGGCCTCACCGCGCTTCAGACCCGCCGCGTCTCGCGCGCCGGCGCCGCGCAGCGCCGCGGCCGCGCCGGCCGCACGGAGCCGGGCGTCTGCTACCGGCTGTGGGGCGAGGGCCAGACGGGCGCGCTCGAGCCCTTCGAGACGCCCGAAATCCTCGCCGCCGATCTGAGCGGTCTCGCCCTCGATCTCGCGAGCTGGGGCGTCAGCGACCCAGCGAAGCTCGACTTCCTCGATCCGCCGCCGGCTCCCGCCTGGGCCGAAGCCGTGGCGCTGCTGCGCCAGCTCGACGCCCTCGACGGCGCCGGCCACATCACCGCCGAGGGCAGGGCGCTGGCGCGCCTGCCGCTGCCGCCGCGCCTCGCCCACATGGTCCACGCCGCCGAGGACAA
>JBDHTK010000162.1:0-6919 GCA_039808625.1 Devosia sp. | reverse complement strand
AAGCCGACGGAGAAGGCCGGCAGCGTGTCGGGATGGCTGAAGCGGTCCCAGCGCGCCACGCGCTCGTGGCGCAGCGTGTAGCTGGGCACGACGTAGTAATGGGCGAGCAGCACCCGGTCGAGCGCGGCGCTCGCCGCGAGCAGCTCGTCGCGGTCCTTGGCGAAGATCACCTTGTCGATCAGCGCGTCGACGCCTGGGTCGGCAATGCCGGCATAATTGGCGCTGTTGGCGTCGTCCGCCGAGCTCGAGCCGAAGAAGAAGTTCTGCTCGTTGCCCGGCGACATGGACTGCGCCCAGCCATTGTAGGTGACCTCGAAATCGCGCGAGCGCAGGCGGTTGATGTACTCGGCCGAATCCACCGAGCGGATCGTCGCTTCGATGCCGATGCTGCGCAGGTTGGTCTGCCAGGCGGTGGCCACGGGCTCGATGGTCGGCCCGTTGAGCAGGATCTCGAAGCCGTATTGCATGCCTGACGCATCGACCAGCCGGTTGCCGTCGAGCCGGTAGCCGGCGGCTTCCA
The DNA here is from genome assembly GCA_039808625.1 of Devosia sp. Taxonomy (GTDB): domain Bacteria; phylum Pseudomonadota; class Alphaproteobacteria; order Rhizobiales; family Devosiaceae; genus Devosia_A. Next base: position 6,399 of record JBDHTK010000162.1, on the reverse strand, counting down.
GCAGGTCGAGCGCGGCGCGCAGATTGGCGCGGAGCTTCGTCGGATCGCCGGCCACCGGGCTTTCGTAGGGCGCGGTGAACACCTCGGGCGGCACCTTGTCGCGCACGCTGTCGAGAATGGCGAGCTCGGCGCCCTGAGGCAGGCCCTTGGCGGCGAAGGGCAGGCCGAAGAAGTAGGAATCGATCCGTTCGTACTGCCCGTAGAACAGCGTCCTGTTGAGGCTCTCGAAGTCGAAGGCCAGCAGCAGCGCGTGGCGCACCCGCGCATCGGCGAACTTTTCGAGCCGCAGATTGGGGATGAAGCCCACCATCAGCCCGCTGCCGGCATAGCTTTGCGGGAACAGCTCCTGGACGACGCGGCCGTCCTTGACCGCCGGGAAATCGTAGGAATTGGCCCAGCGCGCCGCGCGGTTCTCGCTCCACCAGTCGAACTGGTCGCCCTTGAAGCCCTCGAAGGCGACGTCGGGATCGCGGAAATATTCGTAGCGGATGGTGTCGAAATTGTACTGGCCGACGCCGGCGGGCGCGGCGGCGGCCCACCAGTCGGGGTCGCGCTCATAGGTGATGGAGGATCCCGCGATATAGCTCTTGAGCCTGTACGGTCCCGAGCCCATCGGCGTTTCGAGCGTCGAGCTCTTGATGTCGCGTTTCTTGCCGTTGGCGTCGGTGCCTTCCCACCAGTGCTTGGGCAGGATCAGGATCTGGCCGAGAATGGTCGGCAGCTCGAGGTTGTTGGTGGTCGAAAAGAAGAACGTCACCTCGCCCGGCGCCGTCTCCTCCACCTTCGCCACGTCCTGGTAATATTGCTGCATGTTGGGGTTGAGCGCGGTTGTCTGCTCGAACGACCAGATGACGTCCTCGGCCGTGATCGGCGTGCCGTCCTGCCAATGCGCCCTGGGGTTGAGCCGGAAGGTGGTCGAGGAGATGTCGGGCGGATAGGCCCAGGCCTCGGCGATGTGCCCGTACGAGGCATAGATCTCGTCGAGCGGCCGCTCGGCCAGCATCTCGTAGACCAGTCCCAGCCCGGCCGCCGGCTCGCCCTCGGGCAGGACGGGGTTGAAGGTGTTGAAGCTGCCCAGGTCGTAGAGCCGCACCAGCCCGCCCTTCGGCGCCTCGGGGTTCACATAGTCGAAATGCGCGAAGCCGGCGGGATATTTCGGCGCGCCGAGCAGCGAGGTGGCATGCTGCCACGGCCCGTTCTGCGCCGGATCGGCAAGGGCCGGCGCGGCGAGCGCCGAGAGCAGGACGAGGGCGGCGGCGGCGAGCTTGATCATGGCGAAGCGTCCTTCACGAGGGGCGGCGGCGAGCCTACCATGCCGCCCAGCGCCGCCGCCAGCAGCTGCTGCGTATAGGGCTCGCGCGGCGCGGCGAAGACGTTGGCGGCCGGGCCGGCCTCGACCACCTTGCCGTCCTTCATCACCACCAGGTCGTTGGCGAGGGCGCGCACCACCCGCAGATCGTGCGAGATGAACATGTAGGTGAGCTGGTGGCGCGCCTGCAGCGCGCGCAGCAGGTCCACCACCTGCGCCTGCACCGTCATGTCGAGCGACGAGGTCGGCTCGTCGAGCACGACGAAGCGCGGCTCCAGCACCAGCGCGCGGGCGATGGCGACGCGCTGGCGCTGGCCGCCGGAGAATTCGTGCGGATAGCGCCATGCCGCCCCGGCGTCGAGCCCCACCTCGCCGAGCGCGCGCGTCACCCTGGCCTCGCGCTCCTCGGCGGCGAGGTCGGGGAAGTGTACGCTCAGGCCCTCGGCGACGATCTCGCCGATGGTGAGGCGCGGCGACAGCGACCCGTAGGGGTCCTGGAAGACGATCTGCATGTCCTTGCGCAGCGGCCGCATCTGCTGCCACGAGCGGCCCGCGATCTCGTGGCCCAGCACCACGATGCGCCCCTGCGACGACACCAGCCTGAGCAGCGCCCGCCCCAGCGTCGTCTTGCCCGAGCCGGATTCGCCGACGACGCCCAGCGTCTGCCCGGCGCGGATGGCGAGGCTCACCCCGTCGACGGCGCGCACATGCCCCACCGTGCGGCGCAGCAGGCCGCGCTTGACCGGGAACCATACGCGCACGCCGTCCGCCGCGACGACGACGGGGGCGGCGGCGTCGGCCGGCGGCGGCGCGCCGCGCGGCTCGGCGGCCAGCAGGTGGCGCGTATAGGCATGCTGCGGGGCGGCGAAAATCCGCGCCGTCGCGCCGCGCTCGACGATCTCGCCCGCCGTCATCACGCACACCTCGTCGGCCATGTGCCTGACGATGCCGAGATCGTGCGTGATGAACAGCATGGCCATGCCGAGGCGCTGCTGCAGCTCCTGCAGCAGCTCGAGGATCTGCTTTTGCACGGTGACGTCGAGCGCCGTCGTCGGCTCGTCGGCGATCAGCAGCTTCGGCGAATTGGCGAGCGCCATGGCGATCATCACGCGCTGGCGCTGGCCGCCCGAGAGCTGGTGCGGAAAATCGTCGAGCCGGCTTTTCGCCTCGGGCAGCCCCACCTGCTCGAAGAGGCGCAGCGTCTCGGCCCGCGCCGCCGCCCTGCGCAGCCCGCGATGCGTGGCGATCACCTCGCTCACCTGCCGCTCGATGGTGTGGAGCGGGTTGAGCGAGCTCATCGGCTCCTGGAACACCATCGCGACGGCGTTGCCGCGGATGCGCCTGAGGCCGGCCTCCGGCGCCGTCGTCAGCTCCTCGCCGGCAAGGCGGATGCTCCCGCGCATGCTGGCCGAAGGCGGTAGCAGCCGCAGGATCGAGGCCGCCGTCACCGACTTGCCCGAGCCGCTCTCGCCCACCAGCGCCAGGGTCTTGCCCGCCTCGAGCGCGAAGGAGACGCCGCGCACGGCGTGGACCACCCGCTCGTCCATGCGGAACTCGACCCTGAGGTCGTCCACCGCGAGCAGCGCGCTCATCGGAACACCTTGCGCGGATCGAAGGCGTCGCGCACCGCCTCGCCGATGAAGACGAGCAGCGACAGCATCACCGACAGGGTGACGAAGCCGGTGAAGGCGAGCCACGGCGCCTGCAGATTCTCCTTGCCCTGCGCCAGCAGCTCGCCGAGCGAGGGCGAGCCGGGCGGCAGGCCGAAGCCGAGGAAATCGAGCGAGGTCAGCGTCACGATCGAGCCGCCGAGGATGAAGGGCAGGAAGGTGATGGTCGCGACCATGGCGTTGGGCAACAGGTGCCGGCGCATGATGGCGATGTCGGAGACGCCGAGCGCCCGCGCCGCCGCGACATACTCGAAATTGCGCCCGCGCAGGAACTCGGCACGCACCAGCCCGACCAGCGTCACCCACGAGAACAGCAGCAGGATGACGAGCAGCGACCAGAAGCTCGGCGCGATGACGCTCGAAATGATGAGCAGCAGGTAGAGCGCCGGGATCGACGTCCAGATCTCGATGAAGCGCTGCACCAGAAGGTCCGTCCAGCCGCCCAGGTACCCCGACACGGCGCCGACGATGACGCCGACGACCGACGAGGCGATGGTGAGCGCCAGCCCGAACAGCACCGAGATGCGAAAGCCGTAGAGCAGCCGCGCCACCACGTCGCGGCCCTGGTCGTCGGTGCCCAGCCAGTGCCAGTTGCCCAGGACGCAGTCGGCGTCGGCCTCGCCCCCCGCATAGCCGGCGCAGCGCTCGGCCGCCGGCATCGCCCAGGTCGGCGGCGTCGGCGCGGCGCGCGGCAGGTCGTTGTCCACGGTGGTGTAGGAGAAGCGGATGGGCGGCCAGACCATCCAGCCATTGGCCTCGATCTCGGCCTTGTTCAGCGGGTCGCGGAAATTGGTGGTGGCGAGGAAGCCGCCGAACTTGGCTTCCGGGTAGTTGACGGCGAAGGGCACCAGCACCTCGCCCTTGTAGACGGCGAGGATCGGCCGGTCGCCGGCGATGAACTCGGAGCCGAGCGACAGCACGAACAGTGCAGCGAAAATCCACAGCGCCCAGACGCCGCGCCGGTTGGCGGCGAAATTGCGCAGCCGGCGCTGGGCGATGGGGGTGAGGCGCGGCCGCGCCGTGCCGGCCGGGACGGCGCGGTCGGCCGGCGCCCAGACGGGCGCCGCTCCCCATGCGCCGCTGAACGCCAGCGTCGTCATACGTCGCGCGTCTCGAAGTCGATGCGCGGATCGACCCAGGCATAGACGAGGTCGGAGACGAGCCCGATGCCCATGCCCACGAGCGAGAAGATGTAGAGCGTCGCGAACACCACCGCATAGTCGCGCGCGATCACCGACTGGAAGCCGAGCAGCCCCAGTCCGTCGAGCGAGAAGATCGTCTCGATGAGTAGCGAGCCGCCGAAGAACGAGGCGATGAAGGCGCCCGGAAAGGTGGCGATGACGATCAGCATGGCGTTGCGGAACACGTGCCCGTAGAGGATGCGCCCTTCCGTCAGCCCCTTGGCCCGCGCCGTTGTCACATAGTGCTTGCCGATCTCCTCGAGGAACGAGTTCTTGGTGAGCAGCGTCGCCGTGGCGAAGGCGCCGAGCGCCATCGCGAAGATCGGCAGCGCGATGTGCCACAGATAGTCGAGCACCTTGCCGGGCGGGTCGAGGCTGTCGAAATTCGACGACACCAGCCCCTTGAGCGGGAAGATGCTCCAGAAGCTGCCGCCGGCGAACAGCACGATCAGCAGGATGGCGATGAGGAAGCCCGGCACGGCATAGCCGACGATGATGACCGAGGAGGTCCATACATCGAAGCGCGAGCCGTCCTTCACCGCCTTTCTGATGCCGAGCGGGATGGAGATGCCGTAGCTCAGGAGCGTCATCCATACGCCGAGCGTGATCGACACCGGCAGCTTTTCCTTGATGAGGTCGATGACCGAGATGTCGCGGAAGAAGCTGTCGCCGAAATCGAAGCGCAGATAGTTCCACAGCATGGTGCCGAAGCGTTCGAGCGGGGGCTTGTCGAAGCCGAAGCGCTGCTCGATCTGCGCGATGATTTTCGGACTGAGCCCGCTGGCGCCGCGATAGACGGTGCCGGACGGCCCCTGTCCGCCCTGCGTGCCGGCCCTGGCGATGCCGCCGCCCCCCGTCGTGGTGGTGGGCGCGACGAGGTCGCCGGCGCTGCCCGTGGCCGAGCGCACGGCGGTATTGGGGTCGCTGCTCAGCCGCGCGATGGCCTGCTCTACCGGTCCGCCCGGCGCGAACTGGATGACGAGAAAGGCCACGGCCATGATCCCGAACAGGGTCGGGATCATCAAGAGCACGCGCCTCAGGACGTAAGCGCCCATCAGTCGAGGAACACCTTCACCTTGTCGGAGCGGCCCTTGGCGTCGACCACCGACACGGTGACATAGCCGGGCCCGTCCGGCTGCCAGCTGCCCTGCCGGGTGAAGGCCGAGCGGCCGAACGGCGCGCCATTGGCGAAGAAGGTGAAGGGCGGCGCGCCGTTGCGTACCTTGACCACCAGCGGTCGGCCATCGCCATTGGCGATGCCGAGGTCGATGTCGACGCCGTCGGCGGGGAAGGCGATCTCGGGCGCCGCGTCGCGCGCCACGCGGTTGTCGTTGGGGTGGCGGAAACGCCTCAGCGGCTCCGGCAGGTCGGGATTGGCGGCGATGAGGGTGCCCGGCGGCGGCGGCGCGAAGGGCGCCACCGGCCCCAGCCGGTCGAAGCTTTCGAACAGGATCGGCGCCGCCGCCTTGATGCCCGAAATGCCCGGCACCGGCACGCCGTCGGGCCGGCCCACCCACACGCCGATCACCGTCTTGCCGTCATAGCCGATGGCCCAGGCGTCGCGATAGCCGTAGGAGGTGCCGGTCTTGTAGGCGATGCGCCCCGGCGAGCCGTTGAGCGGCGGCGGCACCTCGCGCAGGATCGACGAGACGTACCACGCCGACACCGGGTCGAGCACCGGCGCCGCCAGCGCCCCGTCATCGGCGCGCGGCCCGCTGCCGTCATTGAGGGTGACGGGCATGCCGCCGCGCGCGATCGCCGCATAGAGCGACACCAGGTCGCGCAGCGTCACGCCGACCCCGCCCAGCCCCACCGCGAGGCCGGGCGCCGTGTCGTCGGGCAGTTGCGGCGCCGCATGGGCGCGCGTCATGCGCGACACCAGCCGCGCCGTGCCCACCGCGTCGAGCACGATGACGGCCGGGATGTTGAGCGATTCCTCCAGCGCCTGCCTTATGGTCACGGTGCCGCGGGTGAAATTGTCGAAATTGACCGGCACATAGGCGCCGAAGGCGGTCGGCCGGTCCTCGATCAGGCTGTCGGGATGGGCGAGGCCCAATTCGAAGCCGAGCCCGTAGATCAGCGGCTTCAGCGTCGAGCCGGGCGAGCGCACCGCCCGTGTCATGTCGACGAAGCCGCTGCTGGCGGTATTGAACAGCCCCGCCGAGCCCACCGAGGCGAGGATGTCGCCGCTCTGCTGGTCGGCGACGACGATGGCCACCGACACTTCGGGGCCGAGCGC
>JBDHTK010000161.1:0-6930 GCA_039808625.1 Devosia sp. | reverse complement strand
GCCGGCGCCCGGCGTCACCTGGTCGGCGATGAGGAAGGTGACCTGCAGGATGGAGAACAGCCCGACGATGAAGACCAGCTGGTTGAGGGTCTGCTCGTCGGCGCGGCGCCGGTCCTCGGCGGCGAGGCGCAGGCGCTCCTCATTGTCGCGCGTGCGCTTTTCGGCGGCGTCGATGAGCTTCATCACATGGCCATGCTTGAGCGCCACGCCCCTGATGGTCTGCAACTCGCCGAACACGTCGCGCTCGGTGTCGTAGCGGAAGACGTTGTCGTAGAGATGGGTGTCGTATTCGGCCATTTCCCGCTCGCGGAAGCGGTAGAAGATGTCGGCGGCCGCGGCGAGACGCTTGCCGTGCACCTCGCGGCTGGCCGCGGTCAGGGCGAGGTTGGCGCGGTTTTCGAAGTCGCGGGCGAGGAACTCGTTGTGCAGCGTCAGCACGTGGACGAGGAAGGCATAGGGGCAGGTGCCGATATATTTGGCGCCGGTCTCGAGGCTGCGCATCTTGCGCACATAGGTGATGAGCGCGCGCGGATTGGCGAAGCGGCAGAAGAAGCCCTCCGCCACGGTGTCGGCGGTGGCGGGATAGATGGGGTCCATGCTGTCCAGGATTTCCGAGGCGTCCTGGTTCACGAAGTCGATGATGTTCTGGTTGAAGCCCGACAGGAACATGTAGGCAAGGGGCAGGTTGGTCGCGAGGCGCTCGCCGCGCCGGCTGCGGGCCGGGTTGCGGCCGCGCCGGGCCTCGGAGCTGTCGCCCTCGCGGGCCTCGAACCAGGCCGGGTCGATGGGGCCGGCGGAAACCGTGCCGGGCGCCGCCGGCGCCGGCGGCGGCAGGCTGCGCTCCCAGGCGCGCTGCACTTCGTCGAGCCAGCTCCAGAAGGGCGCGCCGATGGTGATCTCGCTGCCGCCCGAACGGCTGACCTGGCAGGCCGCGGCATTGGGGTCGAGGGCGGCGGCCAGCTCGCCGTCGAAGAACTCCTCGCGCAGCATGTCGTAGCGGTTGGCCGGCGCGCCGTCGGAATATTCGGGGAGCAGCAGATTGAGGAAGACCTCGTCGGCGAAATAGAACATCGCCCGGGCATCGGGCATTCTCAGCCCCGGCACCTCGACATAGGGCTCGTGCTTGAGGATGCCGCTGTCCCAGGCGGCGAGGCTCCGGGGCAGGGTCTGGCCGGTGGCCGACCGGCAGAGCGCGTCGAAGTCCTGTTCGAAGAGGTCGAGCACGAACTGCCAGAAATCGACGTAGCCGGCGTCGCCCTGCCGGCGCAGCCCGATGGCGAGGAACGGGGCGATGGAGGGTGTGCGGCCGCGCTCGATGCGCACGAATTCGCCCGGCGCGGGGGCGCTTTGCAGCGCGAATTCCTTGGGCGACACCAGCTTCTGCAGCACCGAGAACAGCAGGAACGAGGCCGGCGTATGCGGGTAGTCCAGGATCTTGAACGAGAGGTGGTAGGACAGCGAGAAGTTTCGGTGGACGTACCAGAAGCGCTTGATGGCGATGCCGCCGATGGTGACGCTGCCGGCCTCGCCGCCGACCTCCGCCCGGTATTTCGTGCCTTCCGTCTGCCATGAGACGGCGCCGGTGAAGGACAGATCGACGCCGAGGGCGTCCTCGATGTGCTCGGAGCCTGGCGTCGCCGGGATGGCGATGAGGAAATCCTCGACCACGCCCAGCCGCTCGCGGTCGGCGATGTCGTGGAACATCGGCTCGATGGCGTTGGCGAGCTGGATCGACAGCGGCGTGCCGCGCGCGGCGGGCGGGCAGCTTTGCTGGATTTCGATCTGGCGCCGGCGGCGGGCATCGGTGTCGACGGGCCGGAAGGGCTGGTCGTCGGCCGGCGGGGGCTGGGTACTGAGGCTCCGATAAAGCTCGGGAGCCTTGCGCATGATGTTGTCGTTGTCGAGATGCAGCGACAGGGTGAAGTAGAGACCGGACCCGGCCTGCCGATCCTGTACGTCCTGCGCTTGCGCCATCGCTCTAGTGCCCCCCTGCCTCCTGCACTATGGCAGATGCGAGGCTCACGGGGCGATGCCTAAAGGCGCTCAGGCGGTCTTTTTGCCCGCGCAGACGGGCGAGGAGCGGGGCGGGATCGAGCAGACGGATCTGCGCGCCGGGCGGGCGGGCGCGCAGGTCGCGCAATTGCGCCTCGGCCACGGCGCGGTCGTGTGGTGGCTGCCCCTTCCATACCGAGATGGCGAAGAAGCGCTCGAGGTGGTCGGCGAGAAGGGCTGCCGGAATGGCGGCCATGGCCGGCTCGAGCAGCGTGTAGGCGAGGCTCGTGTCGGGCGCCTGCCTGGCCGACAGGGCGGGCTGGACATAGGGGAAATCGACGATGCGCGCGCCCATGCGGGCCCAGACGTGGAGCCGGTCGAACTGGTCGATGCCGGCATGGGCGGTGTCCGCGGCATAGGCGGCGGCGTCGAGCCGGAAGGGGTCGTTCTGCTCGAGGAAGATCAGGGTGTGGCGGCCGCGCGCCAGATCCTCGGCGAGCGCCAGGCGCAGGGCGTCGAGCATGCGGCGCAGATAGCCGCGACCGCGCTGTGGGGGATCGACGAAGATGTAGTTGAGATTGACCGACGCGACGGGGCGGCCCTCGGCGTCGTCGTAGCGCAGCACGACGCAGTTGATGCCGCCGATGTCGGCGCCCGCCTCTGGGTCGTGGGCGAGCATGCAGTATTCGTTGAAGGGGCCGAAGCTGGCGACAAGCGCGTCGCGTTTCCTGCCGGGACGATTGAGGGCGAGGCAGGCCCTGAGCCCGGCTTCATCCTCCTTTTCCGACGGCAGGACGAAGGCGGTGTCGTAGCTCGAAAAAAACCGTCGGAAGGTGGATGAGCGGAAGGACGTCGTCACTTCGAGCCGCAGCCCGGCGGCGGGCGCCGAAAAGAACCAGGAGTCGCCCGAGGGAGGCTGCCGGGGCATCGGCTCAGTCGAACAGGCTGGAGACGGACTGCTCGCTGGCCGTGCGGGCGATGGCTTCGCCGATCAGGGGGGCGATGGTCATGCGGCGGATGTTGGCGACGGCGGCGACCTCGGGGCGGGCCTCGATGGAATCGGAGACGACGAGCTCCTTGAGGCGGCTGCCGGAAATCTTGCCGGGTGCCGCTTCGCTCAGCACGCCGTGGGTGATGTAGGCGCTGACGCCGTGGGCGCCGGCCTTGATGAGGGCCTCGGCGGCGTTGACCAGCGTGCCGCCGGAATCGACGATGTCGTCGATGAGGATGCAGTCGCGGCCGTCGACCTCGCCGATGATGTTCATGACCTCGGAGACGCCGGCGCGCGGGCGGCGCTTGTCGACGATGGCGAGGTTGACGCCGAGCCGCTGGGCAACGTTGCGGGCGCGGACGACGCCGCCGACATCGGGCGACACGATGATGGTGTTGGAGGTGTCGTAGTGCTCGCGGATGTCGCGCACGATCACCGGAGCCGACGAGAGGTTGTCGGTGGGAATATCGAAGAAGCCCTGGATCTGCGCGGCGTGGAGATCGAGCGTGAGCACGCGGCTGGCGCCGGCGATGGTGATGAGGTTGGCGACGAGCTTGGCCGAAATGGGCGTGCGCGGCGCCGATTTGCGGTCCTGCCGGGCGTAGCCGAAATAGGGCATGACGGCGGTGATGCGGCGGGCCGAGGAGCGGCGCAGCGCATCGACGAGGATCAGCAGCTCCATGAGGTTGTCGTTGGCCGGATAGGAGGTGGACTGGAGGACGAAGACGTCCTCGCCGCGGACGTTCTCGTGCACCTCGACATAGACTTCCTTGTCGGCGAAGCGTTTCACCGTGCAATCGGTGAGGGGCAATTCGAGATAGTCGGAAACCGCCGCGGCCAGGGCCCGGTTGGAGTTGCCGGTGACCAGTTTCATGGTGCCAAGCCCCGTATACCAAAGGAAAGTGGCGGCTCTTTAGCCCGCGACTCCCCGCGGTGCAATGCGCCTTGTGACGAAGACATGAATGGAGGTCAGCGCCGGCCGATGACGCTGATCTGGCGGCCGGTGGTGCGGCCCTGATGGGTGGCGTAGCGATGCGAGAAGAAGCGCGCCGGCTCGGCATAGGTGCACAGCCCGAGATCGCCGACGAGGCCGACGCCGGCGGCAAAGAGCTGCTCGGCAAGCAGGCCGGGGATGTCGAAATGCTCCCGCGCCCGGCCGTCGGGGACGCGGATGTGGCGGGCGGCGTCGGGATTGCGGGCGGCGATCTCGGCGGCCAGCTCGGGGCCGATCTCGTAGTTGGCGGCGGAAATGGCGGGGCCGATGGCGGCGCGGATGCGGGCGGGGTCGGCGCCAAGCGCGACCATCGCCGCCACGGTGTTGCCGACGATGCCGGCGACGGCGCCCTTCCAGCCGGCGTGGGCGGCGCCGATGATGCCGGCCTCGGGATCGGCGAAGAGCACGGGCGCGCAATCGGCGGTGAGGATGCCGAGCAGCAGGTCGTCGCGGGCGGTGACCATCGCGTCGGCCTCGATGGCGACGGCGGGATCGGGGCGCTCGGCGAGGGTGACGACGGTGGTCGAGTGGACCTGGCGGAAGACGACGAGCTCGCGGATGCCGTAGCCGCCCATCGCGTTGGCGACGCTGGAGCGGTTGGAGACGACGAGGTCGGGATTGTCGCCCTGGCTTATCGACATGTTGTTGGATGCGAGGTCGCCCTGCGAGCGGCCGCCCTCGCGGCCGTAAAAGCCGTGGCGGATGCCGGCTACGTCGAGGACGCGGGAGATGGTGCAGGGGGCGCTCATCAGAAGCCGGCCGGGCGCAGGCCGGGCGAATGGGCGCACAGCACCTTGAACAGGGTGCCCATCTGCCCGGGGGCGGTGAGGCGCTCGACGGCGCGGGCGATGTTGCCGGCCTCGGCCGGGTTGGCGCGGGCGAGCGCCCTGGCGCGCTCGCCGAGGCCGAGGCGCAGCAGCCACTCGCCCTGCTCGGCGAGGGGAGCGGTGGCGAGGCCGCTGGCGCGCGCCGCCTCGGCGAGGACGCCGAAATTGACATGGGCGGAGATGTCGGTTTCGCCCGGCGCCTCGAGCGGATCGGCGAAGGCATGCTGGCGCACGGCCTGCAGGGTCTCGCCGGTCTGCGTCGCGCCATAGCCGTAGTCGATGGCGAGGATGGCGCCGCCCTGCGTCGCGACCTTGCGCGCGAGGCGCTGCATGGCGTCGGCGGCGGCGGGCGACAGCTCCAGCACCTCGCCGGGATAGGCGCCGTGCACCTCGGGCGGCGCGGCGGATTCGGCGATGGGCGTCGGCGAGAGGCCGAAGGCGCGGGCATCGCCGGAAAGGCCGACGAGGCGCTCGTGCCAGCCATCGTCGGTCTTGACGTACTGGCGCAGCGGCAGGGCGTCGAAGAACTCGTTGGCGATGACGAAGAGCGGGTCGTCGCTGACCGCGTCGAGCTCCGTGGCCCAATAGGGCGACCAGGCGGAGAGGCGCGTCTCCTGCTCACCCTTCAGAAGAGTGTTCGACTCGAAGAGCTGGAGATGCAAGGCGTTTTCAAAACCGTCGGCGCGGCTCGCGGCGCGCAGCGCGTCCTGCATCAGCGTGCCGCGGCCGGGGCCGAGCTCGAGCAGGGTGAAGCTTTGCGGCGACCCCATCTGCTGCCAGAGGTTGACGAAGAAGAAGCCGATGAGCTCGCCGAACATCTGGCTGATCTCGGGGGCGGTGATGAAATCGCCGCGCGCGCCAATGGGGCGGCCGACGGCGTAGTAGCCGTGGCGGGGATGCGACAGGCAGAGGCCCATATAGGTGGCGATGGAGATGGGCCCGGCGGCGCGGATCTGCGCGTCGATCTGTTCGCCGAGGGTGAGGGTGCGCTCAGCCACGGGGGTGCGCCAGCGCGTAGGCGACCAGCGCGAGGCCGGCGGCGAGGACGGGAAGGCTGAGCAGCATGCCCATCGTCAGCCAGCCGGTGCCGGCGAGGTAGCCGAGCTGCGCGTCGGGCAGGCGCCAGACTTCGACCAGCGCGCGGGCGAGGGCGTAGCCGATGCCGAAAAGGCCGGCGGTGAGGCCGGGGCGCTTCAGCCAGCCGAGACGGCGCGTGCCGATGAGGATGACGACGAAGAGCAGCAGGCCTTCGAGGGCGGCCTCGTAGAGCTGGGTGGGGTGGCGCGGCAATTGCTCGGGATCGGTGGGGAAGACGACGCCCCAGGGCAGGTCGGTGGGGGCGCCGTAGAGCTCGGCGTTGATGAAGTTGGCGACGCGCACGAGGAAGATGCCGATGGTGCCGATGGCGCCGAGCAGGTCGAGGCTGGAGAGGATGGCGCCGCCGTGGCCGCGGGTGAACAGCGCCATGGCGACGATGATGCCGACGAGGCCGCCGTGGAAGCTCATGCCGCCATCCCACAGCGCAATGATCTCGCCGGGGTTCGCGAGGTACCAGGGCAGGTTGTAGAACAGCACGTAGCCGAGGCGGCCGCCGACGACGATGCCGATGACGGCCCAGAACGCGAAGTCCCAGATGGCGCGGGCCGGAAAGGGCGGCGTGTCGCGGGCCCAGAGGTGCGGGCGGCTGAGCAGGCTCGTGGCATACCAGGCGCCGCCGAAGACGCCGGCGAGGTAGCCGAGCGCGTACCAGCGGACGACGAAGGGGCCCAGCTCGAAGGCGATGGGGGAGATATTGGGAAAATCCATGCGGCACTTCTCGGGCAGGCGGTGGCTCTGGTCAAGCCGGGCGCATGCTCCTAAATAGGACCGCAAAGCTTTGTGACGGAGGCGCCGATGGCCCAGAGCAGCCGGATTTTCGACAGTGTCGGGCGGATGATGAACGATGCCGCGGGCGTCGCCGACGGCGTGCGCCGCGAGATCGAGACCCTGGTCCGCGCGCAGGCCGAGCGCTTCGTCATGGACATGAACCTCGTCAAGCGCGAGGACTACGACGCGCTGCGCGAACTGGTGCAGGCGCAGGCCGCCGAGCTCAAGGCGCTCAAGGCGGACGTCGCGGCGCTCAAGGG
>JBDHTK010000160.1:0-6961 GCA_039808625.1 Devosia sp. | reverse complement strand
AGCTTGCGCGGCCGCTTTTCCTCGTGGTTGAAGCGGTTGGCCTGCACGAATTCGGGGATGTGGGCGTTGACGAGCCACAATTCGCCGCGCTCGGGCGAGGCGTAGCTCTCGGTGATCTGGGCCTTGCCGAGGCGCAGCGACTTCACCTCGGAGCCGGTCAGCACGATACCGGCCTCGAGCGTGTCGAGCACCTCGTAGTCGTAGCGGGCGCGGCGGTTCTCGGCGACCGCGCCCGAGGTGATCATCGTCGACTTCTTCGGTTCTTTAGCCATGCCCGCTAGTTGGGCAGCAGGCCGGCATGCGACAAGGCCGCGTCGATGGCCTCGGCGTTGGCGTTGCTGACCGGCACCACCGGCAGGCGGAACTCGTTGTTGCACAGGCCGAGCCGCGACACGGCATATTTCACGCCGGCCGGATTGTTCTCGATGAACAGCGCCTTGTGCAGCGGCGCCAGCTTGTCGTGGAGCATCAGCGCATCGGCGAAATTGCCCTGCTGGCAGGCGTTCTGGAACTGCGCGCAGAGGCGCGGCGCGACGTTGGAGGTGACCGAGATGCAGCCATGCCCGCCATGCGCGTTGAAGCCGAGCGCCGTCATGTCCTCGCCCGACAGCAGGATGAAGTCCGCGCCGAGCCTGGCCCGCGTCATGGTGGCCTTTTCCATGCTCGCCGTCGCGTCCTTGGTGCCGACGACATTGGGATGCGCGTCGCGCAGCCGCGCCATCGTCTCGACGCTGATGTCGACCACGGTGCGGCCCGGCACGGCGTAGACCAGGATGGGCAGCGCCGTCGCCTGCGCCACGGCGGAGAAGTGCTGGAACATCCCCTCCTGCGTCGGCTTGTTGTAGTAGGGCACGACGGAGAGCACCGCGTCGGCGCCGATGTCCTCGGCGAAGCGGGTGAGCGACACGGCCTCGGCGGTGGAGTTCGAGCCGGCGCCGGCGATCACCGGCACGCGGCGGTCGGCGACCTCGACGGCGATCTCGATGACGCGGCGATGCTCCTCATGGCTGAGCGTCGGGCACTCGCCGGTGGTGCCCACCGGCACCACGCCGTGCGAGCCTTCCTTGATCTGCCAATCGATGAAGGCGGAGAGGGATTTCTCGTCCACGGCCCCGTTCGCAAACGGAGTGATGAGCGCCGTGATCGAGCCTCTGAGCATTTGGATGCGTTCCCGTTGACATGGTGTGGCCGCGGCTTCCCCGCCCTTTGGCCATAGTCGCGCAACATAGTTTCAACCGCCCGGCGGAACAAGCGCAGAGCCGGCGGGAAACGCTGCAAGGAATGTGCGGCAAGGGTTTGTTCACCCTGACCGGGGACAATCGCCTTTCGCACAAGGACGGGGGCGCCTTGTTGGATTTTGTCTCGAGGACCAACAGGACCACACCATGTTCACGGCCCTGGGGAGCCCGAAGGGCGCCCTGCTCGGCCTTACGGCCGCAGCACTGATCATCGCGATCTCGTATGCGATCCACGCCGCTTCCGCGCCGCTGGCCCTGCCGGCCGCGACCGCTGGCCCGGCGCCCGCGCTCGTGGCGGAAGCGCCGGCCGATCCCGTCGTCACCGGCGCCATCGCCCACTCCGCCGCCGCAGCGCCCCGGCAGGCGATGCCGCCACCGGCCGATGCCTTCGGCGACGCGCTCGGGCTCCTCAGGGACGGCCGCTACGCCGACGCCTACGCGGCAGGGCGAGGCTTTGCGAGCAGCGTCGAGCGGCGCGCCATCCAGTGGGCGGCGATCTACTACGGCGACGGCGCCATCGATCCGGCGACGGTCAGGCGCTTCGAGGCCGACGCGCCCGGCTTCGTCACCCCCGGGGTGTTCAAGACGCGGCTCGAACAGGGGCTGAGCGAGGCCGAGGCGGCCGGGCCGGCAATCATCAAATATCTAAGCGGCGCCATGCCCAACACGCTCGACGCGCAACTGGCGCTGGCGCGCGCCTATCTCGCGGACGGGCAGAAAAGCCGGGCCGCCGCCATTGCGCGGTCGATCTGGACGGAGCAGTTCCTCGATCCGGCGAGCGAGGCGAAGGTGCTCGACGCGCTCGGCGACCTGCTGACGCGCGCCGATCACTGGGCGCGGGCGCAGCACCTGATGATGCACGACCGCGCGGCCGGCACGGAGCGGCTGCTGAAATTCCTCACGCCGACGCAGCAGAGCCTCGCGGTGGCGCGCAACGCCGTGTCGCGCAACGCCAAGGACGCCAAGACGCTGCTCGACGCGGTCGATCCGGCCTACAGGACCAACCCGATCTACTTCTTTTCGCGGGCCCAGCGGGCGCGGCAGTTCGAGCTGTGGGACGATGCCATCGCCTATCTCGACAAGGGCAAGGCGAGCGACCCGGACGCCGCCGAGTGGTGGTATGAGCGGCAGAAGCTGACCCGGCAATTGCTGAGCCTGGGCGACGCCAAGCGCGCCTACCGCGTCGCTGCCGGCTATACTGACGGGCCGGAAGGGCGCGTGGTCGAGGCACGCTTCCATGCGGGCTGGATCGCGCTCAGCTTCCTCGCCGACGCCAAGAGCGCGGCGACGCATTTTGCAGCGATGGCGAAGCTCGCCACCCTGCCCGACACGGTAACGCAGGCCAATTACTGGCTTGGCCGGGCGCTCACGGCCAAGGGCGACGCGGCCGGCGCCAAGGCAGCCTATGACGTGGCCGCTGCCTATCCGACCGTCTATTACGGGCAGCTGGCGCGCGAGGCGCTGGGGCTGAAGCCGGTCGAGCTGCGCGCCCTGCCGGACTGGCGGGACAGAGAGCCAGCTTTCGCGCGCAACGAGGTCGTCGCGGCCATCCGCCTCTTCGCCAAGGCCGGCGAGGCCGACAAGGCGGCGGCACTGCTGCGCACGCTGATGCCGACGCTGACGAGCGGCGGCGACATGGTGCTGGGGGCGCGGCTGGCGCAGGAGATCGGCGCGCACCACCTCGCCATCGCGATCGCCGACACGGCCGACCGGCGGGGGCTGCCGCTCGACCTGTTCAATTTCCCCAAGGACGGGCTGCCGGGCAACCAGATCACCGCGCTCGACGCCGCCGCCGTCTATGCCGTGGCGCGCCAGGAGAGCCGTTTCCAGATCAACGCCGTGTCGTCGGCCGGGGCGCGCGGGCTGATGCAGCTCATGCCGGGCACGGCCAGGGACACGGCCAAGAAGCTCGGCGTCGCCTATTCGCCGGCGCAGCTCACCAGCGACCCGATCTACAATGCACGGCTGGGCACGCATTATCTCGACGCGCAGCTCGAAACGTTCGGCGGCTCGCTGATCCTCGCGGCGGCGGCGTACAATGCCGGGCCGGGCAACGCCAACAAGTGGATCGCGGCGTTCGGCGACCCGCGCGCCGCCGGGGTGGACCCGGTGGTGTGGGTGGAGCAGATCCCGTTCCAGGAGACGCGCAAATATGTGCAGCGCGTGTTCGGCAACTACATGGTGTACCGGGCGCGGCTGGGCGGCGCGGCGATCAGCGTGAGCGACGCGCTGCATTCGATCCGGGGCTGATCGGCGCGCCGAACTCGGCTATCAAGGCCGCCATGACGCGCAGCTCTCCCGCCGACCACAAGGCCTTTGCCGACCTGCCCGTGACGATGGTGACGGTGGGCGGCGCCGCCGAGCAGATGGCGGTGCATGTGCGCGGCGCGCTCGGGCCGGGGCGCGTGCCGCTGGTGTGCGTTGCCGGCTACACGCGTAACATGGCCGACTGGAGCGGCCTCGCCCGCCGGCTGGCGCCGGTGCTGGACACGACGCCGCTGGTGCTGGTGGACCTCAAGGGGCGCGGGCGCTCGACCGACCGGCGGCGGGCGGCGCTCTATTCGACGGTGACTGATGCGGCCGACCTCGTGGAAGTGATGCGGGCGCTGGCCATCGAGCGCGCCATCTTCGCCGGCCAGGGGCATGGCGGGCAGGTGCTGATGGCGCTGGCGGCGCGGGCGCCGGGACTGCTGGCGGGCACGGTGCTGATCGATGCCGGGCCGGTATCGGATTCGCGCGGGCTGGTGCGGCTCCGGGTGTCGCTCACCGAGCTCACGGGAGTGCATGGCGAGGCCAGCCTCAAGCCGATGCTGCGCCGCATGGCCGCCGCCGACTATCCCGAGGTGCCGGATACAGTGCTGGACGCGCTGGCGCTGCGCAGCCATTTCGTCGACCGGCGCGGGCGGCTGCAGCCGCTGTTCGACCCGGCGCTGATCCGGCTACTGGAGCCGTTCGACCTCGATGACGTGCTGGTGCCGCAATGGCAGCTCTTCGATGCGCTGCAGGTGGCGCCCCTGCTCATGCTGCGCACGCAGCTGACGCAGCAATTGCGGCGCGAGACGCTGGAGGAAATGATGCGGCGGCGGCGCGACGCCGAGGCGTATGTCATCGAGCATCAGGGCTCGCCGGCGCTGCTCGACACGGAAGGCGACGTCGAGCCCATCGTGAATTTCGTGCGGCAGGTGACGGGGCGCAAGGCGGCCTGACCGCCCTGCCCCGGCCGGCTATTTGTCGGCGTCGGCCGGCTCGCCCTCGAGGCGGGCAATGGCGCCGGCGACGGCGCTCTGGGCGGCCGCGACGGCGACGCCGAGATCGGTAAGCTCGGGCGCGTCCGGCAGGGCACGCGCATGGGTGCGGCTCCAATTGCCCTCGATGGCGCGCATGGCGGCGTCCTCGTCGGGCGGCGGCAGCGGCCCGAGGCGGGTGGCGGCGCGGCCGCGAATGGCGCCGCTCCAGGCCTCGCCGGGACGGCTGGCCGGCGCGGCGGTGGGATGCAGCGGCGCCGGCTCGGGTGGCGCAGGCGGTGCAGGTTGCGCAGGCGGGAGAAGCGGCGCCTCGGGCGCAGCGACGGACAGCGGCAGGATGAGCGGCGACCTGACCAGCGGATCGGCCGGCTGGCCGATGGCGGCGGCGAGCCGTTCGGCCGGGATGGCGGCCGCCGGGCGGGCCGGCTCGCGGGCCGTCAGGCGCCGCGCGGCGTAGCCGAGCGCCCAGCCCAGCGAGTAGGCCACGGCCAGCAGCAGCGCCACTTCGGCGATGTGGATGAGGGTGGACATGGCGCGCTAGCGCTTCGGCGCGGGGGCGAACCAGCCCGCGACGAGCCCGATGGCGAGGACGCCGAGCGCGTAGGGCCAGTAGATTTCGACGAGGTAGAGGAGTGAATCCAAAGCTCACTCCTCGGCGATGGTGAAGGCGATGCGGCGGTTGCGCGCCTTGCCCTCAGGCGTGTCGTTGGCGGCGATCGGGCTCGATTCGCCATAGCCTTCGGCATAGAGGCGCTCGGCATCGACGCCGCGTGCAATGAGGGCGGCGACCACCGCCTCGGCGCGCGCCACCGACAGCGCCAGGTTGAGGGCCTCGGCGCCGTCGGAATCGGTATGGCCCTCGACATGGACGGCGGCCGGCGCGCAGACCTGCAGGTCGGCGGCCAGCTCGTCGATGACCGGCAACGAGGCGTCGGTGAGCTGGGCGCTGCCCGACTGGAAGGTGATGGCGTTGCGCCGCTCCAGCCCGGCCACGTGCTCGCGGCAGATTTCGATGGGCGGCAGCACGCCGACGAGGACCGACCAGTCGTCGGGTTTCGGCAGGGCGGCGATGCTGGCGGCGATGGTGTCGCGCGTTGCCTGGGCCTCGACCATGCCGCGCAGCCACCAGCGGGCGCCGTCGAAGCCGAGGCGCCCCTCGGTGAGGCCGAGCACGGCATCGAGGCCGGTGAGCGCGTTGGTGATGAAGTCGGCCGGCAGGCCCTGCTGCACCAGCAGCCGGTCGATGGGGACGTCGCCGGCGCGCACGCCGAAGAAGGCGGCCGCCGCCTGGGCCGGCACGGCGCCGCGCAGCGCGATGGGCTGGCCGCCCTCCTTGCTCGCCTCGAAGATGAAGCGCGCCGGCATGGGGTCGGTGATTTCGAGACCACGCGCCTCGCCGGCGGGTGCGGGCTCGGCGGAGGCGGGCGTCGACGGCTCGGGTTCGGGCTCGGAGGGCGCCTCCGGTTCGGGGGCCACCTCCGGTTCGGGGGCCGCCTCCGGTTCGGAAGCCGGCGCCGGCACGCGGGCCGTGACGTCGAGCTGCCAGGCGGAAGCGTCGATGCGGGCAGCCAGCGCCGCTTCGGCGGCCGCGCGCGCAGCGGGGTCGCTCGCCGTGCCGGTGAGCCGCCAGTGCGTGCCGTCGAGGCTGAGGGTGCCCTCCTCCAGCGCCAGCAGCGCATCGAGGCCGGCGGTGGCATTGGCGTCGAAGTCGTCGGGCGCGCCGGCGCCCAGCGTCGTGGCATCGGTCAGCACCGGCAGGCGGGCGGCGAGAGCGGCCCTGAAGCTTTCGGCGGGCGCGAAGCCGGTAATGCTGACGGCGCCGTCGGCGCTTTTCCGCGCATGCCAGACATAGGGCGAGATGATGGGCAGCGTCGGGCGGCGGACCTCATAGGCCCAGCCGCGCAGCGCCGGGCCCGCCGCGGCAAAGGCGGCGTCGGCGTCGAGACCCTTCTCTTCCGTGTCCACCGTGCCGGTGAGCGACCAGGCGGTGCCGTCATAGGCGAGCGTGCCGGAATCGAGCCTTGCGAGGAGATCGAGGCCCGTTTCCGCCAGCGCGGCGAAATCGTCGGGGGCGCCGTCGGCGGGCGCCGCGGTGTCGCCCGCGAGTTCGGCGATGGCCGCATGCAGCGCCGCGCGTGTCGCGGCGTCGGGCACGTAGCCGGCGAGCGTCGTCGCGCCGCCGGCGGCCCTCGTGGCGGTGAAGGTGAAGGGCGCGGCCACCGGCGGGCGCAAATCGGCGACGACGAGGCTCAACCCCTGCGGCGCGCCCTCGGCGGCGAGCGCGGTGATCGCCTCGAAATCGGCGGTGGAGGCGGCGCGGCCGCCTAGGCTGAGGCGGCTGCCCTTGAGCTCGAAGCGCCCCTCGCTCAGCCGGCCGAGGGCGGCGAGGCCGAAATCGAGGGCGGAGGCGAAGCGCTCGGGTGCGCCGCGCCCCAGCGCCAGCGCGTTGACATCGGCGCCCGGCAGGGCGGCGAGGCG
>JBDHTK010000159.1:0-6981 GCA_039808625.1 Devosia sp. | reverse complement strand
TCTCGAGCTTGCGGGTGTCGAGGCGGGAATTCCCGGGGCGCCGGGCGGGCTGGGGGTAGTCGGAAGAGGCAATGGCCGCAATGGCATCGGCCCTGCAGCGCAGCACGGCACCGCTGGCCCGTGCTGCGTCGACGAGAAAGCGGGCATAGCCATGCCAGCTCGTCTCGCCTTTGGCGGCGAGATGATAGGTTCCGGCGGGGGGCGACCGCCCGCTGTCGACCATCGAAATCGCCCGCAGCGTGACCTCGGCGATCAGCGCCGCCGCCGTCGGCGCGCCGACCTGGTCCGCGACGACCCTGAGGCTGTCGCGTTCGGCGGCGAGACGGAGGATGGTGGCGGCAAAATTGGCGTGGCGGGGCGCATGCACCCAGCTCGTGCGCAGGACCAGGTGGCGCGGGGCGCGCCGCGCCGCGACCTCGCCCAGCTGCTTGCTGAGCCCGTAGGCGCTGAGCGGCGCGGTCGGGTCGGTCTCCAGATAGGCCCCGGCCTTGCGGCCGTCGAAGACATAGTCGCTGGAATAGTGGATGAGCAGGCCGTCGCCGACGGCCCCGGCCATCTCCGCCACGGCCTCGGCGTTGACGCGCCGCGCCGCAGCCGGCTCGCTCTCGGCACGGTCGACAGCCGTCCACGCCGCGGCGTTGACGACAATATCGGGGCGGCCACGACGGATGGCGTCGGCGGCGGCGCCAGCCACGGCGAGATCGGCGTCACGGCGGCCCAGCGCCACGACGTCCCATGCCGGCGGCAAGACCGCGAGAAGCGCTGAACCGACCTGCCCGTCCTTGCCGAAAAGCATAAGCTTCATGAATAGTGCCTTGAAATCCAATCTCTATAGTCGCCGCTCGTCACCTCGGCGACCCAATCCGCATTATCGAGATACCACGCAATGGTACGGGACAATCCCGACTCGAAGTCTTCGCGCGGTTCCCAGCCAAGTTCCAGACGGATTTTCGACGAATCTATCGCATAGCGCCGATCATGCCCCGGCCGGTCCGTCACATGCGTGATCTGCTCGGCATAGGAGCGGCCGTCCGGGCGCGGGCGCCGGCGGTCGAGCTCGGCACAGATGGCGCGCACCACGGCGAGGTTCGTCGCCTCGTTCTGCCCGCCGATATTGTACGTTTCGCCGGGTGTCCCGGCGGCGAGCACGGCGCGGATGGCCGCACAGTGATCGCCGACATACAGCCAGTCCCTGACCTGCTGGCCGTCGCCGTAGACCGGCAGCGGCTTGCCGGCCAGGGCGTTGTGCAGCACCAGCGGGATCAGCTTCTCGGGAAACTGGCGCGGGCCGTAATTGTTGGAGCAGTTGGTGATGAGGGTCGGCAGCCCATAGGTCGCACGATAGGCCCGGACCAAATGGTCGGAGGCCGCCTTGCTGGCGGCATAGGGGCTGTTGGGCCGATAGGGGTGCTCCTCGGTGAAGGCCAGGTCCGCGGGCGCGAGCGAGCCGTAGACCTCATCGGTCGAGACATGGAGAAAGCGGAACCGCTCCCCCTCCTCCGCCGCAAGCTGCTCGAAATAGCGGCGTGCGGCATCGAGCAGCACCGACGTGCCGACGATGTTGGTTTGGACGAAGGCGGCGGGCCCCGAGATCGACCGGTCGACATGTGTCTCGGCGGCGAAATTGACGATGGCGCGCACGCGATGACGGGCGAGAATGTCTTCGACCAGCGCCTCGTCGGCAATCGAGCCGGCGATGAAGCGATAGCGCGGATCAGCGGCTATGGCGGCGACGTTGCCGGGATAGCCGGCATAGGTCAGCGCATCGAGGTTGACGACGTCCTCGCCGCCGGCCGCCAGCCAGTCGAGGAGAAAATTCGAGCCAATGAACCCGGCACCGCCAGTTACGAGAATCGCCATGAATATCAGTCAGTTAGAGAAAAACACCGCAAGCCTAGCACGCCCCCTCGCGATTTCACATCTTACCCAGCGCACACGCCAGATACAGGGACATCTGCCCGGCCGCGGTCTGCCGGTAGACGCCCGCGCGCCGCAGCCCCGACAGGCGTGACGCCAGCGATCCCGCGCGCGCCCGCTCGAACTGCTCCAGCGTCTCGATCGCCTCGGCGCTGAGCATGGACCGGCAGGCCCGCAAGGCCGTGAGGTTGGTATCGGTCCAGGCGGCAAAGCGGCCGTCCAGCGCCAGCCTGAGGCGCGCCAGCCGGGCCCGCGTGCCCGCATTGGAGCCAACCACATTCCCGGTGTGCTGCCGATAGCGCACGAGCGGGTCGGCGCTGTAGATCGCCGTGCCGCCGACCGCGGTGACGATCTGGTAGGCGAACCAGTCGTGGGCCACGAATTCGCAGCGCTGTGCCGCCGCGCGCAGCGCGTCGAAGGCCGGCCGGTTGAGCGTCATGGTGTTGCCGCCGCAGATGCTCTGCACCAGCGCGTTGCGGAAATGCGGCGGCTTCGCAAAGCGCGGCGACAGGCCGACCGGCTCGTCGTCCTCGTCGACGATCACGGTGCGCGAGCCGAA
This sequence comes from Devosia sp., assembly GCA_039808625.1. GTDB lineage: Bacteria > Pseudomonadota > Alphaproteobacteria > Rhizobiales > Devosiaceae > Devosia_A. The sequence goes on along the minus strand of JBDHTK010000159.1, from coordinate 4,505 downwards.
CAGCGCCGGCGTGCAGCCCGCGCCCCGCAGCGCGGCGACCGAGACCCGCGTCTTGCCGGGCAGCCAGATGTCGTCCTGGTCGCAGAACGCCACGAACGCGGCGTCGACGGGCGCCCCGGTGAGCAGCGCCCGAAAATTGGCATAGGCGCCCTGCCGCGGGCCGTCGCGCAGGACGAAGGTCCCCTTCGCCCAGCGGGCGCGCCAGCGCTCGAGAATTTCCACAGTGCCGTCGCTCGAGCCGTCGTCGGATGCCCACACGTCGATGCCGGGCCAGTCCTGCTCCGCCAGCGACCGCAGCTGCTCGTCGAGAAACCTCGCGCCATTATACGTCGCAAGGAGAACCGCAAGACGTTCGTCGCCCGGCTCCGGCGCGCGCGGCGCAGGAGCGGGCTCGGTAGAGGGCAAGGAACCGGGCAACCACAAAAGCCTGAAATCAGTTACTAGCGCCCCGATAGGCAAACCAGGGGCAAGATACAAGGGGAAATACTACCGTCGCAGGACCCAATTCGATCACTGAGCTTTGGCGGGCCTGCAAATTTCACAATGCCGGCAAGCCGCGCGGGGCGACACGACCCGGCGCCCGGCGCTAGCCATTTGTCGCGGTGACGGCAGGCTTGATCTCGAACAAAGCGCTGAGGTCCATCGCGGTCCTGTCGCCGCCGGCCGCCGCGCGGGCGACGAGCGCGGGCAGCCGCTCCCACACGCCCATCCAGAAGGCGGCATCGGCCGCCCCCATCTTCGACAGGACGCAGCGATTGTACTCGCTCTGCTTGCCGTAGTGCAGGCGGATCTGTCCCTTGTCGCGGCTCACCTGCGGGCACAGGCTGTAGTCGGCGTTGCGGCTCTTGTCCTCGGTAAACGACCAGGTGCTGACGACCATCCGCAAAAGCTCGAGGGTCTTCGGCGCCCTGTCCGTGCTCGCGTAGTCGGAGAAGATGTTGAAGGCGATGAGGAGCTCCTTGCCGTCCAGCACCGCCTGCCCGATGGTCACGCTGAACCCCCGAAACGTCCCATTGGTCCCGTTCGGCCTGATATGGACCGTCGCGTTGCTGACGTCGATCGGCGCGGGCTTGGGCAGCGTGAGCTCATCCGGCCTGATCTTGCCGCTCAGCACCCCCTTGGCCGTCGCGAGCTTGTCGTTGAGCAGCATCGCGTCATAGTCCCAGCCGATGTCGCTGAAGGCTTCGCGCGCCTCGGTGAAGGCGGTGATGGCCAGATTGAGCGTCTTCTTGTCGAGCTTCGCCTTGCGCAGCGCGAGAAACTGCAGGGCATCGCCCTCGCGTTCGCGGATGCGCGCCCAATCGGGCTTAGCGCCCTTGCGACTCAAGACCTTCTTGGCTTCGACGAACTGCTTCAGCCCGTCGTTGACGAGGCCGGAATCCCCCGTCATGACGCCGGCGGCAACCATGTTCTCGCCGAGCATCTTGGCCTCGTTGCTGCGCAGCTTGCCGGCATGCTTGACGATGGAGATCGCCTCGCGCCCCTCCGCGATCGCCGCCTGCAACATGGCCGCATCGCTTGTCAGCAGGGCGATCCGGCCGACGGTATAGTTCTTGAGGGCGGTGGCGAAGGACGAGCTGTACGCATCGTGGCGCTTGAAGGCCTTGGCCGCCCTGCCATAGGCCGCGACCGAGGCCTCGAGCATCGCTGTGTCACTCGTCTCGTAGCCCAGATCGAAGGTCACGCGGCCGAGCAGCTGCTGGTCCTTGCTCCAGTCGATGGAGTTGACCTTGTCCTTCGCGATGAGGTCCGTGAGAATCTCGTAGGCGGGCTGCGGCTGGTTGAGATCGGCCAGCGACCACGCCAGCAGCCGCGCGGCGCTGCTCCAGTCCCGCGGCGCCGTGGCGTGCGTAATGACCGTGAGCGCGGCGCGCGCGGCTTCCGCCGCTTCCGCGCTCAGCTCCTTATCGGCCGCGACGTTGGACCCCTGCCAGAGCGCCCAGCCGAGGCGCAGCTGCACACTGGCCCACAGCCTTTCTTCCTTGCTGCGGTCGATTTCCTTGAGAACGTCCTTGTAAAGCTCGATGGCGATGCGGCCGGCGCGCGGATCGTCCGTCTGCTCGGCCTTCTGCGCCAGCGCGTCGGCGGAGCGCAGCCGCAGCTTGCGCGACAGCGACTTGTCGAAGAAATCCGCCTGCCGCGCGGCGCTCTTGAGCGCCGCGGTCTCGGCCGTCACGTTCAGCGTGTACATGGCCGCCTCGGCCACCCGCGCGTAGACGGCGGTCAGCTCGCGCCGCTTGGCGTCGATGTCGGCCTGCTGCTGGTCGAGCTTCTTTTCGAGCTTGGCGGCATATTTGGCCTGCTGCTGGCGGTACTTGAAGGCGAGCTTGAACGAACCCTGCGCGATGGCCTTCGTCGCCATGGCGTCGAGCCGCGCCAGCTCGGGATCCGTCGGCGGCACGGCGAGCACCGGATCGTCGAGCACCTGCCGGACGCGCTTGGCCACCGACAGAAGCTCGGACTGGCTGTTCGCCGCCCCCTCCCCGTCCATGATGATGTCGAGCATGGAATAGAGATCGACGAGCTTCAGGCTCTCCTGCGTCGCGACGGCCTCGACGAACGCCTTCGACTCCTCGGGCGCCGTGGCGATCTTCAGCAGCAGCCGCCGGCGATCCGCCATGATCGCCGCGTCGTCCTCGGGCAGCTGCGCATTGTCGCCGCCGAAATAGAGGATGCGGTTGAGCGAGGAATTGGTCCAGGGAAGCTGGCGCGCGCCGGTATCGACATAGACCTCCTGCGCCACCAGCGTCATGATGTCGCCGAAGCTGTAGCCGCCGGCCGTCAGGTGCTCGAGCAGCGCCAGCGCATAGGGGCTGTTCGAGCCGGGTTCGCCGTCGAGCGCGCTTTGCCCCGGCGACGCCGAGAAGCCGAGGACCATGCCGAGGCTCTGCGCATTGGCGCTCGCGCTGGCAATGACGGTGGGTCCGCGCAGGGCCTGGAGCCCGATGGGACTGATGGCCACCGGCGCGCCGCCGTCGGCGACGGTGAGCCGCTCGCCGGGCGGAAAGGGATTGGTCCGGCAGGCGTCGAGCAGCACGATGGTGACCGGCACCGTCTTCTGCAGGGCCTCCAGAACCCTGTCGATCGGGATCAGCGTGGCCGCGGCGGACTCGGGGTCGGAGATATCGGCGTCGAGGCCCATGATGTAGTTGACGCCGCCGGCCTCTATGCCGTGGCCGGAATAGTAGATCAGGGCGACGTCGGCATCGGCGGCGCTTTCCACGAAATCATCGAGCGCGGCTTGCAGCCGCCGGCTATTGACGTCGAGCACGCGCTCGACCGAAAAGCCCAGATCGTAGAGCATCCGCTCGATGTCCCGGGCATCGCGCTCGGGATTCAGCAGCGCCGGCAGCCGCACATAGTCAGTTTCGCCGATGACCAGCGCCACCCCTTTCAGATGCCTGGCGGATGCCGCCCAGCCCGGCGTGACGAACGCCAGGACGACCAGCATCAGGGCAAACGCGACGAGCGGGCGGACCGCACCGCGGGGCCGCGCGAGGCGAGGCATCGTCAGTAGTTCCCGGTGCAGAACGACGTGGCCACCTCGCAGCCGCCGGTGACGCCCGAGCAGGCTTCGAGGGCGTCCACATCGGCGCCACGCGCATTGTCGTCCCAGGCGGCCCCCCAGCCGTCATAGCCGGTGGCAAGCGCGGCGCAGCCATCCTTGACCCAGGTGACGGTCCGGCAGCCCGTGTGATCGCAGGCGCCGACGGCATCGCGCCGCGCCTGGTCCCTGGTATCGCGGTTCCAGGCCGAGCCCCATGACAGCGAATTGCCGACCGCGATGGCGCCGAAATTGCCCTCATAGCTGCCGACACCGCCGTCCGCTCCGGCCGCGTTAGGGTCGGGACTGACCGTGCCGGTGCCGAGGCAAGGCGTGCCGGCTGTCCCCGGCGGGGCGCAGCCTTCGGCCTTGCCGGACGCGGTCTTGACGGGCGGCCCCTCGGCGACCGCCTGTGCCGCCACCTCCGTGACGGGAAAGGCAAGAAGACCGTAGATCAGAGCAAACAGAACTGGACGAAGCAGGCGCTGCATCTGGCTAATCCCCCAATAGTCGCGCGGCCCACATGCGAATACTTGCCCAATTAGCGCATAAACGCGGCGACTCGTCGCCGCAAAAATGAAACTTGCGGGGCATTTTTGAGTATGCGCGCCGCACCCCGGGGGCGGCAGGCGCCACAGCGGCGCGAAAATGGTAGGCCGGGCGGGAATCGAACCCGCGACCATTCGATTAAAAGTCGAATGCTCTACCCCTGAGCTACCGGCCCTCGCGCGGAACGGGCCGCCCGATTGCGGCGGAACATAGCGGCGCGCCTCCTCAAGTCAATCGCCTTGCCCGCGCAACCCGCCGCCCGCTTCGCCCGTTCCCCTGCCGATGCGACGCGCGTCAACCGGACGCGGCGGCAAGGGAAACAGCGCGATTTTTCCGGTTTCTTGCGCTGGCCAACGAAACGGCAGACGAGTCCCTGCCCCGCCCGCGCCGCATCGTCACTTGCCGGCGAGCT
>JBDHTK010000158.1:0-7006 GCA_039808625.1 Devosia sp. | reverse complement strand
CCGGCGACGCCTTCAAGACCCAGCTCGCCACCGAGATCACCAACACCGAAGCCATCCTCAAGGACATCGGTCTCGTTCAGTGAGCACGCCCGAGCTCAATCGCCAGCCTGAGCGCCGCCCCGACCGGGCGGCGCTCGTGGTCGCCGCCGTGCTCCTCGTCGTCGCCGGCGTCGTCGCCTGGGACGCGGGGCACGTCGCCGGCGCCGTGCAATATGCCCGCATCGGCCCGCAGACCATCCCCTACGTCGTCGCGGCGTGCCTCGCCGGCCTCGGCATCTGGACCGTCGTCGAAGCCCTGCGCGGCGACTTTCCGGCACGCGAGACGCAGGAGTTGCGCCCCGTGCTGTGGATCGTCGGCGGCCTTCTGGTCCAGATCGCGACGCTGCGCGTCACCGGCTTTTCCATCGCCACCGGCCTCATGTTCGCACTCGTCGCGCGCGGCTTCGGCGAGCGCCGCATCTGGCTCACCCTGCCCTTCGGCATCGTCGCCTCGGCGCTGATCTGGCTGGTCTTCGCGCGCGGCCTGTCGCTGTCGCTGCCCGCCGGCCCGCTCGAGGCGGCGCTCGGCAACGGCCTCGGCGCCCTCATCTCCCTCGTCCGCCCCGGAGGCGCCTGATGGAAACCTTCGACCTGCTGGTGCAGGGCCTCGGCGTCGCCGTCCTGCCGATGAACCTGCTCTACGCCCTCATCGGCGTGACGCTGGGCACCGCCGTCGGCGTCCTACCCGGCATCGGCCCCGCCCTCACCGTCGCCCTGCTGCTGCCGGTCACCTACCGGCTCGATCCGGGCGGCTCGCTCATCATGTTCGCCGGCATCTACTACGGCGGCATGTATGGCGGTTCGACCACCTCCATCCTGCTCAACACGCCCGGCGAAAGCGCCTCCATCGTCACGGCGCTCGAAGGCAACAAGATGGCCCGCGCCGGCCGCGGCGGCCCCGCCCTCGCCACCGCCGCCATCGGCTCCTTCGTCGCCGGCCTCATCGCCACCATCGCCCTCGCCTTCATCGCGCCCTGGGTGGTGCGCTTCGCCCTCGCCTTCGGCCCGCGCGAATATTTCGCGCTGATGATCCTCGCCTTCGTCACCGTCTCCGCCGCCTTCGGCGATTCCACGCTGCGCGGGCTGGTGTCGCTGTTCATCGGGCTGACGCTCGGGCTCATCGGCATCGACATGCAGACCGGCCAGAGCCGGCTCACCTTCGGCATCCCCGACCTGCTCGACGGCGTCGAGGTCACCACCCTCGCCGTCGCCCTCTTCGCCATCGGCGAGACGCTCTACATCGCCGCCCAGGGCAGCCGCGCGCCCGACAGCGTCGAGCCCGTGCGCGGCTCGCTGCTGATGACTGCCGCCGACTGGGCGCGCTCGTGGAAGCCGTGGCTGCGCGGCACGCTCATCGGCTTTCCCATCGGCGCCATGCCGGCCGGCGGCGCCGAGATCGGCACCTTCTTCTCCTATGCCGTCGAAAAGCGCCTGACCAGGCACCCCGAGGAGTTCGGCCACGGCGCCATCGAGGGCGTCGCCGGCCCCGAGGCCGCCAACAACGCCTCCGCCGCCGGCACGCTCGTGCCGCTGCTCACCCTCGGCCTGCCGACCACGGCCACCGCCGCCATCATGCTCGCCGGCTTCCAGCAATACGGCCTGCAACCCGGCCCGCTGCTCTTCACCTCCAACCCGCAGCTCGTCTGGGGCCTCATCGCCTCGCTGCTCATCGCCAATTTCATGCTGGTCGTGCTCAACCTGCCGATGATCGGGCTGTGGGTGCGCCTGCTCACCATCCCCAAGCCGTGGCTCTACGCCGGCATCCTGCTGTTCGCGACGCTCGGCACCATCGGTGCCAATCCCTCGCTGGTCGAGCTCGGCCTGCTGCTCGCCTTCGGCCTCATGGGCTACGCCCTGCGCGTCTTCGACTTCCCCATCGCCCCCGTCGTCGTCGGCCTCATCCTCGGCCCGATGGCCGAGCAGCAATTGCGCCGCGCCCTCGCCATCAGCCAGGGCGACGTGCTGGTGCTGTTCACCTCGCCGCTCGCCGCCATCCTGCTCACCCTCGCCGCGCTCGCTCTCATCGTGCCGACCATCCTGCGCGCCCGCGGCCGCGGCCAGATCCTGTCGGAGCTCGCCGCCGACGCGGATTGACGCCGGCGCATGGCTCGCATGCATCCTGCCCCCTGACCGGACGGCGTCCGCGCGCCTATCTCATGGGGGCAGGAGACAGGACCCATGCGCACCACCACGATGAAACGCTTCCACACCGGCTTCGCCACCCTCGCCGCCGCCATCCGCGCCGCCAGCGCGGTCGAGGCGCACCGCGTCCCCGCGGCCCGCGACCTGCGGACGCTCGAGATCGACCCCGAGACCTTCCGCAACGTCCGGCTCTGAACGCTCGGGCAGTCCTCGTACCGTCGTCCCGGCGCAAGCCGGGGCCCGGCCGCCCCATCCCTAACGCTTTCTTGCCCCAAAGCCTCGAACTTGCCGGTGCTTTGGAACCGAACCGTGAGTGTTCGCGCGTAGAACCGACCTCGTGACCGGCGGACATCCGCTCGGGGGGCGCGGCCAGAAGGCTGCGAGAGCGAGGTTCTTGTGCTTCGGCGAACGAAAACAATCGCATTTCGGGACGACCCTGAGCCCGAAACGCCTGCCGCCTCCGGCGGCACCCGGCGGCTCGACCGCTCCGGCCTCGAGCGCCTGCGCACCGACGCGCCGCGCGGCCCGCATCTGCATGTCGAGCCCGACCCCGAGCCCGTCGAGGAGGACGCCGCTGCGGCGCCCAACGGCGCCCATCAGCGCCTCGACGACCTGCGCGCCGCGCTCGAACGCGCCCCCATCTCCAGCGCCGCGCCCGAAAGCCTCGCCGCGCTGCGCGCCGAGTTCCGCCGCAAGCACATCGAATCCGTCGAGGAGGGCGGCAACCACGGACTCGGCGCCGGCTTCGACTGGCGCGGCGCGCTGAAGCCGACGCGCCTCGTGCTGCTGCTCGTCGCGCTCGGCGCCGGCGGCGGCGCCGCATGGCTCGCGACGCAGGGCGCCCCCGCGACCCCCGTCCCGACCGTCGCGGCCCAGCCCGAGCCGGCCGTCCCGCCGCCGCCGGCGCCGACCGCCCGGGTGCTCGTCGCCACCGCCGACATCGGCATCGGCCAGCGCCTCACCCCGGCTACCGTCGCCTGGCAGGCCTGGCCCGAAGCCGCGCTACGGCCCGACTACGTCACCGCCACCCCGGAAGCCATCGCCGACATGGCCGGCACCATCGCCCGCTTCGAGTTCGTCGCCGGCGAGCCGATCCGCGCGTCGAAGCTCGTGCGCGCCGACCAGGGCTATCTGAGCGCCGTGCTGGCGCCCGGCATGCGCGGCGTCTCGCTCACCATCAACGCCGCCGCGGCCGCCGGCGGCTACGTCGTCCCCAACGACCGTGTCGACGTCGTCCTCACCCGCGGTACCGCCGCCGGGCAGGTGAGCCGCACCATCGCCCGCAACGCCCGCGTCCTCGCCATCGACACGCGGCTGGGCGAGCTCGGCACCACCGGCGCCCCGGCCGATCCCGACAATCCGCGCGCCGAGATCTTCTCAGGCACCGCCATCGCCATTCTCGAGCTCGATCCCGCGCAGGCCGAGATCGTCGTCAACTCCATCCGCCTCGGCGAGCTCTCGCTGGTGCTGCGCGCCATGTCCGACTTCACCGACCAGAGCGACGACAGCGCCGCCGCCAACCAGGCCATCCGCATGACGAGCCCGTTCTGGACGGGCATGAACGGGCCCCAATAGCCATGACACCGCGATCCCTCATCCTCGCCGCCACGCTGGTCCTGAGCCTCGCCCTCGCCGGGCCGGCCGCCGCGCAGACCGTGCACTACGACCTCGCCACCACCTCGGTGATGCGCATCAACCTGCCCGTCTCGCAGGCGGTGACCGTCACCATGTCGAGCCCCGTCGGCAAGATCATGTCGGCCGATCCCGCCATCGCCGACGCGCAGCCGATCACCGACCGCTCGCTCTATCTCGTCGGCCGCGGCTTCGGCACCACCACCGTCAACCTCTATACCGACACCGGCATGCCGGTGGGCCTGCTCGCCGTCGAAGTCGGCGCCGACACCGCCGACATGGCGCGCTCCATCCGCGCCGCCCTGCCCAGCTCCCGCGTCAAGGTCGACACCGTCAACGGCCGCGTCCGCCTCGGCGGCACGGTGCCCGACAGCGTCTCCATGCAGAAGGTGCTGGACATCGTCGCCCAGTACGGTGACCCGGCGGTCATCAACACCATGACCCTCGAGGGCGGCCAGCAGGTCAATCTCGAAGTGCGCATTCTCGAGGCGGCGCGCGACGCCGGCCGCGAGCTCGGCGTGCGCTGGGGCGGCAGCATCGGCGGCGTCTCGACCCATATCGGCGGCGGCGACACGCCGGCCTCCAGCGCCGCCTCCTTCTCGTCCTTCGTCACCAGCGCGCTGTCGGGCGGCGGCATCAGCCTCAACGCCACCATCAACGCCCTCGAATCCAAGGGCCTCGTGCGCACCCTGGCCGAGCCCAACCTCACCACCCTGTCGGGCGTCAACGCCAGCTTCCTCGCCGGCGGCCAGGTGCCCATCCGCGTTTCCGACGGCAATGGCGGCAGCAATCTCGAATACAAGGATTTCGGCGTCCGCCTCGTCTTCACCCCCGCCGTGCTCGACGACCGCCGCATCCAGATCCACCTCACCCCCGAGGTGAGCGGCATCGGCGGCTTCACCTCGGGCGGCGACCCGGTGTTCAACACCCGCAATCTCGACGCCACCGTCGAGTTGCGCGACGGCCAGAGCTTCTCCGTCGCCGGCCTCCTGCAGAACGACACCACCATGAACCAGAGCCAGCTTCCCTGGATCGGCGACGTGCCCATCCTCGGCGCCCTGTTCAAGTCGTCGAGCTACCAGAAGCGCGAGACCGAGCTCGTCGTCATCGTCACGCCGCGCCTCGTGCAGCCCTCGACGCCCGGCCAGCAGGTGGCCAGCCCGCTCGACCAGACGCAGCCCGCCAACGACTTCCAGTTCTTCGCCCTCGGCCAGCTCGAAGTGACCCCGAAAATGCTCAAGGACTTCCAGTCCGGCGCCGGCGTCGTCGGCCCCTACGGCTACATCATCGACCTCGGGGAGTCCGGCACATGAGCCTCTTCTTCCGCGTCGCGCTTGTCGTGGTCGCCACCATGACCCTCACCGCCTGCGCCTACGACTACCTCCAGCATTCCGACCGGATCGCCTACAGCGCCGGCGACGCCGTGCGCGCCAATCTCGAACGCGAGACCGCCGATCCCTCGCATGGCGCCATGTACGACCTCGACGGCCTCGGCGCCAACGGCGCCGTCATCGCGACGGAGACTTCGCCATGATCAGGAACATCGCTCCAACCCTTGCCGCCCTGGCGCTGCTGCCGCTCCTCGCCGCCTGCTCGAGCCTCGGCGGCGCCAGCTCCTTCGGCTCCGCCAGACTCGAAGTCGCCGAGCTTTCCAACATCGGCAGCTACAGCGCCCAGAGCGCCCTGGCCGAGGCGCGCGCCCATTTCCGCAACAACGACTTCGGTCACTCGGCCGCGCTCTACAAGCGCGTCGTCGAGCTGCGCCCCGGCGACGCCGAAGGCTATGTCGGCCTCGGCGCCTCCTACGACCGCCTGCGCCGCTTCGACCTGGCCGACCGCGTCTACGCCTCGCTGTTCAAGCTCACCGGCGGCACCGCGCAATATTACAACAATCTCGGCTATTCCTACCTGCTGCGCGGCAACCTCAGCGGCGCCGCCAAGAACTTCGAGCAGGCCCGCCGCCTCGCCCCCGATAACATGGTCATCGCCAACAACCTGCAACTCCTCGCCGACGCCACATCGAGGGCGTGAGGGCGGCCCCAGGCCTCGCCCCGCACCCTTCTCCCCGCGGGGGAGAAGGTGGCCGAAGGCCGGATGAGGGGGCCTCCCGACTGCCGCCCCCGCATTGCGCCCCGCCCGCGCCAATGCCACCATCGCCGCTATGGACTCGACCGAGCCGCAATCGGGGCTAGCCCGCCTACGCAGCACCCTGCGGCTGCTCTATCACGGCCACGCCCCCGGCGCCGTCCGCTTCCAGCGCGCCGCGCTGGTGGTCGACCTCGCCATCATCGTCTTCTTCATCGTCGGCCCCGTGCTGCGCGACCGGCCGAGCTATCTGTGGGTCGATCTCGCCATCGTCCTGCTGCTCTCGGCCGACATCGTCGCCCGCGGCCTCGCCGCCACCGACCTGCCGCGCTGGCTGCGCCAGCCGACCACGCTCGTCGACCTCGTCATCCTCGTCACGCTGCTGTTTCCCGCCTGGCTCGCCAATTTCGGCTTCCTGCGCATCCTGCGCCTGTGGACCCTGTCGCGCTCCGGCGCGCTCTGGCGGCCGCTGCGCAAGCACGGCTTCCGGCAATGGGAGGAGCCCGGCCGCGCCATCGTCAACCTCGTCACCTTCCTGTTCGTCGTCGCCAGCTTCATCTTCACCTTCTTCGCCGGCACCGACACCGGCATCGCCGGCTACATCGACGCGCTCTATTTCACCGTCACCTCGGTCACCACCACCGGCTATGGCGACATCACCCTGCCCGGCACCTGGGGCCGCATCGTCTCCATCGTCGTGATGATCATCGGCATCTCGCTCTTCGTGCGCCTCGCCCAGTCGGTCTTCCGCCCCAACAAGATCTATTTTCCCTGCCCGCAATGCGGCCTCAGCCGCCACGATCCCGACGCCGTGCACTGCAAGGCCTGCGGCCATCTGCTCAATATCCCCGACGACGGCCGCTGAGCGCCCGTTCCCTTTCCGTTCGCATTGTGCTATAGGCGGCGCTACCGATCATCCTCCTGACATATGCTGTCGGCATCCCTACATAGGATGCCGCCCGATCCTCCGTCTCCGCGAGCGCCCTCATGGCCGACAAGCAGCCCAGCTTTTCCATCGACGACTTCATCGGCGAGATCGAGAAGGCCGAGGCCGCCGAGCTCAACAAGCGCCTGCCGCAGGAGCGCCTGCGCAACAAGCGTGCCCTCG
>JBDHTK010000157.1:0-7137 GCA_039808625.1 Devosia sp. | reverse complement strand
TCATCCAGTTCGCGCCGGGCCTGCCCAAGACGCGCTCGGGCAAGATCATGCGCCGCATCCTGCGCAAGATCGCCGAGAACGAGTACGGCGCGCTGGGCGACACGACGACGCTGGCCGATCCCTCCGTGGTCGCCGACCTGATCGAGCATCGCCAGAATCGGTGACGGGCACGCGGCCCCGTTAAGACTTCGTAACGAGGGCTGGCCGCACACTGGGGGAGTTTCGTCATCCCCCGGTGCGGTGCATGGGCTTGGGCAGGTTGGCTTCGGCGGTCGCCGCCGGCCTCAGGACGCTGCGTGGCGGCCCCGAGGCGGGCGCCGCGCTGGCGCAGGTCGTCAACGACAATTTCTCGGGGCTGCTGGTCATCGACGGTGGCGGCGCCATCGTCGCGGCGAGCCGCGTGGCCTGCGAGATGCTGGCGGGCGGCAGGCCGCTCGCGGGCATGCGGGCGGCCGCGGTGCTGCCGGCCGACATGCTGCTCGCGGTGGGCGAGGTGCTTGAGGGCGCGACGCCGGCGGCGCAGACGCCGCTCGCCGTCGCCGTGCTCAACGAGGGCCAGGACGAGGACAAGCGGCTCGTGCTGCAATATGCGGTGACGGCCAGCGTCGTCGCCGGGGCGTCGGAGCGCGTCGCCTGCCTCAGCTTCTGGGACGTGACGGAGCGGCGGCGCGCCGAGGAGCGGCTGTCGTTCCTCGCCACGCACGATCCGCTGACCGGGGCGCTGTCGCGCACCGGGCTCGGCAACGCCATCAATGCACGCTTCGAGACGGAGCGCGGGCGCGCCGAGGGGCTCGCCGTGCTGGCCATCGACCTCGCGCGCTTCAAGCCGGTCAACGATGCGCTGGGCCATGCGCATGGTGACATGCTGCTCAAGCAGGTGGTGAGCCGGTTGCGGGCGACCGGCGCGCAGCATGTGGCGCGGCTCGGCGGGCACGCCTTCGCGCTGGCGCATCCCGGGCTGGGGCAGTCGGAGGCGGCGCAGTTCTGCGAGATCGTGCATGAGCGGCTGGTGGCGCCCTATCAGCTCGGCCCGCACCGGGCGATCATCGGCGCCGACATCGGCGTCAGCCACTCGGTGGTATCGGGGTTCGATCCCGACCAGCTCCTGAGCCATGCCGACATGGCGCTGAGCGTGGCGCGGGGCAGTGCCGGCAAGGGCTATGCGACGTTCTCACCGGAGATGGACCATAATCTGCGGGCCCGTCAGAAGCTCGAGACCGAGCTGCAGCAGGCGATGAAGCGCGGCGAAATCTCGCTGATGTTCCAGCCGCAGGCGGCGCTCGACGACGGCAGCATGGTCGGCGTCGAGGCGCTGATGCGCTGGCAGCACCCCGAGCTCGGCGCGGTGTCGCCGGAGCGCTTCATCCCGGTGGCCGAGGAGACGGGCAAGATCGTCGAGCTCGGGCGCTGGATTCTCGAGGCGGCGTGCTGCGAGGTGGCGCGTTGGCCGGGCCACCTGCGGCTGTCCGTCAACGTCTCGCCCATCCAGTTCGAGCTGGTCGACGTGGTCGCCGAGGTGCGCGCGGCGCTGGCGACGTCGGGCCTGCCGGCGCACCGGCTCGACATCGAGATCACCGAGGGCATCTTCGTGTCCAATGTGCGGGCGACCATCGAGGCGCTGCAGAAGCTGCGCGATCTCGGCGTCGGCATCGCGCTCGACGATTTCGGCACCGGCTATTCCTCGCTCGGCTATCTCGGGCGGCTGCCGGTCGACAAGATCAAGATCGACCAGAGCTTCGTGAAGCGCCTGCCCGGCGACCAGCAGGCCGGCGTCATCATCCGGGCGGTGATGATGCTGAGCGAGGCGCTCGACAAGGTCGTCGTCGCCGAGGGCATCGAGACCGCCGACCAGGCATGGATGCTGCGCATGATGGGGTGCCGGATCGGGCAGGGCTATCATTTCGGCCGGCCGAAGACCGCCGCCGAGATGCGCGAGAGCCTCGCGGCACAGGGCCACGACGACGCGCTTGCGGCGCGCGGCTAGCCGAACTTGCGTGCCGCGTCGAGGGCGAGGCCGAGGCCGACACTGCCGAAGGCGTCGGTGCCGACGCGCCGCGCCGTGGGGAACAGCGCGCGCAGCCGCGCGAGGATCAGCGGGATCTGCGTGGAGCCGCCGGTGAGGATGAGCGTGTCGATCCGCGCGGCGTCGACGCCGGCCATCGCCAGCGTCAGCCCGACCGTATCCTCGATGCGCGCCACGGCGGCTTTGATGGCGGCGTCGAGCGCCGCGCGCGTGATGGGCGTTGCGAGCGCTACCTCCTCGCCGGCGAAGGCGAGGGCGGTGCGCGGCGCGTCGGTCAGCGCGATCTTGGCGTCCTCGACGGCGGCGGCGAGGCGGTGGCCCTCGCGGTGGCCGACGATGGAGATCATGTCGGCGACGCGCGCCGGGTCGCGGGCCTCGCGCTCGGTCTGGCGCAGGTCGCGCAGCACCTCGGGGGCGTAGAGCCGGTTGATGCGATGCCAGGTCGCGAGGTCGACATAGGGCGCCGAGGGCAGGGGCCGTTTGCCGTCGGCGGTGGGCGTCTGGTAGCCGAGCGCCGGCATCACCTGGCGCAGCGACAGGAGCCGGTCGAAATCGGTGCCGCCGATATGGACGCCGGCGGTGGCGAGGATGTCGCCGCTGCGGTCGGCGGCGCGGGCGCGCGCCGGCGAGACGCGGACGATGGAAAAGTCCGAGGTGCCGCCGCCGAGATCGACGATCAGGCCCAGCTCTTCGCCGGCGACGCGCTGCTCATAGTCGAGGGCCGCGGCGATCGGCTCGTACTGGAAGGCGATGTGGCGGAAACCCTGGGCCCGCACCGCCGCCTCCATCTGGTCCTGCGCCGTACGGTCGGCAAGCGGATCGTTGTCGACGTAGTGCGCCGGCCGGCCGACGACGACGGCGTCGAGCGCATGGCCCAGCTCGCCCTCGGCCCGGGCGCGCAATTCGCCGACGAAGCCGCCGACGATGTCGAGGAAGGGCAGCACGCGGCGACGGATGCGCGTCGCCTCGTCGGCGAGGCTGGAGCCGAGCACGCTCTTGAGCGAGCGCATCATGCGGCCGTCGGTGCCGGCGACATAGGCGGCGGTGGCGGCACGGCCGTAGAGGGTATCGCCGCTCTCGAAGTCGAAGAAGACGGTGCTCGGGATGGTGACGTGCGAGCCTTCGAGCGGCACCAGCGTGGCGGGCGCGTTGCCGGCAGCGACGCCGAGCGTCGTGTTGGACGTGCCGAAATCGAGGCCGCAATGGCGAAAGAGAGGGGGCATGGCGGCGGCTCCGGCGGCAGGGGGAGGCCGCTCATAGCGAAGTTTACGATTTCGCCGCAATATGCTGACACGAACGGGACCGACAATTCGAGGTGCCCCGTGATCCGATTCCCGCTCGCCGCGCTGCTGGCGCTCGTTCTCGCTGCGCCGGTCGCGGCGCAGACGCTCGACCAGATGGCGGGGCAGATGATCGTCGTCGGCTTTCAGGGCGACGATGCGTCCGACAAATCCGTTAAGGCGCTGGCCGCCAAGATCGCCGCGGGCGAGCTGGGCGGGGTCATGTACCTCAAGACCAATGTGAAGAGCCTCAAGGCGGTGAAGGCGATGAACGCGGCGTTCCGCGCCGCCTCGCCGGAGCTGCCGCCCCTGCTCACGCTCGACCAGGAAGGCGGGGCGGTGGAGCGGCTGACGGCCGATGTGGGGTTCGCCGAGCTGCCGAGCGCCGCCAGCGTCGCGGCGAGCCAGTCGCCGGACGAGGCCGAGGCACTCTATGCCGACATGGCGCGGCGCATCGCGGCGCTCGGCTTCACCGTCAATTTCGGACCGGTGGCCGATCTCGCGGTCAATCCCAAGAACCAGGTCATCGCCAGGTTCGGGCGCGCCTACGGCAAGACGGCGGCGACGGTCACCGCCTATGACCGCGCCTTCATCGCCGGGCACCACGCGGCTGGCCTCATCACGTCGCTCAAGCATTTTCCGGGGCACGGCTCGAGCACGGCGGACAGCCACGAGGGTTTCGTCGACATCTCCAAGACATGGAGCAAGGCCGAGCTGGAGCCCTATCGCGCGCTGATCGCCGAGGGCGTCGTCGATACGGTGATGGTCGGCCATCTCTACCACGAGGCCTATGCCGGCAGCGGCACGGTGAAGCTGCCGGCCAGCCTGTCGCCGGAATGGATCGAAGGCGTGCTGCGCGGCGCGCTCGGCTTCAGCGGCGTCGTGGTCAGCGACGACCTCGAAATGGGCGCCATCCGCAAGCTGTTCGACCTGCACGACACGGTGGTGCGTGCCGTCAATGCCGGCGTCGACGTGCTGCTGTTCTCGAACACGGCGAAGTATTCGCCCGATCTCGGCGACAGGGTGCGCGCCATTCTCGTCGCCGAGGCCGAATCCGATCCGGCCTTCCGGGCGCGGATCGAGGCCAGCTACAAGCGGATCGTGGCGCTCAAGGCGCGGATCGGGGGGTAGTTCGGCGCTTCTGTTTCCTCGGCGGAGCAAACGGATTATGGTCCGGCTCCGTCCGCGGCGGAGGCCCGATGCCAGAAGAGTCCGACAGCAACGATGTGCGTCACGTGCGGGCGCTGTTCATTTCCGACGTGCATCTGGGCATGCGGCCGACACGGATCGGCCAGCTCGTCGATTTCCTCAAGCACCACGA
Source organism: Devosia sp. (assembly GCA_039808625.1). GTDB lineage: Bacteria > Pseudomonadota > Alphaproteobacteria > Rhizobiales > Devosiaceae > Devosia_A. Next base: position 2,513 of record JBDHTK010000157.1, on the reverse strand, counting down.
GGCCGAGACGATCTACCTGATCGGCGACATCCTCGACGGCTGGCGGCTGGCGCGGAGCTGGTACTGGCCGCCGATCTACAACGCCTTCGTCGAGGATCTGATGGACAAGGCCCTGCGCGGCACGCGCATGGTGGTGCTGCCGGGCAATCACGACGAGTTCCTGCGCGAATATCTGGGCACCTATTTCGGCGAGGTGGAGTTCGTCGACCGCACCGTGCACACGACGGCGTGCGGGCGCACCTACCTCGTCATGCATGGCGACCAGTTCGACGTGGTGGTGGCGCACGCCAAATGGCTCGCGCATGTGGGCGACTGGGCCTATCGCATGGCACTCAGGGTCAACATCTTCATCAACTGGGTGCGGCGGAGGCTGCGCCGGCCCTACTGGTCGCTGAGCGCCTGGGCGAAGAACAAGGTGAAGAACGCGGTGAGCGTCATCGGCCGCTTCGAGGAGGCGCTGACGCTCGAGGCGCGCGATACCGGTGTCGACGGCGTCATCTGCGGGCACATCCATTTCGCCGACATGCACGACCGGCTCGGCATCCACTACATCAACACCGGCGACTGGGTGGAGAGCTGCACGGCCGTGTGCGAGACGCATGACGGCCAGTTCGAGCTCATCAAGTGGAGCGCGCAGCCGGCCGGGGCGCCAAAGCCGCCGCATGAGCGGCGCCTGCGGCTGAAGCGCCGCAAGCGCGCGCCAGGGCTGGGCGCGCCGCTGCCCTGACAGCTTGTGTTGCGGCCGGGTTCCGGCCATTTTCGAGGACGGGCGGATTCTCGCCCGGAGCCTTTCCCGCATGCCGCCGTCCGTCCGCGCCGAAGCGGTGTCGCCCGAGCTGCGCGCTTCCGCCTTTCATTTCACGGTGTTCGGGCCGACCGGCGTCGTCTCCGCCTATTTCGCCATCTGGCTGAGCGGCAAGGGGATCACGCCCGAGCAGATCGGCATCATCAACGCCGCGCCGGTGCTGCTGCTGCTCCTCGCCAGCATGCTGATCGGGCGGCTTGCCGACCGCGCCAGCGATTGGCGCGTGATGATCATCCTGCTGGCGCTGATCGCCGGCGTTGCTTCGCTCGGCTTCCTCTACGTCTCGGAATTCTGGGGCGCGCTGCTGATCTACGCGCTCTGCTATACGCCGGCCGGGGCGATGGTGCCGGTGGTCGATGCGGCAACGCTCAGGATGACCGAGCGGCGCGGCACCGATTTCGGTTTCGTGCGCGCCTGGGGCACCGTGGGCTACACGCTCGCGGCGGCGCTGACCGGCGCGCTGATCGGCTGGCTGGGCGCCGCCGTGTTCGTGCCGCTGTTCATCGGATTGTCGCTGCTGCGGACCGGCCTTGCCCTGCAGCTGCCGCGCTTTCGCGCCCCGGGCCATGTGCCGGGGCCGCAGACACCGCAGGCGGGCGGGCGGCTTGGCCCTCTCATGCAGCCGTGGTTCCTCTTGCCGTGCATCGCCTTCGCGCTCGTCCAGTCGACGCATTTTTTCCTCGGCGCGATGGGCGTGCTGGTGTGGAAGCTCGACGGCGTCGCCGATGGCTGGCTGGGGCCGCTGATCGCCGTCGCCGCGGCGGGCGAGGCGCTGACGATGTTCCTGTGGCGCCGCATCGGCCCGCATATGAGCGCGCGCACCATGCTCATCATCGCCGGGTTGGTGGCGGCGCTGCGCTGGGCCGTGATGGCGACGAGCCCGACGCTGCCGGTACTGTTCATGCTGCAGGCGCTGCACGCCGTGACCTTCCCGTTCAGCTATTTCGGCATCATGCACTTCATCGCCAACTGGTCGCCCGAGGACATCGCCGCCGAGGCGCAGAGCTTTTCGTCCATGCTGACGCAGGGCTTTGCCGTGGCGACGCTGCTGGTCTTCGGCTGGCTGGTGGGCGCGATGGGCGCGCACGCCTATTTCGTCGCGACGGCGATGGCGCTCGCCGGTGCCGCCGCCACCTGGGCCTCGCTGCTGCTGCGGCCGGCACACAGCGCCGACGAGCACGCGCGGGGATGAAAGAAAAGGCCCCACCGAAGCGGGGCCAATCGACCTTGGAGGGGTGTTTTCGTCAGCCCAGCCGGCCGCTGGCATGGGCGAGCATGGTGTAGACCTTGCCGCGGTCCGAGACGAGGATGGCGCGCGTTTCGGCGACCGGGTCGCTGCCCTGCGCGGCGCGCTGCAGCAACTGCTCGAACTCGGTCATATAGCTCGCGGCGTTCTTCAGGAACTCCGCATCGCTACCGAGGCGGCGCTTGACCTGGTCGAAGGTGGCCTGGCCGGCAAGCGTGTAGATGCGGCGCGAGAAGACATTCTGCTCGCCCATCTGGTAGCGGCGCCAGGCCTCGCCGAGGCCGGCCGGATCGATGGCCCGGGCGATCTCGTCGGTGAGCGCGGTGAGGTTCTGCGCCGGCGCGGCGGGCGTCGGGCCCGTGGCGTTGCGCAAGACGTCGCGCAGCCAGCCGCCACCGGTATCGTCCGCCTTGGGGGCCGGGCGCGGCGCCTCGGCCACCGGCGCGGCCGCACGCGGCGCCG
>JBDHTK010000156.1:0-7267 GCA_039808625.1 Devosia sp. | reverse complement strand
GCTTCCGCCAGCCCGACATCTCCTGGTTCGAGCCGCGCCCGCCGCTGCTGGCGCTCGACGACGTGAGCTTCGTGCTGCGCACCGGCGAGTCGCTGGCGCTGGTCGGCCCCTCGGGCTCGGGCAAGTCGACGCTGGCGCGCATCATCGCCGGGCTCGACCGCGCCAGCGCCGGCGAACTCGAGTTCGACCGGCAGGTCTATCACGGGCGCGACCTGCCCAGGGCGCTGCGCCGCGACATCAGCCTCGTCTTCCAGGACCCCTTCGGCAGCTTCAATCCGCGCCTCAGCGTCGGCCAGTCGGTGGCCGAGCCGCTGCGCCTCGAAGCCGGCACGCCGATGGACGAGCTGAGCCGGCGCATCGTCGAGGTGGTCACGGCGGTGGGCCTCTCGCCCGACATGCTCGGGCGCTATCCGCACGAATTCTCGGGCGGCCAGCGCCAGCGCTTCGCCATCGCGCGCGCCCTCATCACGCGGCCGCGGCTGATCGTGCTCGACGAGCCGGTGTCGGCGCTCGACGTGTCCGTGCGCGGCGAGGTGCTGGTGCTGCTCAACCGGCTGCGCGCCGATTTCGGGCTGACCTTCCTCGTCATCAGCCACGACCTCGACATGGTGCGCGTCGTCGCCGACCGCGTCATGGTGATGGACAAGGGCCGCATCATCGAAACCGGCACGCCGGCGCAGCTTCTCGAAAAGCCGCAGCACGCGCTGACGAAGGAACTGATCGCGGCGGGGCTGCCGGAAGTGGGAATCGTGCCGGTATGAGCGAATGGCGAATAGAGAACTCTATTCGCTCTCTTACACCGGCTTCCCCGCCTCGTCGAACCGATGGAACATCTCGCCGCGCGGCGAGAAGCTCAGCGTGTCGCCGGCGTGGTAGCCGGCCTTGCCGGACTGGCGCACGACGACCGGCTCGCCGGCGCCGATGTCGACATAGATGTAGCTGTCGGAGCCGAGATTCTCCGAATAGATCACCTTGCCGTTCCACACGCCGTCGCCGGGCACGATGTCGATGTGCTCGGAGCGCACGCCGACCGTGTGCGCCTTGAAGCGGTCGGCGAAGGAGCCGGTCAGGAAGTTCATCTTGGGCGAGCCGATGAAGCCGGCGACGAACAGCGACTGCGGATGCTCGTACAGCTCCATCGGCGTGCCGACCTGCTGCACCACGCCGTCCTTCAGCACCACGATGCGGTCGGCCATGGTCATGGCCTCCACCTGGTCGTGGGTGACGTAGATCATGGTGGTGTTAGGAAGCTGTTCCTTGAGCTGGCCGATCTCCATGCGCATCTGCACGCGCAGCGCCGCGTCGAGGTTGGAAAGCGGCTCGTCGAACAGGAACACCTTGGGGTCGCGCACGATGGCGCGGCCGATGGCGACGCGCTGGCGCTGGCCGCCGGAGAGGGCCTTGGGGAGGCGTTCGAGGTACTTCGTGAGCTGGAGCTTCTCGGCCGCCTCGCGCACCTTGGCGTCGATCTCGGCCCTCGGCGTGTTCATCAGCTTCAGCGCGTAGGCCATGTTGTCGTAGACGGTCATGTGCGGGTAGAGCGCGTAGGACTGGAACACCATCGCAATGCCGCGCTTGCTCGGTGCCACGTCGTTCATCACCCGCCCGTCGATCTCGAGCGTGCCGGACGAGATGGTCTCGAGCCCGGAGATGCAGCGCAGCAGCGTGGACTTGCCGCAGCCGGAGGGGCCGACGAAGACGATGAACTCGCCGGACCTGATGTCGAGGTTGACGTCCTTGAGAATCTCCACATTGCCGTAGCGCTTGTAGAGGTTGGTGATCTTCAGATCCGACATCGAGGCCTCCCCTGCCCTGATTGGCCGCTAGCGTAGAATGCCGATATAGGCGCCGAACGGCGCGAGACTCAGCGTGCCGTGCGCCGGCTCGTCGCCGATGCCCGGTGCGCCCGAAGGCAGCAGTTCCATGCCCGCGGGCACGGTCATCGTCGTCGCCTTCTCGCTCATGTTGAAGACGCACAGCAGGCGGCTCGCGCCATCGGCACGGATGAAGGCGAGCACGCCCTCGGGCGCGTCCAGCGTCGCGATGCCGCCCTTGACCAGCGCCGGGTGCTGGCGGCGGAAGGCGAGCATGGCGCGGTAATGCGCCAGCACCGATCTGGGATCGTCGATCTGGCGGTCCACCGCCTTGGTCAGGTGGTCGGCCGGCACCGGCAGCCAGGCGCGCGTCGCCGTGGTGAAGCCGCCGAGCTGCGACTGCGTCTTCCACACCATCGGCGTGCGGCAGCCATCGCGGCCCTTGAACTGCGGCCAGAACTCGATGCCGTAGGGATCGACGAGGTCCTCGAAGGCGAGTTCGGCCTCGGTGAGGCCCAGCTCCTCGCCCTGGTAGAGGCACACCGAGCCCCGCATGGACAGGAGCAGCGTGCAGGTGAGCCGCGTGAACTCCTCCTGCTGGCCATGCGTCGCCCAGCGCGAGATGTGGCGCACCACGTCGTGGTTGGAAAAGGCGAGGCACACCCAGCCCTCCGGCGCCTGCCGCTCGGTGGCGTCGATGGCGGCGCGGAAATGCTCGGCGCTGAAGGCGCCGCCGAGATAGTCGAAGGTGTAGGCCATGTGCAGCTTGTCGCTGCCCGAGGTGTAGGCGGCCATCACTTCGAGCTGGTGCTGGCTGTCGCCGATCTCGCCCACCGTGGTCTTGGCGCCGTATTCGTCCATCAGCGCGCGCAGGCGCTTGAGGAAGGCGAGGTTTTCCTTCTGGCTCTTGTCGTAGAGGTGTTCCTGGAAATTGTAGGGGTTCACGGCCGGCGCCGTCGAGGCGTTGAAATCCTCGGGCTTGACCACCGGGTTGTTCTCGAGGCCCTGCGAGTGGAAGTAGAAATTCACCGTATCGAGGCGGAAGCCGTCGATGCCGCGCTCCAGCCAGAAGCGCATGCCGTCGAGCAGCGCGTCCTGCACGTCGGTGTTGTGGAAGTTGAGGTCGGGCTGGCTGGCGAGGAAATTGTGCAGGTAATACTGCATGCGCCGGCTGTCCCAGGTCCAGGCGCTGCCCCCGAAGATGCTCAGCCAGTTGTTGGGCGGCGTGCCGTCAGGCTTGGGGTCGGCCCACACGAACCAGTCGGCGCGGTCGTTGGTGCGGTTGAGCCGGCTCTCCTGGAACCAGGGATGCTTGTCCGAGCAGTGGCTGATGACCTGGTCGATGATGACCTTGAGCCCGAGCGCGTGCGCCTTTTCCACCAGCCGGTCGAAATCGCCCAGCGTGCCGAAGATCGGATCGACGTCGCGGTAGTTCGATACGTCGTAGCCGAAATCCTTCATCGGCGACGTGAAGAACGGGCTCAGCCAGATGGCGTCGACGCCCAGGTCGGCGACATAGTCGAGCCGCTCGGTGATGCCGACGAGGTCGCCGATGCCGTCGCCATTGTGGTCCTGGAAGGAGCGCGGATAAATCTGGTAGATCACGGCGCCGCGCCACCAGTCGCGATCGAGCACGGGTTCGGCCGGAGTCTTCTGCTCCGTCATCAGTGCCTGTGCGACCACTCGTCCCGTCCCCCGGCGCGGCAATTTGCCAAAACGTTTTAGTAGGCTATTCTTAGCGTCGGAGCGGACGCGACGTCAACTCCGAGGGGAAGCGCGGCGTGGTCTCGCCGCATTGAAAAAGCGATTGAATATCAAATAGCTATGGGACGGAAGCCATCGCATCCGGGGGCCGCGGCCAGGGCCGGCGCCCGCAGCGTCACGATCAAGGACCTCGCCCAGGAGCTGGGCCTGTCCATCACCACCATTTCGCGGGCGCTGAACGGCTATCCCGACGTGGGGGACAAGACCCGCGAGCGCATCAGCGAGGTGGCGCAGCGGCTCGGCTACCGGCCCAACCGCAATGCGCAGCGGCTGGTGACGCGGCGCACGCACAATGTCGCCTGGGTGCAGCAGGACAATGATCGCAAATTCGTCGATCCGCACTTCGTCGAGGTGATGGCCGGCGTGCTGCGCGGGGCGCGCGCGCTCAACTACGACGTGGTGCTGACCAGCGAGACGCCCGAGCACGAGATGAGCGTCTACGACCGCTACGTCAACGACAACTCGGTGGACGGCTTCATCGTCGACCTGCCGCGCGAGAACGACCGGCGCGTGAGCTTCCTGCTCGACGCCGGGCGACCCTTCGTCGTGCATGGGCGCGACGGGCGGCCGGGCGCCTATGGCTGGGTCGACATCGACAATTACGGCAATTTCTACCAGCTCGCGCGGCTCTTCGTCGCCAATGGCCACCGCCACCTCGCCTTCATCAACGGCGACGAGAGCTTCACCTATGCACTGCACCGGCGGCGCGGCGTCGACGACGCGCTGGCCGATGCGGGGCTGCCGCCCGCCAGCGTGCGCGTGCTCAACTCCCTGCATCCGATGGGCGATGCCGGCTTCGGTCTCACCCAGCAGGCGCTCGAGGACCCGCGCGTCACCGCCATCCTCTATTCCTCGGCGCTGATGGCGGTCGAAGGCCACGCCGCCATCGTGCGCAACGCGCCGGAGCGGCCGCTCGCCATCGCCACGATGGACGACGAGTTGCACTATATCGACCTCACGCCGTTCGCCGGACAGTTCACCCGCGTGCGCTCGTCGCTGCGCGAGGCCGGCGGCGCGCTGATCGCCGAGCTGGTACGCCAGTGCAACACGCCGGGGCCGGGGCGCGGCGTCATCGTGCCGTCGCGCTTCGAGGTGGCCGCCGGGCTCGACCCGGCGCCGCTCGCGCAGCCGCTCCCCGCCGCCCGCCGGCAGGCCCGCAAGCTCCAGCCCGCCTGAACAAAAAGGCCGGTCGCGAGACCGGCCTTCGAGGTTGGTGGGAGGATCTTCTTGTTATTTCACCGAGCCCGCGAGGAGGCCGCGCACGAAGTAGCGTTGCAGCGAGAAGAACACGATCAGCGGCACCACGATGGTGACGAAGGCGCCGGCGGTGAGGATTTCCCAGTTGTTGCCGCGCGAGCCGAGCAGCGATACCAGCTTGCCCGTCAGCACCAGCTTGCTCTCCTGGGCGCCGAGGAACACCATCGCCACCAGAAGATCGTTCCACACCCACAGGAACTGGAAGATCGAGAAGGCGGCGAGCGCCGGGAAGCTCAGCGGCAGAACCATGCCGGTGAAGATCTTGAAATGGCTGGCGCCGTCGATGCGCGCCGATTCCATGATCTCCTTGGGCAGCCCCGCCATGTAGTTGCGCAACAGGTAGATGGCGAGCGGCAGGCCGAACGCCGTGTGCGCCAGCCAGATGCCGAGATAGGTCTTGCCGTCCTCGGCGCCGAAGGCCTGCGCGATGCCGTTGTAAAGCGACAGCAACGGGATCAGCGACATCTGCAGCGGCACGACCAGCAGCCCGACCACCATCGCGACGATGACGCCGCGGAAGGGGAAGCGCATCCAGGCCAGCGCATAGGCGGCGAAGGCCGCCATCAGGATGGGGATGATGGTCGCCGGGATGGTGACGGTGAACGAGTTGATGAAGGAGCGGAAGACGCCGTTGGCGGTCAGCACCTCGACATAGTTGTCGAGGGTGAAATGCGGCGGCATCTCGGCGACGAAGAAGAGGCGCGGGCCGCGCGTGTGGCCGAGCGGCGTCGCCGAGCTCCATTCGTAGCTGCCGTCGGCGGCGACGGTGATGGTGCCGCCCGCCTCCATCGGCATGGTACCGCCGGCGGGCGTCGCGGCCGGCGCGTCGGCGCGCAGGCCGAAGGCGGTGACGACCTTGCCGGTGTCGCTGCCGAAGAGGCTGCCGCGGATGACGTAGCTGCCGGCCTCCTCGACCTGCGTGTCGGCGTTGGGCAGGCGCACGACGTTCTGGCTCTGCGAGGTGGCCAGCGCCGTCCACCAGCCGGAGACGGCGAGCTGGTCCTTGCCGCGCAGCGACGAGATCAGCAGGCCCGCGGTGGGCACGGTCCAGATGATGACGAGCACGAGCAGCGTCACATGGGTGAGGATGCGGGCGGCATCGAGCCTGGCGAGCCAGCGCGGCGTGCCCGTCGCCGGGCGCGGGATCTCGGTGGCGGTGTCGACGGCGGTCGTCATCAGCGCGTCCCCTCCTCGGCGTTGGCGCGGCGGATGTTCCACACCATGATGGGCAGCACGGCGAGCATGATGATGACCGCGATGGTCGAGCCGCGCCCGTTGTCGAAGTTGACGAACATCCACTTGAACATGAGGTTGGCGAGCACCTCGGTGTCCCACTGGCCGTTGGTCATGGCGAAGATGATGTCGAAGACCTTGAGCACGACGATGGTGATGGTGGTCCACACCACGACGATGGTGCCCCAGATCTGCGGGATCATGATGTCGAAGAAGATGCGGAAGCCGTTGGCGCCGTCGATGCGCGCCGCCTCGAGCGTTTCCTCGGGCACGCCGCGCAGCGCCGCCGACAGGATGACCATGGCGAAGCCGGCCTGGATCCAGATGAGGATCACCATGAGGAAGACGGAGTTCCACACCGGGATGGTGATCCACGCCTGCGGCGGCAGCCCGAAGCCGGTGACGATGGCGTTGAGCAGGCCGATCTGCTGCTCGCCGGCGGCGCGGTAGTCGTAGACGAACTTCCAGATCACCGAGGCGCCGACGAAGCTGATGGCCATCGGCATGAACACCAGCGACTTGGCGATGCTGCCCCACCACAGCTTGTCGGCGAGCACGGCGATGACCAGCCCGAAGGCGGTGGCCAGCGACGGCACGATGATGAGCCACAGGATGTTGTTGAAGATCGACTGGCGGAAATTGCCGTCGCCGAAGGCCCACAGATAGTTGCCGAAGCCGATGAAGACGCCGTTCTTGTCGAAGAAGCTCAGCCGGAAGGTCTCGATCACCGGGTAGACGAGATAGACGGCGAGGAACAGCAGCGCCGGAAACAGGAAGAGCCAGGGGCGGATCTGGGCGCGCAGGTTGTCGCGCCGGGTGATCTCGTCGCCGGCCGACGTTTCGGTGGAGAGGAATTTGTCGAGCAGCCAGTTGGTGCCCCAGAAATACGCGACGCAGCCGGCCAGCGCGATGGCGATGGCAATGGCGGCCCCCAGGATCTGCTGCAGAATATCGCTCATCGAGCCGCCCCTCCCCTGGCGCCGCGAGACTTTTCGAAGGCGGTCCGGCGCCGTGGCGCCGGACCTGTCGCGCATGGCGGGCTCAGCCTATTTGATGGCGTCCCAGCTCGCCTGGATCTCGTCGCCCACGTCCTGGGCCGACTTGCCGCCGACGAAGTCGACCATGCCGGTCCAGAACGAACCGGCGCCGACGGCGCCCGGCATCAGGTCGGAGCCGTCGAAGCGGAAGGTCGTGGCGTC
>JBDHTK010000155.1:0-7310 GCA_039808625.1 Devosia sp. | reverse complement strand
GGGCCTTGGTGTCGGGCGGCGTCAGGCGGAACATGAAGGGTTTCGGCGCGAAGACATCGCGCGGATGCGGCTCGAAGGTGAGCATGACGGCCGGCACGCCGCGCGCCCTCGCCTGTGCCTGGAGCCGCGCCAGCACGGCCTGGTGGCCGCGATGCACGCCGTCGAAGGAGCCGATGGCGACCAGCGCGCCCTTCAGCGCCTCGGGCACCAGGTCGAGCCCGTCGAGCCGATGAAAACTTGCCACGCGCGCCCCCGTTCTTGACTGGGCGCTATATGGCAACCTGCCGGCTACCACGCAAGGCGCGGCATGAAGGCCCTGAGGTTGGCGCCCGACGGCGCGACCAGCGCGCGGATGGCCGCCGGGTCCGGCGCGCCGAAGGCGTCGAGCTCCTCGGCGTGGATGGAGCCGGTGATGAACATGAGGTCGAGCCCGGCGGCGGCGGCGCCGATGGCGTCGGTGCGCACGCTGTCGCCGATGGCGAGGATGCGGTCGCGCGCGAGCGGCCGGCCGGCGGCCTGCTCGGCGTGGCGCAGGGCCTCGTCGTAGATCGGCCGGTAGGGCTTGCCGGCCATGCGGATCATGCCGCCGCGCGCCTCGTAGAGATCGGCCAGCGCACCGCCGCAATAGAGCAGCCGGTCGCCGTGCTCGACGACGCGGTCGGCGATGGCGCCGATCAGCGGCAGGCGGCGGGCCAGCCACTCGGTCATGCGCGCCGTATAGGCGTCGGGCGTCTCGTCGTCGTCGTCGAGGTCGGTGACGACCACGGCGCGCGCCGCCCCGGCGGGGCCGAGGGTGATGTCGAGGCCGTCGAACAGGCTGTCGTTCTCGTGCGGCGGTCCGACATAATGCAGCGTCTGGCCGCGATAGGGCGCGAGCATGGCGCGCGTCACGTCGCCCGACGAGACGATCGAATCATAGGTGTCGCGCGGTACGCCCAGCGCGTCGAGCATGGTGACGATGGGCGGCGCCGGGCGCGGCGCGTTGGTGATGAGCACGACGCGGCCGCCGCCGCGGCGGAAGGCGCGCAGCGCCTCGACGGCGCTGGGATGGGCGGCGACGCCGTTGTGCAGCACGCCCCACACGTCGGAGAGAACGGCGTCGTAATGCGGCGCCAGCGCGGCGAGCGAGGTCACGGCTCAGGCTTCCGCATGGGCGGCGCGGGCCGGCCGGTCGAGCTGCAGGTCGGGGCGGACGGGACCGGGCGGCCCGATATGCGGGCCCTGCGCCAGCGTGATGCCGTCCTCGAAGAGCTGCAGCAATTGCTGCTCGTCGATCACGCCGGTGGCGAGCAGGTCGATGCCGAAGCGGCGGCCATAGGCGGCGACGTCGGCGATGTGGAAATCGGTGAAGCCCTGCGGGGCGCGCAGGAAGCGCGTGGCATCGACGCGCACGGTGCGAAAGCCCAGCCCCTGCAATTCGGCGTAGTCGAAGCGCAGCGAGCTCGCGGCGCTGAGCGACAGGCCGACCCCCATCTTGCCGATGGCGGCGAGCGAGGCGCGCTCGCGCGGCGTCAACGCCCGCAATTCGGCCTGCGGGACGATGAAGAGCAGGGCGGCGGCGATGGCGCGGTTGGCGTCGAGCGCGGCGAGGATCAGGTCCACCGCCTTGGCACTGCCCAGGGTGGCGCGCGAGAGCGGCACGTGCAGCGTGATGGGGGCGCCGGCGGTGCGGGCGCGGCGGGCGATCACCACCGCCTCGTCGACGCCGTCGGCCTCGAGGCGGGCCACCACCTCCTCGCCGCCGTGGCGCGGCATGAAGTCGGGGCGGTCGGCGAAGTCGCCCTCCTCCAGCACGAGGCGCGGCACGAGGTCGTAGGCCCAGGGTTTGCGCTGCGGCAGGGTGACGATGGGCTCGATGTGGAAGACGAGGCGGCCGTCCGCGACGGCCTGGCGCAGCATCTCGAGCGGAATCACCGGTTCGGGCAGCATGTCCGGATCGGCCGGCGGCGCGGCGGCCGGCAGCTTGCCGTCGAGCGTGATGCGGCGCTGCTCCTCGAACTCGGCGACCGTTTCGGTCACCTGCCGCACGACGGTGCCGAGCACGGCGAGGTCCGCTTCGACGGCGTCGAGGCGCGGGCCGGGGCGCACCTCGACCAGCGCATTGACGCGCTGGCTGAGCACGGAGCCGGCCTGCGCGTCGGTCGAGAGCAGGCGCGACAGATCCTCCACCGCCTTTTCGAGGCGCTGCTCGGCGCGGCGGCGCAATTGCCGCTCGACCAGCAGCACGGCGAGGCAGCCGAAGGCGACGGCCGTCACGGCGGCCTCGATGGGGCTGAAGGTCAGGCCGAGATAGGCTGCCGCCGCGACGCCCAGGGCAGAGAGCGTGATGAAGACGTAGACGAGGCCCTGCACGGCGGCGCGCTCCTGTCGGATTCGACGGTTCTGCCGGCAGCATAGGGCGCGGGGGCAGTGCGTCAAAACGGATTATTTACCCTGTGCGGCCAAGATTTGCGGCAGTTTTCGGGCACATGTGGCGAGAGGCCAGCAAACGAATGTCGGACCTGAGCGTGGGCGAAGCGGAGCTTCCGTTGCGGCTGCTGCTGATCGATGGCGGGCGGGCGCTGCAGGCGCGCGTCACGACGCCGCTGGCCGCCGAGTTCGCGCCGGCGCCGGTGATGGTGGAGGTGACGGCCGGGCGGCCGGCGCTCGACCTGCTGCGCGGCGCGCCGGTCGACGCCGTCGTCGCCGACCTCACGGCGCTGGGCGATCTGGGCAGCGGCCCTGACGAACGTATCGGGCGGCTGGCGCGCGCCGCCGCCGGAGCGCTCGTCGTCATCCTGTCCGAGGACGCCGGCATTTCCATTTCGCTCGCCGCCATGCGGGCCGGCGCGCATGACTGCGTCGGCCGCGCCATCAGCGGCGAGCGGCTGGTGGCGCTCATCGGCGAACTGGCGCTGCGGCACGGCAAGACGCGGTGCCTGACGCGCTCCACGCCGCCGCCCGACAGCGGCGCCGAGCCCCCGCCCCCCGCGATTCCGAGCATGCACGACCTGGTGATGCCGATGTGGCGCCAGGAACAGCGCATCATCGAGGAGGCGATCCGGCAATTCGCCGGCAATGTCGCGCTCGCCGCCGCGGCGCTGGAGCTCAGCCCCTCGACCATCTACCGCAAGCGCCAGGCCTGGGCCGAGATGGACGGCAAGCGCGGCGCCGCCTAGGAGCCAGGCTGGCCGAGACGGAGTCTCGAGAGTTCTTCGGACGCCTGCCGCGCTGGCAGACCGAGACGAGGCCTTCGACTACAGAGCATCCGCTCAGCGGCTGGATCGGTTGCGTCGCGGGCAGCTGCGAGTTTCTCGCCAGTGGCCGCCAGCGACCGGCTGAGCGCTAGCGCCAGGTGAAGACCTTCGTCACCGAGTAGTTGAAGACCACGCTCATCAGCACGCCGGCGAGGCCGGCAATCCAGAAGCTGCGGTCGAGGACGTAGATCCAGTTGGCGACCGAGACGTTGGCGACGGCGCCGATGGAGCATACCGCGTAAAAGGTCAGCAGGCCGGTGACGTAGCGCCAGCCGCGCAGCTTCTTGTTGGCGTAGGTCAATTCGTTGTTGAGCACGAAGTTGAAGGTCATGGCGACGATGGTCGCGGTGGACTGCGCCCAGAAGAAGTTGAAGCCGAAGCCCGCCGCGGTGAGCCACAGCGTCCCCATGTGGACGAAGACGCCGAGCCCGCCGACCAGTCCGAACAGCAGGAAGCTCGTGGGCAGCACGCCGCCGGTGAGCTTGCTCAGCACGAGGCCGAGGAACTGCACGACGACGAGCGAGCTCATCTTGCTCTCGCCGGCATGGCGCGGCCGGAAGGTGTAGGGCACCTCGCCGATGCGCAGCGTCTTGCCGCGGCGGGCGCGGGCCCGGTCGGCCGAGACGATGATGTCGAGCAGGATCTTGAAGCCCTCGCTGGAGAGCGCCGGGGCGATCTCGTCGAAGACATCGCGGCGCATGAGGAAGAAGCCGCTCATGGGGTCCGACAGCGCCTTGCCGGTGAGCAGTCCCGACAGCTTCGTGGCGAGGCGCGAGCCGGCCTCGCGCGCCTTGCTGAGCCCCTCGCCCACCGCGCCGTCGCCGGCGTAGCGGGTGCCGACGACGACGTGGTCGCCGGCCAGCGCCTTGTCGAGCATCTGGGGCAGGATGCGCTCGTCGTGCTGGTGGTCGGCGTCGATGACGGCGAAATACGGGGCGGCGCTGGCCGAGATGCCCTCGATCACCGCCGAGCTCAGGCCGCGCCGGCCGATGCGGTGGATGCAGAGCACATTGTGCCGGCGCTGCGCCAGCTCCTTCACCACGGCGGCGGTGCCGTCGGGCGAATTGTCGTCGACGACGATGAACTCGAACGGAATGCCGCCGAGCGCCGCCGTCACCAGTTCGTAGAGGGAGACGACGTTATCGCGCTCGTTGAAGGTCGGCACGATCACCGCGAGCAGCGGGGAATTCCAGATCTGCTGGGCGGGCTGAGCCGTCTGGTCGGGCGCGATGGTCACAACACGGTTCCGGTGGAAAGGGCGCCCAATATCGCGTCCCGGCCGAAATCCGCAAGGCTGGTCGCGGGTTCCCGGAGGGCGCGTGCCGGCGGCGCAGGTCGCCGCTTGACTCGGTTTCGGGCTGTTCCTATATCCCCACGCACTTGTTAGCACTCACCTCCCTAGAGTGCTAACAAGAGCGAAATTCAGGACATCAAGAGGAGCAGACATGGCTTTCCGTCCCCTGCACGACCGTGTGGTCGTCCGCCGTGTCGACAGCGAGGAAAAGACCGCTGGCGGCATCATCATCCCCGACACCGCGAAGGAAAAGCCGTCCGAGGGCATCATCGAGGCCGTCGGCCCCGGCGCCCGCGACGACAGCGGCAAGATCGTCGCGCTCGACGTCAAGGTCGGCGACCGCGTGCTCTTCGGCAAGTGGAGCGGCACCGAGGTCAAGCTCGACGGCAAGGACCTGCTGATCATGAAGGAAACCGACATCATGGGCGTCATCGGCTGAGCCTCTGGCCGCCGACCCCCTGATCCGTCCAACCCAAAGGAGCGCCTCTGATGGCAGCCAAAGACGTAAAGTTCTCCACCGACGCCCGCGACAAGATGGTGCGCGGCGTCAACATCCTCGCCAATGCCGTGAAGGTCACGCTCGGGCCCAAGGGCCGCAACGTCGTGATCGACAAGTCGTTCGGCGCGCCGCGCATCACCAAGGACGGCGTGACCGTGGCCAAGGAAGTGGAGCTCGAGGACAAGTTCGAGAACATGGGCGCCCAGATGGTGCGCTCGGTGGCCTCGAAGACCAACGACATCGCCGGCGACGGCACTACCACCGCCACCGTGCTGGCCCAGGCCATCGTCAACGAAGGCATCAAGCTGGTCGCGGCCGGCATGAACCCGATGGACATCAAGCGCGGCATCGACACGGCCGTGGCCGAAGTCGTCGACAACCTCGGCAAGGCCAAGAAGACCATCTCGACCAACAACGAAGTCGCCCAGGTCGGCACCATTTCGGCCAATGGCGAGACCGCCATCGGCGAGATGATCGCCAATGCCATGCAGAAGGTCGGCAATGAGGGCGTCATCACCGTCGAGGAAGCCAAGACCGCCGAGACCGAGCTCGACGTCGTCGAGGGCATGCAGTTCGACCGCGGCTACCTCAGCCCCTATTTCGTCACCAATGCCGAGAAGATGACGGCGTCGCTCGAGGAGCCCTACATCCTCCTGCACGAGAAGAAGCTCTCGAACCTGCAGGCCATGCTGCCGGTGCTCGAGGCCGTGGTGCAGAGCCAGCGGCCGCTGCTCATCGTGGCCGAGGACGTCGAGGGCGAGGCGCTCGCGACGCTCGTCGTCAACCGCCTGCGCGCCGGCCTCAAGGTCGCCGCCGTCAAGGCGCCGGGCTTCGGCGACCGCCGCAAGGCCATGCTCGAGGACATCGCCACCCTGACCGGCGGCCAGGTCATCTCCGAAGATCTCGGCATCAAGCTCGAGAACGTGACGCTCGACATGCTCGGCACCGCCAAGCGCGTCGAGATCGCCAAGGAGACCACGACCATCGTCGATGGCTCGGGCTCCAAGGACGACATCGAAGGCCGCGTCAACCAGATCAAGGCGCAGATCGAGGAGACCACCTCGGACTACGACCGCGAGAAGCTGCAGGAGCGGCTGGCCAAGCTCGCCGGCGGCGTCGCCGTGATCAAGGTCGGCGGTGCCACCGAGGTCGAGGTGAAGGAGCGCAAGGACCGCGTCGACGACGCGCTCAACGCGACCCGCGCCGCGGTCGAGGAAGGCATCGTGCCGGGCGGCGGCGTGGCGCTGCTGCGCGCGGCCGCGTCCCTCAAGGCCAAGGGCGACAACCCCGACCAGCAGGCCGGCATCAACCTCGTGCGCCGCGCCCTGCAGGAGCCGGTGCGCCAGATCGCGCAGAACGCCGGCGACGAAGGCTCGGTGGTGGTCGGCAAGATCCTCGAGAACGCCTCGGAGAACTACGGCTACAACGCGCAGACCAGCGAGTACGGCGACATGATCCAGATGGGCATCGTCGACCCGGTCAAGGTGGTCCGCACGGCGCTGCAGGACGCGGCCTCGGTCGCCTCGCTGCTGATCACGACGGAAGCCATGATCGCCGAGCTGCCCAAGGAGCCGGCCCCGGCCATGCCGGGCGGCGGCATGGGTGGCGGCATGGGCGGCATGGACTTCTAAGGAAGCAAGACATCCGGTCTCGACTTCCCACTCACGGACCAGAATCGGCGCCGGTGGTCTTCCACCGGCGCCTTTTTTTGGCGCGCGACTTGCCGAATCGCGGTGCGTGTGTATCATCTTACACGATAGCGCATCAGGTGCTTCATCTCACAATGAGAGGAGCACGCCATGCGCGTAGAGACGAACAGTCGCAAACTCATCAAGATCGTGCGAGCGGATGGCTGGCGTGGAGCCGGCGTTAGGGGAGTATATCATTACTTCACCCACCCCACTAAGCTAGGAACGCTCAGAGTGGCTCATCCGCGTAGAAGTTTGCCGCTCCATTATGCACGTAAAATCTTGCGGGACGCGGGTCTGCTGAAGATGGACTGACGATGCACTATGTGGGGCTCATCTATAAAGACCCAGATTCGGCCTACGGGGTAAGCTTCCCCGACTTGCCGGGATGCTTTTGTGCCGGAGATAGCCTTCAGGAGGCACTTGACGACGCATTTGATGGCTTGGGTACGTTTGTGCGACTGATGGAGTCACGTGGCGACCCTGTTCCCCGCGCCCGAACGCCCGACGAGATCATAGCCGACCCCGTGCTCGCGGAAGACCTCAGGGACGCGACGCTGGTGCTGATCCCGCTGGTGCGCGACCTGGGGTCG
>JBDHTK010000154.1:0-7348 GCA_039808625.1 Devosia sp. | reverse complement strand
CCCCCGCCGCTGCCCCCAAGCCCTCAACAGTGCGGCGGGTGCCTCCCCCAAAGGCCACAGCATCGCCCCCCCGCGACGCTGTGGCCTCTTCGTCTGGGGCAGGCTCAGGCATCGAGATAGGCGGCCCGCAGCGATGCCGCGCCGAGCCGGACGAGGTCTTCGAGGACCGTGAGGTCTGGCGCAGCAGCGCGACAAGAGCCCCCGAGTCCCGGCGGCGCGCCGGATCGTCGATGGCGGCGAGGAAGGCGGCGACGCTCTGGTCGGTCTGCCTGGTCAGGTTCTCGGCCATTTTTTGCCTCCGGGCCGGTGCCCGGCTCGACAGTTGCAATCAGGCATGGCGGGAGTCAAACATCGGCGCGCGGCGATGCTTTCGCCCCTCTCCCACCTGTCAACCGGACATCTTCCAATGCCGTTTTCGCTTCACGACGCTGCCGCCGGCACGTTTTCGCGCATGCTGACCAATCTCGACGCGATCCTCGCCAAGGCCGAGGCCAACGCGGCGGCGCGCGGCTTCAAGCCCGACAATTTCGTCGGCCTCAGGCTGGCGCCCGACATGCTGCCCTTTTCGTTCCAGATCCAGTCGGCGACCGACCGCGCCAAGCTCTACCTGGCGCGCGTCACGGAGCAGGACGCGCCGAGCTGGGCCGATGACGAGACGACCTTCGCCGAGCTCAGGGCGCGGGTGCAGAAGGGCATCGCCTATGTCGGCAGCTATGCACCGGGCCAGCTCGACGGGCTCGAGGACAAGCGCGTGAAACTGAAGCGCTCCGGCCAGGAGGTCGAGATGACGGCGCTCGACTATTTGATGAAGAACGCCTACCCGAACTTCTATTTCCACGTGACCACCGCCTACGCCCTGCTGCGGCAGGCCGGGGTGCCGATCGGCAAGCGCGACTTCGTCGGCTGATTGCGTCGGGCTCAGCGCTTCTCGTAGAAGGCGTTGCCGCCGGCGACCAGCACGTAGTGCATGTTGGTGTAGGGAAAGCTGTAGCCGTCGGTGTGGAAGAACTTGGCGTCGCGCACGCCGGGATGGCGTTCGCCGCCCAGCACGCGCCGCGCCATCTCGCGGGCGAGGCGCAGGCTCTGGCCCTCGCGCATCGGCTTCCACATGACGCCGGGCGCGAACTGGTTGGGCTGCGCCACCACGGCACATACGGAGTTGGGGAATTTGCGGTCGGCGACACGGTTCATGACCACCGTGCCGACCGCCAGCATGCCCTCGGCGCTGGAGCGGTTGGACTCGAAATACATGACGCGCGTCATGCACTCGCCGGGCGACATGAACGCAAAGGGCGACAGCACCGCGCAGCCGGCGAGCAGCGGCGCCGCCAGGAGGGCGAGCACAGGCAATACGCGAAACAAGTCCCGCTCCCGAGCTGAGGCGGAAGCGAGGATGCGCGCGGCGGGTTAAGATAAAATTGTCAGCGCCGGCGGCGGCTGAGCAGCAGGCTGGCCAGCAGGGCGACGCCGAGCGCGCCGACGATCGCCGGCACCGGGTCGGCGCGCACGGCCTGGCCGGCGCGGCGGAGCTGGGTGCCGACCGCCTCGGCCAGCATGTCGCCTTCCTGGCGCGCATAATCCATGACCTGGTTGAGGGCCGGCTCGGCGCGATGGCGCGCCTCGCGCAGCATGTCGTTGGCCCGTTCGCGTGCTTCGGCGGCGTTCGACATGACGGCGTGACTGAAATCTCGCGATGGCATTCCGCGATCCTTGCGCAGGGGATGAAGCTGTCCCATTAACGTGAGACGATACCGGCAAGTTCCGGCTCTTGAACGGCCTTTTGCGCCGCCCATATGCGAGGTTCGAGCAAGGGAGCGACGATGGCACGCGCAGACGACAGGCTGAACCGGCAATTCGAGCGAATCGGCCGGCAGGTGCCGGCTACCGCCGGTTTCCTGCGCTGGGTGCGCGGCCCGCGGCGGCACCTGCTGCGCATCCCGCTCGCCGTGCTGTTGATCCTGGGCGGCATTTTCAGCTTCCTGCCGGTGCTCGGCATCTGGATGCTGCCGCTCGGGCTCGCCATTCTCGCCGTCGACGTGCCGGTGCTGCGCCGGCCGGTGGCCGACGTGATCGTGCGCCTGCAACGCCGCATCTCGCTGATCCGCCGGCGCTTCCGGCGCAGCTAGCCCGCGGCCGGCGCGCGGCAGCGCAGCACGGTGGTCTGCAGGTTGTCGCGGTTGACGTAGGTCAGCTCGATGCCCTCGCCGGTGGGCGCGAAGACCGGCCGCATGACGATCGCCTCGGCGACCGTCTGGCCCTCGCCGGTGCAGGAGAGGGTGGCGGTGAAGGCGCCATCGCCATTGTCGGTGAAGCTGGTGATGTCGCAGCCGTTCTCTGCCCCCTCGAAGCGCGCCTGCGAGATTTTCAGCACCGGACCGTCGCAGTGCGCCGGATCGAGCGCCCAGGTGCCGAACAGCGGCGCCAGGGCCTCGGTGGCGGCCGGCGCGGCGGTGGTGGCGGCCGCGGCGGCCGAGGACGAAGCGGGGGCGGCCGGCGGCTGCTCACTGCTGCAGGCCGCCAGCAGGGCAGGAAGGATCATCACCGGCAGGAAGACGAGACGCATGGCGGAAAAGGCCCTCGATTGACGCTGAAGCTGCAATGACCAAGCAAGCGGATCGGTTCCGCGCAAGCAAAAAGGCCCCGCCGGGGCGGGGCCTTCGCAAAAATCGCTGCGGTGGCGCTCAGAGCGCGCGCAGATTCGTCGCGGACTGCTTGCCGTCGCGACCGGTCTCGAGCTCGTAGCTGACCTTCTGGCCCTCATGCAGGGTGCTGAGGCCCGAGCGCTCGACGGCGGAGATGTGGACGAACGCGTCCTTGCCGCCGGTGGTCGGCTCGATGAAACCGAAGCCTTTGGTGGTGTTGAAGAATTTGACAGTGCCTTCGGCCATGACTGGGTCCTTTGAAAAGGCGATTCCGGGTGGCGACATGCCAAACCGGCGACGATCGGCAGTTCTCAGGAAGCAAAGGGCCGGCGGACCGGACCGTCGTCAGCGCGAGACGGTAGCGAACGTATGCGCGCACAGATGCACATCAATGTGGCGAAATACAAGTCGCTTTTGTGCGCAAGGCGCGCGAAGCTGCCATGCCGGCGGCTCAGGTGCGGCTGAGATCGGCCTCGGGGACGACGCGCTCGAAGGCCTCGGTGTCGCTGCGGACGCGATAGAGCAGGGCGCCGTGGCCCTCGTAAGGCAGCAGCGCGACGACGCGGCAGCCGGCGGCGGGGCGGGCCGACGAATAGCCGCCCGGGAGCATGCGCAGCGTGTCGCCGACGCGGTAGCGATGCGCCGGCGGCGTGGCGACGCGGCGCGGCGATGGCGGCTGCGGCGCGGCGGTGAAGCCGAAGCCCTCCGCTTCCGGCTCGCGCAGCGTGGCCGGCTGGCGCCGCGTCCGGGAGGAGGGCGGCTTGGCGGGAGTCTTGCGGGCGGTGGGCATACCGTCTCCTTGGCGCTTTGGCCGACAGGGCCGGGCGCAGGCTTGCGCCCGGCACCGAGAGCGATGGGCCCACCTTAGCACGGCAAGCCGCTGCCGGGGAGAAAATCGCCCCCCGGGCCGGCGTCAGGCCGGCTGCGGGGTGCCGGCCGGCCCGGCGGCGCGCCCGGGCGGTGGGAAGGCGAGGGCCATCGCCGCCGCCGCGATGCCGACGCCGGCCGAGGCGATGTAGAGCCAGTGATAGCTGCCGAACGTGTCGTAGAGCCAGCCGCCCCCGACCGGCCCGAAGGCCATGCCGAGGCTCGACGTCAGGGTCGCGGCGCCGAGCACGGTGCCCATCACGCCGGCGCTGAAATAGTCGCGCGCGAGCACCGCATAGAGCGGCATGACGCCGCCATAGACGAGGCCGAGCACCACGGCCAGCAAGTAGAAATGCTGGAGCTCCGAGACGTAGATATAGGCGTAGATGCCGATGGCCTGGAGCGCCAGGCCGCCGACGATGACCTTGCGCACGCCGATCCGGTCGGCGAGCAGGCCGAAGAGCAGCCGCCCGAAGAGCCCGGCCACGCCCTCGACGCTGTAGATGCTCGCCGCCGCCAGCGCCGAGGCGCCGCACAGCATGGCGTAGCTCACGGTGTGGAAGATCGGCCCGGAATGCGCGGCGCAGCAGAGGAAGAAGGTGGTCGCCAGCACGATGAACTGCGGCGTGCGCAGCGCCGCGAAGGCTGGGGAGGTCTTCGCCGGGGCGGCGGCGGCGCCCGCCGGCGCGGCCGCGAGGACCGGCGCCCGGCGGATCAGCAGCGCGGCGGGGATGAGCACGAGGCTGGCGCCGACGGCGGTCATCAGCATGGCGCTGCGCCAGCCATAGGTGGAGATGAGGATGCTGGCGAGCGGCGTGATGACCATCGGCGCGACGCCGCCGCCGATGGAAACCAGCGACACGGCGAGGCTGCGGTGCCGGTCGAACCAGGCGACGGTGGTGGCCATCAGCGGCGCGAAGAAGGCGCCGCCTGCGGCACCGACGAGCCCGCCATAGGCGGCCTGGAAGACGACAAGGTTGGGCGCCGTGCTGGCGACGGCGAGGCCGAGGCCGAGCAGCGCCGAGGCGATGAGCACCACCGGGCGGGCGCCGATCCGATCGCTGATCGTGCCCCAGGCGAAGCCGGCGACGCCCATGACGATGAAGCCGACGGTCATGGCCCCGGAAATGCCGGCGCGCGTCCAGCCGGTCTCCTCGGCCATCGGTTGCAGATAGACGGGCAGGGCGAACATCGCCCCCATCGCCACGCAGGTGATCACCGCGCCCGCGGCGACGATGACCCAGCCATAACGGTTCTCCATGTTCCGGCTCCTTGAGGACAGTCTGGGTCAACGACGAACGGGCAGCGCCAAAATCGACAATGGCGCCGAAAAATCGGCGGCCGGCAAATCTATCAGGGGCACGGGGCGGCGCGCCAGCGGGCGCGCAGGGGTGACGCGGGCCGGCGGATAGGCTAGGCATGCCGCCCCCCGAAGCGCCGAGGTCGGCATGAACGCTGCTTTTTACCAGATCCTGGGCAACACCCTCGTTGCCAACGTCACCAATTTCACCGTGTGGTTCGCGGTGACGTTCTGGGTATTCCTCGAGACCCGCTCGGTGTTCGCGACCGGCATGATCGCCGGCATCTACCTCGTCCTCACGGCAGGGCTGGGATTCTGGTTCGGCAGCCTCGTCGACCACTACGGCAAGAAGGACGCCATGCTCGGCTCGAGCCTCGTTTCGGCCGGACTCTATGCGGTGGGCTTCGCGCTGCTGCTCGCGGCGCCGCCGGGCAGCTTCACCGAGGTGACGAGCGTGTGGCTGTGGGCCTTCGTGTTCGTCGTCATGCTTGGCGTCATCGTCGGCAATATCCGCTCCATCGCGCTGCCGACGCTGGTCACGGTGCTGATCCCCGAGGAGACGCGCGACAAGGCCAACGGCCTCGTGGGCATGGTGTCGGGCATCGGCTTCCTCACCACCTCGGTGATCTCGGGCTTTCTCGTCGCCTTCGGCGGCATGTTCG
Source organism: Devosia sp. (assembly GCA_039808625.1). Classification (GTDB taxonomy): domain Bacteria; phylum Pseudomonadota; class Alphaproteobacteria; order Rhizobiales; family Devosiaceae; genus Devosia_A. Next base: position 1,877 of record JBDHTK010000154.1, on the reverse strand, counting down.
GCGTGATGGTGTTCGCGCTCGGGCTGACGCTGCTGGCCGCGGCGCATCTGCTGACCTTCGCCATCGACGAGAAGCGCGCCGCGCCGGTGCCGGGCGCGCCGCCGGAACGGCGCCGCGTCGACATCAGCGGCACCATCCTCGTCATCGCCGGCGTGCCGGGGCTGTTCGCGCTCATCTTCTTTGCCACCTTCAACAATTTCCTCGGCGGCATCTTCATGGCGCTGCTCGACGCCTACGGGTTGTCGCTGGTGGCGGTGGAGGTGTGGGGGCTGACCTTCGGCGTGCTGTCGATGGCCTTCATCGCCGCCGGGCTCGTCATCTCGCGCGTCGGGCTCGGCAGCAATCCGCTGCGCACGCTGCTGCTCGTCAATCTCGGCATGTGGGGCATCGGCGCGGTGTTCACGCTGCAGCCGTCGTTCTGGCTGCTGGCGGCCGGGTGCTTCGTGTGGATGTTCCTCGGCCCCTTCGCCGAGGCCGCCGAGCAGACGACGCTGCAAAAAGTGGTGCCGGTCGAGCGGCAGGGCCGCGTCTTCGGCTTCGCGCAATCGGTGGAGCAGGCGGCCTCGCCGCTCACCGCTTTCCTCATCGGGCCGCTAACCGAGTTCGTCGTCATCCCGTTCATGAGCGAAGGCGGCGCCGGCGCCGCCTGGATCGGCGACTGGTTCGGCACCGGCCCGGCGCGCGGCATGGCGCTGGTGTTCACGCTGGCGGGCGTGGCGGGCGCCATCCTCACCATCCTGGCGCTCAACTCGAAATACTACCGCCAGCTCTCCGCCGCCTATGCCCGCACGCCCGACGACGCCGCCGCCCCGGCCTGACATGGTTTGACTCCGCCGGGGAGTGTGGCAGGCTGCGCGGATGCGGAAGCTGCGCTACAGCATCAACGTGACGCTCGACGGCTGCGTCGACCACGAAGCCGGCATGCCGGACGCCGAGAGCGACAGCTTTCACGCCGACAGCCTGCGGCGCGCCGACGCGCTGCTGTTCGGCCGCGTCACCTACGAGATGATGCTGGTGTGGCGCGACGTGGCGCAGGGCGCGAGTCCCGACTGGGTCGAGCCATGGATGATCCCGTTCGCGCAGACGATCGACGCGGCGAAGAAATATGTCGTCTCCGACACGCTGAGCGCCGTGGACTGGAATGCCGAGCTGGTGCGCGGCGCGGCGCTCGAGGCCACGGTGCGCGCGCTCAAGGCGCAGCCGGGGCGGGGGCTGCTGACCGGCGGCGTGACGCTGCCGCTGGCGCTGGCCGAGATGGGGCTGATCGACGAGTACGAGTTCGTGGTGCTGCCGACCATCGCCGGGCACGGGCCGCGCCTCCTCGACAGGCTGTCGAAACCGCTCCGGCTCAGGCTGGTCGGGCGGCACGACTTCGCCTCGGGCGCCGTGGCGCTCAAATACGAGGCGGTGCAGCAGCCGGCGTCGGAGGAAGGCGGCGTTTCCACCAGATGACCGCGAACACCGCGGCCACCGCGACGCGGACGGCGATGTTGGCCGCCAGCACGGCTAAAGGCGCCGTGCCGCGAAGGGCTCGGTGTTCTCGCCGTCGAGCTCCGCCAGCCGCTCCAGCAGCCACGGCTCGGGCGTGCCGAAGCTCAGCCGCTGCACCGCGACGGGGGACGACTTCAGTTGCGGCTGATGGCTGATGGGATCACGCGCGTACCAGGTGTGCTGGTTGGCCGACTGCGCGCCGCGCCCATAGTGGAAGGGCACGAACACCTCGCCGGGGCGCACCGTATCGACCACCATCGCCACGCCTTCCCAGCGGCCGTGCGGGGAGGTCATCTCGACCATGTCGCCGAGGCCGATGCCGAGGCGGGCGGCGTCGGTGGGATGGATCTCGACATAGGGATGCGGCGCGTGGCGGTTCAGCACCT
>JBDHTK010000153.1:0-7387 GCA_039808625.1 Devosia sp. | reverse complement strand
TGACGAAGGGCTGGAACAGATGCGCGGCGATGTCGTCGGCGATGCCCGGCCCGGTGTCGGCCACCTCGACGGTCAGCATGCCGTCGGCGCCCGAGAGCGTGCGGATCGTCAGCTCCCGCGTGGCGCTGTCCCGCATCGCCTCCATGCCGTTGCGGATCAGGTTGGTGAGCACCTGCTGGATCTGAATGCGGTCGACGACCACCTGGCCGTGCCCGGCGGTGAAATCGAATTTCGTCCGGATGCCGCGCTCGCGCGAGCCGATGAGGGCGAGCGCCCCGGCCTCCTCGATGAGGTTCTTGATGTCGTGCATCTGCCGCTCGGTGTCGCCGCGCGTCACGAACTCGCGCAGGTGGCGAATGATGTCGCCGGCACGCAGGGCCTGCCGCGCGGCCTCGTGCAGGGCACCGGTCAGCATTTTCGCCTGCTCGCCGGGCAGGCCGGCGGCAATCCGCACGCAGCCCTGCACATAGTTGGCGATGGCCGAGAGCGGCTGGTTGAGCTCATGGGCCAGCGTCGAGGCCATCTCTCCCAGCTCGCTGAGGCGGGAGAGGCGGGCCAACTCGCCCTGCACGGATTCGAGCCGCGCCGCCGCCTCCTGCCGCTCGGTCAGGTCGCGGATGAAGCCGATGAAGTGCACCTGCCCGCCGGAGCGCGTCTCGCCGACGGTGAGGCTCATCGGGAAGGTCGAGCCGTCCTTGCGGCAGCCGACGACGACCCGGTCGGTGCCGATGATCCGGCGCTCGCCCGTGGACAGGTAGCGCCGCAGGTAGCCGTCATGCTGCTCGCGGTAGGGCGACGGCATGAGGAGGCGCACATTGTCGCCGATGACCTCGTCGGGCCGATAGCCGAACTGGCGCACGGCAGCGGCGTTGAACGAGGTGATGGTGCCGTCGGCGTCGATGACCACGGTGGCGTCGGGCACGGTGTCGAGCACCGCGCGCAAATGGGCCTGCTGGTCCTCGAGGCTGTTCCTGATGACCGCCCACTCGCGGCGGGCGCGGTGCAGCAGGCCGCCGAGCCCGGCGATGGCCGCGCCGACCACGCCAAACAGCGCCGTGGTGATGGCCAGCACGTCGGACTCGGACGAGACCTGCGTCTGGAGCGAGAAATACAGCACTCCCGGCAGCGCCAGCGCGGTGGCGAACAGTCCGGGCAACAGGCCGCCGAGCAGCGCCGGCACCAGGATCGCGGGCGTGAACAGCAGGCCCGCCATGCCGGTGAGGAGGTTGGCGAGCGACAGCCGCAGAACATAGGCGACCACAACGAGAATGACCGCGATCCCGTAGGGGAACGCGGGTGATCTTGTCAGAGCGTGCAAGACCTCGTCTCCTGCCGCGAAGCCGCGACCATATTAGGCAGTCCGTCCGGCAGCAACAAGCGCCGGCCCCGGCCTAGGGTGCGAAGTGGGCGCCCAGGAAATAGGGCCAGACGACAAGGCCGAGAAGGCCCATCCAGAAGTTGAGCTTCAGGTAGCCGATGGTGAACAGCCAGCCGGCGAACCAGACGGCGCCGAGCGAGCTGTGCTGCGTGATCCTGATGCGTTCCAAGGCGGCCTCCGGCTAGTGCGACATGAACAGCGGCAGGACGGGCGCGTTCAGCACCGACGTCGTGGCGCCGCCCAGGATGAACTCGCGCAGGCGGCTGTGACCATAGGCTCCCATGACCAGCAGGCCCGCATCCTGCGCAAGCGCCGCATGCTGGAGTGCCATGCCGACGGCCTGCCCGGCAAGCCCGATCGACATGTGCCTCGCCTCGATCTCATGCGCGGCGAGGAACGTCATCATGCCGTCGATGGCGCGCGCGCTGATCGGCTTGTCCTCGCTGCAGGTCAGCAGGCGGACGCCGCCGGCCTGCCTGAGCAGCGGAACCGCGTCACGGATAGCTCTGGCCGCCGCGCGGCTGCCGTCCCAGGCTACGGCGACGACCCCGATATGGCTCGGCGCGTCGTCGGCGGGGAAGATCACCACCGGCCCGCCGGAGCCGAACAGCACGTCCTGCTCGAGCAGCGCGTGGTCGGTGCTGTCGGGCCGGCAGACCAGCAGGGTGAGATCGAAGGTCCGCGCCGCCGCGGCGACCGCTTCTCCACACGGCCGCTCGACCCGCAGCGTCTCGGTCGCCAGCGGCAGGCCGAGCCGCCGGCAGAGCTGATCGAGGCGCTGGCCGATCTCCTGGCCGCGCTGGCGGCTGAGCCGCTCGGCGGCGGCGGCCTCGGCCTTCACGTCGACAAGCACCCCCGCGACGGGGTTGGTGATGGGCGGGATGTCGACCTCGTGGACGATGGCCGTCAGCTGCGCCCGCAGCGCCACGGCGAGGCTCGCGGCACGAGTCAGCGCCGCCACGGGCGTCGGGTCGGGATAGGTCAGGATCGGCAGCAGGGCGCGGAGGGGCACGACAACCTCGTCTGGTTCAGCCGCCGTGCGCCGGCACGGCTCATGCGAGCTGCATTCCATGCGGCGGGCGAGGTCTTCTTGATCGAGATCAAGTAGCGAGGTGATTTGATCGGCATCAAGCAGCGGCCCGGCCGGGGGGCGCACGATGCTCCCAGCCAACAGGAGATTCCGATGAAGCTGCTGCATGTGATGATCGTCCTGGGCAGCCTCATGCCAGGCGGCGCGATGGCGGACCAGGTCAACCTCGCCTTTGGCGGCGACGCCTATGCCGCCGGGCAGACCGCCACCCTCAGCCAGCCCGTGGCGCGCGACGCCTTCGCGGCCGGCTTCACGGTCACGCTCGGCGCACCGGTGAGCGGCAGCGCGCACCTGGCCGGCTACACCGTCAGCGCCGCCGCCGACGTGGGTGGCGATCTCTATGCCGCCGGCTTTGCCGTGACGGTGACCGGCGCCATCGGCGGCGACCTCACCGCAATGGGCAACAGCGTCACCCTCGGCGGCACCGCGCCGATCGCCGGCAATGCGCGCCTCGCCGGCGCCAACCTCGTCGTCGATACCCCCATCGACGGCGCGCTGCTCGCCACCGCCGGCGCCCTGACGCTCAACGCGCCGGTCAGCGGCGACTTCAGCTTCTATGGCGAGGCCCTCAGCTTCGGGCCCAACGCGCGCGTCGACGGCACCGTCGCCATCCACGCGCCGACGGCGCCGGCGGTGCCCGCCAGCGTCGCCCCGGCCGAGCGCGTGACGTTCGAGCAGATCGCCACGCCGGACTATGCCGGCGAGACCGGGCGGACCGTCGAGAGCGTACTGCGCGGCTTCTGGTTCACGGCGTGGGCGACGGTGCTGTGGTGGCTGCTGCTGTTCGTCGTCGGGGCGGTGTTCATCGCCGCCGCGCCGCGGCTGGTCGGCGAGCTGACCACGCTGTCGGCGAGCCACCCCTTCCGGCGGCTGGGACTGGGCGTGCTGGCCTTTGCGGCAACGCTCGGGCTCGTGCCGGCCACGGCGCTCACCGTCGTCGGCATCGTGCTGCTGCCGGTGGTGCTGCTCTACGTGGCGGTGGCGTGCAGCCTCGCCTATCTCGCCGGCGCGTATTTCGTCGGCATGCGGATCTGGTCGGCGGTCGCGCCGGTCCGCAGCACGGCGCAACGGCTCGTCGTCCTGGCGCTGTCGCTGGTCGTCGCCGGCCTGCTGATCCTCGTGCCGTTCCTTGGCTGGGGCGTCACGCTCGTGCTGCGGGCCTTCGGGTTCGGCGTCACCGCCGCGCGCATCGTCGGCGGCTGGTGCCGCGACGACGCCGCGCAGCCGGGCGCGCCGGCGCCCGCACCGGCCATGCCGACCTCGGCGCAATGACCCCAACGACAGCAGCTCAAAGGAGATCGTCATGGAAATCCGTTCCATCCTCGTCAATGTCGGCCTGAGCGACTCGCACGCGGCCGTCACCTATGCCGCCCGCCTCGCCGAGACCTATGGCGCCGAGCTTACCGGGCTCGCCGCGGCGCAGCCCAACCTCGTCTATGCCGGGGCCGGCGGCGCGCAACTTGCGGTCGACTACTACGCGGCGGAACGCCGGAGCATCGAGGAGCGGCTGGAGCGCGCCGAGGCACGCTTCCGCGGGCTGGTGCCGGCCGCCGTGCCGGTGCGCTGGCGCAGCTACGTCGCGGGCACCACCGACATGCTCATCGACCAGGCGCGGCGCGCCGATCTCGTCGTGGTGGCCACGGACGACGTCGTCGAGCCGCTCGAGATGCTGGACCCCGGCCACCTCGTCCTCGCCGGCGGGCGGCCGGTGATCGTCGTCGGCGGCGGCGCACGGGAATTCGGCCTCGCACGCGCGGTCGTCGCGTGGAAGGATACGCGGGAGGCGCGCCGCGCGCTGGCGGACGCCCTGCCCCTGTTGCAGCGCGCCACGCAGGTGAGCGTGGTCACACGCAGCGAAGGCGACACGGCCAGCGAGACGGAAAGCCTCAGCGACGTCATCGCCTGGCTCGGCCAGCACGGCATCCACGCCGCGAGCACGCTCGTCCGGCAGCAGGCGGAATTCACCGAGGCGCTCGGCCTCGCCACACCCGGCGCCGCGCCGGACCTCATCGTGGCCGGCGGCTACGGGCACAGCCGCTTCCGGGAGTGGCTGTTCGGCGGGGTGACACGGGACCTGCTCGGCGCCGCCGGGGTCAACCGCCTGCTCGCCAACTAGACTTTCCGCCCGGCCACCCCCTCATCGGCCGGTGCAGAAACGTCTCGGCCGCGCCGCCCCAAGCTCGCGGCCGAGACGACTTTTTTCCCGGCCGGCGGCGCGCCCGGGCTCTATTGACCCACATCAATGCGCGCCTATCTAAACGGGCGCTAGTCTGTTCCCGCTAGAAATGGAGGACAAATCCATGATCGAAACTGCGAACAAGACCCCCGCAAAGGCCGAGACGAACGCGCCGGCCCCCGCCCCGTGGTTTTCGCTGGACTCGCTCCGTCAGGAAGTCGACCGCCTGTTCGACGACTTCGGCAATGGCTGGCGCAAGACGCTGCCGTCCCGGGCCTTCAATGTCGAGCCGCTGTTCCGTCGCGCCTTCGACTGGAAGGTGCCAGCCGTCGATATCGTCGAAAAGGACGGCGCCTTCGAGATCACGGCCGAGGTGCCGGGCCTCGATGCCAAGGAAATCGAGGTGACGCTACGCAACGGCAACCTCGTCATGAAGGGCGAGAAGCGCGAGGAAAAGCAGGACGAGTCCAAGGGCTACCACCTGCAGGAGCGCCACTTCGGTTCGTTCGAGCGCGTCTTCGCCCTGCCCGAGGGCGTCGATCCCGACAAGATCGACGCGCGCTTCGACAAGGGCGTGCTGAAGATCACGCTGCCCAAGACGCCGGCGGCCCAAGAGCCGGCACGGAAGATCGACATCAAGGCCGCCTGAGCCGGTCGCGCCGCCGGGACGACGCGCCCCGGCGGCCCGCAGTGAGGCGGGCGGCGATCAGGCCGCCTCGCGGTTGGCCTCGGCGATGCCGACCTGGCCGGGCTTCCTGTCGGTGGCGATCTCCTCGGCGAGGGTCGCGTCGGCCATGCCGCGCTGCTTCGCCCAGGTCTTCAGCGTGCCGTAGCGGAACCGGCGTTCGAGAGGCGAGTTGAGCAGCCAGCCTCACCTGCCCCCCGCAAGGTCCGCCATGCCGCCGCGCTTCGGCCCCCTCCTGGACGACACCGGTACCAGCTTCCGCCTGTGGGCGCCGGGCCAGCCGGAGATCGTCCTGCATCTCGACGGCCAGGCGCCGCTCAGGCTCGCGCGGCGGGCAGACGGGTTCTGGTCGCGCCGCGTGGCGGGCGTGGGCGCCGGCGCGCGCTACCGCTTCGAGGCCGGCGGCCGGCTTTTTCCCGATCCCGCCTCGCGCCAGCAGGCCACGGACGCCGATGGCTGGAGCGTCGTGCGCGCGCCGCTGCCACCACGCACCGGCCGCCCGCCCCGCCCGTGGCACGAATGCGTCATCTGCGAGGTGCATGTGGGCGCGGCAACGCCCGAGGGGACGTTCGCGGCCCTGGCGGATCGCCTCGGGCATTTTCGCGACGCCGGCTACACCTGCATCGAGATCATGCCGGTCAACGAGTTCCCCGGCGCGCGCAACTGGGGCTATGACGGCACGCTGGTCTACGCACCGGAAGCCAGCTACGGCCCGCCGGCCGCGCTGCGCGCGCTGGTGGACCGGGCGCATGCACTGGATCTGAGCATGATCCTCGACGTGGTCTACAATCATTTCGGGGCGGTCGACGGCTACATCGCGCACTACGCGCCCGAATGGTTCGACGACAGTGAAGAAACGCCGTGGGGGCCGGCGATCGACTTCCAGCGCGCGCCCGTGCGGGCGTTCTATTACGAGAACGCGCAGATGTGGCTCGACGAGTTCGACTTCGACGGGCTGCGCTTCGACGCCGTCCACGAGATCCGGACGAAGGCGCGCGACGTGTTCCTGGGCGAGCTGGCCCAGGCCGCGCGCGCGGTGAAGCCCGAGGCGCGACTGATCATCGAAAACGTCGAGAACGCCTTCCACTGGCTGGAGCGCGACGCTCACAACGTCCCCATGACCTATTGGGCGCAGTGGAACGACGACATGCACCACGTGCTGACCTACCTGGCCACCGGCGAAGGCCGCAAGACCGGTTACGACGACCCGGACAAGGACCCCATCGCCGACCTCGAAAAGGCGCTTGCCGACGGCTTCGTGCACGATGGCGCCGAAGGGCCCGAGAGCGACGGCCGCACCCGGGGCGGCCCGGCGAGCCGGCTGCCGCCGGACTCGTTCATCACCTTCATCGAGAACCACGACCAGCTCGGCAACCGGAGCGACGGGCGGCGCCTGGCGAGCCGCGTGCGACCCGACCAGCTGGACTTCCTGCATTTCGTGAAGTTCATAGCTCCCCACATCCCGCTGTGCTTCATGGGCGACGAAGCCAATCTCGAGAGCGGCTTTCCCTTCTTCGTCGATCTCGACGAGGCGCACGGCAACGCCGCCGACGCGCGGCGCTACGACGAGATGCGCGGCATCTTCAACGAGGAGGTGGCGGCGGGCGCCCTGCCCCACCCCAACGATCCGGCGACTTTTGCGCGCGCCAAGCTGCGCTGGGACACACTCGACCGCGGCCCGCACCGCGCCGCCGTCGAGCGGTTCCGCGCGCTCGCCGCGCTGCGGCGCGAGCTGGTATGGCCGTTGACGGCAACGCCCTGTCTCGATACCCGCAGCGCCCGCCAGGGCATCGGCCTGATCGTCAACTGGATCTTTGAAGCCGGCACGCTGAGCCTTGCGCTCAATCCCTCCGAGGCCCCCATCGACATCACCTGCGCGATCCAGGACCGCCCGGTCGCGACGGGAACATTCGACCAGACGGGCGAGGTCCTCAGGCTGGGCGCGTGGTCGGCCGTGGCATGGAGGGTGAGACGATGACTGCCAAATACGACGAAGCCGCCCTGCGCGAGACGGCCTATTTCTTCTGGCAGCACGCCGGCGAGCCGCACGGCCGCGCC
>JBDHTK010000152.1:0-7389 GCA_039808625.1 Devosia sp. | reverse complement strand
CGTTGGAGGCCACGGCCGGAATCGAACCGGCATAGACGGATTTGCAATCCGCTGCGTAACCACTCCGCCACGTGGCCTCGCCAACGGCTGGGGTTGCTATACGAAAGCCATTAACATAGCAACAATCCCGGCTTCGCGCCGCCCGCCCAAGGCCGCTCTCCGCCCATGTCCGCGCTTTCCCCCCCGACCTCCCGGAAAATCGCCGCCGGCGACCTGGCGCAGCCGATTCTGGCCGGCGTGCTCGCCGCCGGCGTCGGCTATGCCAGCACCTTCACGCTGGTGCTCGCCGGCCTGCAGCAGATGGGCGCCACGCCCGAGCAGGCGGCCTCGGGACTGTTCGCCGTCAGCCTCGCCATGGGGCTGCTCAATTCGGTGGTGGCCTGGCGCATCCGCATTCCGCTGAGCTTTGCCTGGTCGACGCCCGGCGCCGCCTTCCTGCTCGGCCTGCAACCCGTCGAGGGCGGCTTTGCCGCCGCCGCCGGCGCCTTCATCATGGTGGCGGTGCTGGTCGTCGCCTCCGGCCTGCTGCGGCCGCTGGCCCGTGCCGTCGCCCGCATCCCACCGGCCATCGCCGCCGCGATGCTCGCCGGCATCCTGCTGGAGCTCTGCCTCGCGCCGGTGCGTGCCGTCGGCGAGATCCCGGCGCTGGCGCTGCCGATGCTCGCCGCCTGGGCCGTCGGCCTCGTCTTCGCGCGCCGCTACGCCGTGCCGCTGGCGGTCGCCGCGGCAGTGCTGATGCTGATCTTCGGCACTGCGCTGCCGGGTGGCGCCATCAGCCTGGAGGGCCCGCCGCTGGTCTTCGTCATGCCGGTGTTCACGCTCGATGCACTGGTCAAGATCGCGCTGCCGCTCTTCGTCATCACGATGGCCTCGCAGAACCTTACCGGTCTCGCCGTGATGCGCGCCAACGGCTACCATGTGGACAGCGGCCCGCCCTTCGTCCTCACCGGCGTCGCCAGCGCCGCCGTCGCCTTCGCCGGGGGGCTGACCATCAACCTGGCGGCAATCACCGCGGCCATCGCCGCCGGCCCCGAGGCGCACCCCGATCCCGCCCGTCGCTGGCTGGCGCCGGTCGCCGCCGGCGCCAGCTATTTCGTGCTCGCGGCGCTCGCCGGCGTCGCCGCGGCCTTCATCGCCGCCTCGCCGCCGCTCCTCATCCAGGCCGTCGCCGGCCTCGCGCTGCTGCCCAGCCTGGGCGGCGCCCTCGCCGGCGCGCTGGCCGCCGAGGACGAGCGCCTGCCCGCCATCGTCACCTTCGTCACCACGGCCTCCGGCATTACCCTCATCGGCATCGGCGGCGCGTTCTGGGGCCTCGTGGTCGGCATCGCGCTGGTCGCCGTGCTCGGCTGGCGCAAATGATCGCGGCCGTGGTGCTGGCCGGCGGGCGGGCCGCGCGGCTGGGCGGCGTCAACAAGGCGCTGCTGCCGTTCGACGACGGACGCCTCGCTGATCGCGCCCTTGCCGCCGTGGCCGGCTGCGCGCCCGTGCTGCTCGCCGTGGGCCACAGCGACTACGAGTTGGCCGGGCCGTACCACGTCCGCGACCTCGCGACGGACTATGCCGGCCCGGTGGCTGGCCTCGCCGCCGCCGTGGCCGCGCTCGCCGCAAGGCCGCCCGACCTGCTGCTGTCACTGGCCGTGGACACGCCGTTTTTCCCGCACGATTTCGTGGCGCGCGCCCTGCCCCGGCTCGACACTGCGCCCGCGGTGCTGGCGGCCTATGCCGGCCAGCTCTACCCGACCAACGGCTTGTGGCGATTCGGCGCCATCGCCGACCTGCCCGCGCGCCTCGCCGCCGGCACCGCCCCGCGCAGCCTCAAGCGCTTCGCCAGCGAATTGGGCGCCATGACGCTCGACTACGCGCCATGGGCCGCGACCGATCCCTTCCTCAACGTCAACACGCCCGCCGACCTCGCCGCGCTACGCGCGCGGGCCACAGAAATCCGGCAGACATGATCGGGAAGGAATGGCTCCGCGAGCTGGACTCGAACCAGCGACCATTCGATTAACAGTCGAACGCTCTACCAACTGAGCTATCGCGGAACACTCAAGGCCCCAGGGCCGGCGCCCGTGTACCGGGTTTGGCTTGCTTTGCCAAGGGCATTTTGCCCCGCGCGCCAGCAGCCCTACCCGTTCCACTTCATGTGCATGTAGACGCTGCCGGCCTTGAGCTCGGCAAGCATCTGGTCGAGGCGCTTCCGGCGGGTGGCGGGGAGCTTGGCGCGACCGATCCAGCCGACATAGTCATTCTGCTGATAGGGCGGCCGCTGGCGATAGGCGTCGAGGAGCTTGTGCTGCTCCAGCGCCATGCGGACGTCCTCGGGCATCGCGTGGAGCGGCCGCTTCAGGCGGCTGGTGTCGACGTTGGAATCCAAGGGCGCATTCTCCTCTCCTGAAGAACAAGTCACGAACATATGGCGATGTCAATTTGTCTGCACGACGGACGCATCGCAATCGCCTCGCAGCGGGTTATGGTCCATACGCAGGCTCGAACGGAGGCTTCCATGTCCTTTGGCCAGAGCGCCGAGTTGCTGGCGCGCATCCAGTTCGCGTTCACGATCTCGTTCCACTTCATCTTTCCGGCGTTCTCGATCGGGCTGGCGAGCTACCTCGCCGTGCTCAACGGGCTGTGGCTGTGGAAACGCGACGCGGCCTACCTGAAACTGTTCGACTACTGGAAGACGGTGTTTGCCATCACCTTCGCGATGGGCGTCGTCTCCGGCATCGTCATCAGCTACCAGTTCGGCACCAACTGGGCGCGCTTCGCCGACAAGGCCGGCCCGGTGATCGGGCCGCTGATGGGCTACGAGGTGCTGACCGCCTTCTTCCTCGAGGCGGGGTTTCTGGGCATCGCGCTGTTCGGGCGCCAGCGCGTCGGCGACGGGCTGCACATGTTTGCCGTGGCGATGGTGGCCGTCGGCACGCTGATCTCGGCCACCTGGATCCTCGCCGCCAATAGCTGGATGCAGACGCCGGCCGGCTTCACCACCAATGAGGCGGGACAGTTCGTGCCTGTCGACTGGATAGCGATCATCTTCAACCCGAGCTTTCCCTACCGGCTGATCCACACGGTGCTCGCCGCCTTCCTCACCACCGCCTTCGCGGTGGGCGCCGTCGGCGCATTCCACCTGCTGCGCGACCGCGACAACCGGCAGGCGCGCGTCATGTTCTCGATGGCGATGTGGATGGCGGCGCTGGTGACGCCCATCCAGATCTTCGTCGGCGACCAGCACGGCCTCAACACGCTGGAGCACCAGCCGGCCAAGATTGCCGCGATGGAGGGGCACTACGAAACGCAGGCCGGCGCGCCGCTGATCCTTTTCGGCGTGCCCGACGACGCGGCCGAGGAGACGCGCTACGCCCTCGAGATTCCAAAGCTCGGCTCGCTCATCCTCGGCCACTCGCTGGACGCCGAAATCCAGGGCCTGACGGCCTTTCCGCCCGACGAGCGACCGCCGGCATTCATCCCCTTCTGGACCTTCCGCATCATGGTCGGCCTCGGCATCCTGATGCTGGCGACGGGCCTCTGGTCGCTATGGGCGCGCTGGCGCAAGACGCTCTATACGAGCCGCTGGCTGCATCGCGCCGCGCTGGCAATGGGCCCCTCCGGCTTCGTCGCGGTGCTGGCCGGCTGGTACACCACGGAAGTCGGCCGCCAGCCCTACACCGTCTACGGCCTGCTGCGCACTTCGGACAGCCTGTCGAGCATCGACCCCGAGGCGGTGGGCGCCTCGCTGGTGGCCTTCATCCTCGTCTACTTCGTCGTCTTCGGCGCCGGCGTGTTCTACATCCTGCGCCTCGTCAGGCGCACGCCGGAAGGCGGCGACACGGACCTCGACGAGGGCCCGATCCGCACGGCCGGCATCACGCCAGCACAGCAGGTGAGCGCGGGAGGCGAGAATGTTTGACCTCGCCTTCATCTGGGCCGGGCTCATCGCCTTCGCCGTGCTCGCCTATGTCGTGCTCGACGGCTTCGACCTCGGCGTCGGCATCCTCTTCCCGCTGTTTCCCGAACGCGACGACCGCACCGTCATGATGAACACCATCGCGCCGGTGTGGGACGGCAACGAGACCTGGCTGGTGCTCGGCGGCGGTGGGCTCATGGCGGTGTTTCCGCTCGCCTATGCCAGCATCTTCCCCGCCCTCTACGTGCCGATCATCGCCATGCTGCTGGGGCTGATCTTCCGCGGCGTGGCCTTCGAGTTCCGCTTCCGCACCGAACGCTGGCGGCATGTGTGGGATGTCGGCTTCGCTGTCGGCTCCATCGTCGCCGCGCTGATGCAGGGCATCGCGCTCGGGGCGCTGGTGCAGGGCATCCGCGTCGCCGACCGCACCTATGCCGGCGGCTGGTGGGACTGGCTGACGCCGTTCTCGGTCGTTACCGGCCTCGCGCTCGTCATCGGCTACGGCCTGCTCGGCGCCACCTGGCTCAACCTCAAGACCACCGGCGCGCTGCGCGAAAGGGCCCGGCGCCTTGCCCACCTGGCCGGCATCGCCACGCTGGCGCTGATCGGGGTCGTGAGTCTGTGGACGCCATTCCTCGAGCCCATCTATTTCGCGCGCTGGTTCGGCTGGCCGACGGCAGTCTTTTCCGCCATCGTCCCGCTGCTGCTCGCCATCTGCGCGCTCGGGCTGTGGCGCGGGCTGACCCATGACCGGCACGCCCTGCCCTTTTTCTGCGCGCTCGGCATCTTCGTGCTCTGCTTCGCCGGGATTGGAATAAGCTTCTACCCGTATATCGTGCCGGGGGCGCTGACCATCGCCGAGGCGGCGGCGCCGGACGCGTCGCTCGGCTTCCTCCTCGTCGGCACGGTGGTGCTGGTGCCGATCATCCTCGCCTATACGGGCTACGCCTACTGGGTGTTCCGCGGCAAGGTGCGCCCCGAGGACGGCTATCACTGATGCGCGAGACGACCAGCCGCCTCATCTGGTTCGTAGGCCTGTGGGCCGCAGGCGTCCTCACCGTCGCCCTTCTCGGCTACGCCATCCGGCTGATCCTTGCATGAAAGGAAACCTCATGCGTCGCCTCGCCGCCGCCCTTGCCCTGTTCATCCCGGCGACGGCCGCGCTGGGGGTGGATGCCCAAAGCGCCGGACGCGAAATGTCGGACGCCTTCCTCGGCGGCAATATCGCCGCGGTGTGGGTGGCGATGACACCGCAGATGCAGCAGGCCTTCGGCAGTGCCGAGGACGTGCAGGGCTTCCGCGACGAGGTCGGCCGCCAGTTCGGCACCGAAACGGCCGTGCTTGACGAAGCGGTGCAGGCGCCCGCGCCGGGCATCGAGCTCTATGTGCGAACCTCGGCCTGGTCGAGCGCCGAGGCTCCGGTGCTGATGCAATGGGCCTTCGATGCCGACGGACGCGTTGCCGGCTTCAGCGTGACCCAGAAGCCCACCCTGGCCGAGAGCCGCTTCCTCGACTACCGGACAAAGGCGACGCTGCACCTGCCCTTCCGGGGCGAGTGGTTCGTCGTCTGGGGCGGGCGGACGCTGGAGCAGAACTACCACGCCGCCAATCGCGCGCAGCGCTTCGCGTTCGACTTCGTCATCTCCCGCGACGGGGCGACGCATGGCGGCGATGCCGCGCGGCTCGACAGCTACTACTGCTGGGACCAGCCCATCCTTGCCCCCGGCGCCGGCGTCGTGGCGGCGGTCACGGCCGACCTGCCCGACAATCCCATCGGCACCACCGACCCCCGGCATCCGGCGGGCAACCACGTCGTCATCGACCTGGGCAATGGCGAGTTCGCCTTTCTCGCACACATGCAAGAGGGCAGCATCACGGTGGCCGTGGGCGACAGGGTCGTCGCCGGTGACACGCTCGGTCGCTGCGGCAACAGCGGCAATACGTCGGAGCCGCATCTGCATATGCACCTGCAGACCACCACCGACCTCGCCAATGGCGAGGGCCTGCCGGCGCAGTTCGTCGACTATGTCGCGAACGGTCAGAACATAACGCGTGGTGAGCCAGAGGCCGGGCAGATCGTCAGCGCTACGCCGGAATAGCGTTCAGACGAAGAACCGCGCGAACAACCGCTCGGCCATGTCCTCGGGCGTCTCGGTCGCGCCATGCAGCACGATCTCGGCGTGCTCGGGGGGCTCGAACGGGCTGTCGATGCCGGTAAAATGCTTGATCTCGCCGCGCCGCGCCCGCGCATAGAGACCCTTGGGGTCGCGCGCCTCGCATACGGCGAGAGGGGTGTCGACATAGATCTCGGCGAAGCGCACGTCGCCGGCGATCTCGCGCGCCATGCGCCGCTCGTTGCGGAACGGCGAGATGAACGAGACGAGCACGATGAGCCCGGCATCGGCCATCAGCCGCGCCACCTCGGCAACACGGCGGATGTTCTCGACGCGCGCCTCGTCGGTGAACCCGAGGTCCTTGTTGAGCCCGTGCCGCACATTGTCGCCGTCGAGGATATAGGCGTGCCGTCCCTCGGCGGCGAGGCGCTTCTCGACGAGATTGGCGACGGTGGACTTGCCCGAGCCCGAAAGGCCCGTGAACCACATGATGGCCGGGCGCTGGCCCTTCATGCTGGCGCGCAACTCGCGGTTCACGTCGAAGGCTTGCCAGCTCAGGTTCTGCGCGCGGCGCAGGCCGAAATCGATGACCCCGGCACCCAGCGTGGCGTTGGAAATCCGGTCGATGAGGATGAAGGCACCGGTGCGGGCGTTCTCGACATAGGGGTCGAAGACGATCGGCCGATCGGTGGCAAAGGTGAGCGTGCCCACCTCGTTAAGCTCCAGCGTCTTGGCAGCGCTCTGCTCCAGCGTGTTGACGTTGGTGCGGAACTTGAGGTCGGTGATCGACGCGGGCACGAGCTGGCTGCCGAGCTTCAGCAGGTACGAGCGGCCGGGCAGCGCCGGCTCCTCGCCCATCCACACGACGCGCGCCTGGAACTGGTTGGAATATTCCGGCGTCGCGCCGGCATGGCTCAGCACGTCGCCGCGCGACACGTCGATCTCGCGGTCGAGCACCAGCGTCACGGCCTCGCCGCTCACGGCGCGCGGACGGTCGCCATCCATCGTGACGATGCGGCTGACCTTCGCCAGCTTGCGCGAAGCCGTGGCGAAGAAGTGAAAGGTGAAAAGTGGGGAGGTGAAAGGTGGGGAGGTGAAAGGTGGGGAGGGGGGGGGCGGGCCTCGGCGTCGAGGTGTGTCTGAACCTGCTCGGCTGCTGGAGGGCGACGCGCCGTCGTCGCCTCCGCGCCTGCCCCCGAATCCCGCCAAACCGGCCACATAGGTTTTGAGCCGGGTGCCGATTCCGACGAGGCTGAAGCGCGTGAAGACCAGCCCTCGTCCGTCCTCCGGCCTTGAATCCGGCTCCGATCGCAAGTCGCTCCCCTCGCGCCGCACGTTCCTCAAGACCACCGGCCAGGCTGCCGCCGGCAT
>JBDHTK010000151.1:0-7454 GCA_039808625.1 Devosia sp. | reverse complement strand
AGCTTTTCGGTCATGGCGGCGACGACGTCGCCGTTCTCGGCATGGACGAGCGGCAGCGCGCCGAGCTCGGCGCAGCGCTGGAAGCTGGCGAACATCTCGTCGTCGTTCACCATCAGCGAGCCCTTGTAGGCCATGAAATGCTTGAACGAGGTGATGCCGCGATCGACCACCTCGGCCATTTCGCGCCACACCTGCTCGCCCCACCAGGTGATGGCCATGTGGAAGGCATAGTCGCAGCTCGCCTTCGAGGTCTTGTTGTCCCACATCGAGAGTGCCTCGAGCAGCGACTGGTTGGGGTTGGGCAGGCAGAAATCGACCACCATGGTGGTGCCGCCCGAGAGCGCGGCGCGCGTGCCGGACTCGAAGTCGTCGGTCGAATAGGTGCCCATGAAGGGCATTTCGAGATGGGTATGCGGGTCGATGCCGCCCGGCATGACGTAGCAGCCGGTGGCGTCGAGCGTGTCGCCGCCGGACAGGTTCGGCCCGATCTCGGCGATGACGCCCCCTGCAATCCGCACGTCCGCCTTGTAGGTCAGGTCGGCGGTGACGATGGTGCCGTTCTTGATGATGGTCATGGGTTCGCTCCGCTCACAGGCAATCGGCAGTCGGCAATCGGCAGTCGCACTCTCGGCGGGCAACGACTGCCGACTGCCCGCTTTCTCACTCCGCCATCTCCGCGGTTTCGACCACGGCGTGGAAGAGGACGTCGGCGCCGGCGGCGGCCCAGTCCTTGGAGATGTCTTCGGCCTCGTTGTGGCTGAGCCCGTCGACGCAGGGACACATGATCATCACCGCGGGGCCGACGCGCTGCATCCAGCACGCGTCGTGGCCGGCGCCCGAGATGATGTCCATATGCGTGTAGCCGAGGCGCTCGGCGGCGCCGCGCACGCGCCCGACCAGCGCCGGATCGAAGGTCACCGGATCGAAATGGCCGACCGGCTCGACGGCGCAGCCGACGCCGAGCGCGGCACAGATCTCGGGCGCCTCGGCCTCGATGCGGGCGCGCATGGCGTCGAGCTTCTGCCGATCCGGCGAGCGGATGTCGACGGTGAAGACCACCGTGCCGGGCAGCACGTTGCGCGAATTGGGCGCGAACTTCACCTGCCCCACGCCGCCGACGGCGCCGGGCTGGTTGTCCATCGCCACCTGCTGCACCATCTCGAAGATGCGCGCCATGGCGAGGCCGGCATTGACGCGCATCGACATCGGCGTCGAGCCGGTATGCGCCTCCTTGCCGGTGAGGGTGAACTCGAGCCACCACAGGCCCTGGCCGTGCGTCACGACGCCGATCTGCCGGTCCTCGGCCTCGAGGATGGGGCCCTGCTCGATGTGATACTCGAAATAGGCGTGGAATTTCCGCGCACCCGGCGCCTCGTCGCCGACCCAGCCGATGCGCCGGAGTTCGTCGCCGAAGCTTTTGCCCTCCATGTCCTTGCGGGCATAGGCGAAATCGAGCGTGTGCACGCCGGCGAAGACGCCGGAGGCGAGCATGGCGGGGGCGAAGCGGGCGCCCTCCTCATTGGTCCAGTTGACGACGACGATGGGCCGGCGCGTGCGGATGTTGAGGTCGTTGAGGGTGCGGATGACCTCGAGCCCGCTCAATACGCCGAGCACGCCGTCATAGCGGCCGCCGGTGGGCTGGGTGTCGAGATGGCTGCCGATGAAGACGGGGTCGAGCCCCGGCTCGCTGCCCTCGCGGCGCGCGAACATGGTGCCCATGCGGTCGAGCCCCAGCGTCAGGCCGGCGTCCTCGCACCAGGACTTGAACAGCGTTCTGCCCTCGGCGTCGGCATCGGTCAGCGTCTGCCGGTTGTTGCCGCCGGCGACGCCCGGGCCGATCTCGGCGAGAGCGTGGATCGAGTCCCACAGCCGGTCGGGATTGATGCGAAGATTCTCGCCGGGGGCTGCGGGGTGGGACATGGCGGACCCTATTTCATGCTCGGGAAGGTGAACTCCGCGCCGCCCTTGATGCCGGCCGGCCAGCGCGTGGTGACGGTCTTGAGGCGGGTATAGAAATGCACGCCCTCGGGCCCGTAGATGCCGTGGCTGCCGAACACCGAGCGCTTCCAGCCGCCGAAGCTGTGATAGGCGACCGGCACCGGGATGGGCACGTTGATGCCCACCATGCCGACCTCGATGTCGCTGGCGAAGGCGCGGGCGGCGTCGCCGTCGCGCGTGAAGATGGAGGTGCCGTTGGCGTATTCGTGGCCGTGGATCAGGTCCACGGCGTCCCTGAAGGACGGCGCGCGCACCACCGAGAGCACCGGCCCGAAAATCTCCTCGCGGTAGATCTGCATGTCGGGCGTGACTTTGTCGAACAGCGTTCCACCAACGAAGAAGCCGTTCTCGTAGCCCTGCAGCGCGAAATCGCGCCCGTCGACGACGAGCTCGGCGCCCGCGGCGACGCCGGCATCGATATAGCCGACGATCTTGTCGCGCTGGGCCTTCGAGACGATGGGGCCCATCTCGGCGTCGCGGTCGGTGGCGGGGCCGATCCTGAGCGCCTCGACGCGCGGCTTCAGCCGCGAGATCAGCGCCTCGGCGGTCGCCTCGCCCACCGGCACGGCGACGGAGATGGCCATGCAGCGCTCGCCGGCCGAGCCGTAGCCGGCGCCCATCAGCGCGTCGGCGGCCTGGTCCATGTCGGCGTCGGGCATGACGATCATGTGGTTCTTGGCGCCGCCCAGCGCCTGCACGCGCTTGCCTGACTGCGTGCCGCGCCGATAGACATATTCGGCGATGGGGGTGGAGCCGACGAAGCTCACCGCCTTGACGTCGGGATGATCGAGCAGCGTGTCCACCGCCTCCTTGTCGCCGTGGACGACGTTGAGCACGCCCTCGGGTAGGCCGGCATCCATGAGGAGCTGCCAGGCGAACATGGGGCCGGACGGGTCGCGCTCGGAGGGCTTCAGGACAAAGGTGTTGCCGCAGGCGATGGCCAGCGGATACATCCACATCGGCACCATCGCGGGAAAGTTGAACGGCGTTATACCGGCGACGACGCCGAGCGGCTGGCGGTCGGAATAGGTGTCGATGCCCGGCCCGGCATCGCGCGAGAACTCGCCCTTGAGGAGATGCGGGATGCCGCAGGCGAACTCGACGCAGTCGATGCCGCGGGCGATCTCGCCGAGCGCGTCGCCATGCACCTTGCCGTGCTCGCGCGAGATCTTCTCGGCCAGCTCGTCGGCGTGCTTTTCGAGCAGCTCCTTGAAGCGGAACATGATGCGGGCGCGCTTCATCGGCGTGGTGGCGGCCCAGGCCGGCTGCGCCGCCCTGGCGTCCTTGACCGCCGCGTCGATCTCGGCAGGCGTCGAGAGCGGCAGCACCGCGATCTGCTCGCCCGTCGCCGGATTGAACACGGGCGAGGTACGGCCGCTCGCCGACTTGACGAGCTGGCCGCCCACGGCGTTGAGGATCGTCTGCATTATTCGAGGCCCTTGAGAACGGTGCTCAGCGTGCCGATGAGCTGGTCGATGTGGCTTTTCTCGACGATGAGCGGCGGCGACAGCGCGATGATGTCGCCGGTGGTGCGGATCAGAATGCCGCTCTCGAAGGCCTTGACGAAGGCGGCGAAGGCCCGCTTGGCCGGCGCGCCGGCAATGGGCTCGAGCTCGACGGCACCGACGAGGCCGAGGTTGCGGATGTCGATGACGTGCGGCAGGTCCCTCAGCGAATGCAGCGCGTCTTCCCAATATCTGGCAAGGCTCGCGCCGCGCGTCAGCAGCCCCTCGTCGCGATAGGTCTCGAGCGTTGCGAGGCCCGCCGCCGAGGCCACCGGGTTGCCCGAATAGGTGTAGCCGTGGAAGAATTCGATGAGGTGCTCGGGGCCCTGCATGAAGGCGTCGTGGATCTCGGAGGTGACGAGCACGGCGCCCATCGGGATGGTGCCGTTGGTGAGCCCCTTGGCACACACGATCATGTCGGGGACAACGCCGAAATAGTCGGCGGCGAACGGCGTGCCCAGGCGCCCGAAACCGGTGATGACCTCGTCGAAGATCAGCAGGATGCCGTATTTTCGGGTGATCTCGCGGAGCTTTTGCAGATAACCCTTGGGCGGGATGAGGACGCCGGTCGAGCCGGCCACCGGCTCGACGATGACGGCAGCGATGGTCGAGGCGTCGTGCAGCGTCACCAGCCGCTCGAGCTCGTTGGCGAGAGCCTCGCCGCCCTCCGCGCGCTCGCCGCGGGTGAACTGGTGCTTGCCCGGGGTGTGGGTGTGCGGCAGGTGGTCGACGCCGGTCAAAAGCGTGCCGAACATCTTGCGGTTGGAGACGATGCCGCCCACCGAGATGCCGCCGAAATTGACGCCATGATAGCCGCGCTCACGGCCGATGAGGCGGAAGCGGCTGCCGTCGCCCTTGACGCGGTGATAGGCGATGGCGGTCTTCAGCGCCGTCTCCACCGCCTCGGAGCCGGAATTGGTGTAGAGCACGTGGTTGAGCCCCTCGGGGGCGATGGCAACCACGGCATTGGCGAGCTCGAAGGCCTTGGGGTGGCCGATCTGGAAGGCCGGCGCGTAGTCGAGCTCGGCTGCCTGGTTGGCGATGGCCTCGACGATCTTGGGGCGGCCGTGGCCGGCATTGACGCACCACAGGCCCGCCGTGCCGTCGAGCACCTGGCGCCCGTCGGTGGTGGTGTAGTGCATATCCTTGGCGCCGACGAGCATGCGCGGCGCCTTCTTGAATTGCCGGTTGGCCGTGAACGGCATCCAGAAAGCGCTGAGATCGTTCGGCGCCACATTTTGACGGCTGGACACGCGGAGCTCCCCCTCGACGTTGGCCCGGTCACTGCCCGCCCGGCCAAGCTCTCGTGCGAGCTTTTGCTCTTGACGGCCGGGCCGCTTTGCCCAGAAATTTGACCAGTTGGAAAAATGGTAGCATTCCCACCCAGCCGATCAAGGTGAAAATGCGCGCCAGGCGAGCCGAGGATCGCGACCATGCCGGCGCCGGCCAGGGCCAGAGCGAAGACGCGCATTCAGCGCGAGAAGCAGGATGCGATCCTCGAGGCGGCGCTCGACATCTTCTCGGTGCATGGCTTCCGCGGCGCGACCATCGACCAGATCGCCGACGCGGCGGGGATGAGCAAGCCCAACCTGCTCTACTATTTCGCCTCCAAGGAAGCGATCCACCGGCGGCTGCTGACCTCGATGCTCGATCTGTGGCTGGCGCCGCTGCGCGAGCTCGACGCGACGGGCGACCCGATCCCCGAGCTGCGCTCCTATCTCAGGCGCAAGCTGGAGATGGCCCGCGATTTCCCGCGCGAGAGTCGGCTGTTCGCCAACGAGATGCTGCAGGGGGCGCCGCACGCCATCGACGTGCTGGAGGGCGAGCTCAAGGCGCTGGTCGACGCCAAGGCGGAGGTCATCGAGAGCTGGATGGCGGAGGGCCGCATCGCCCGCGCCGACCCCTATCACCTGCTCTTTTCGATCTGGGCGACGACGCAGCACTACGCCGATTTCGACGTGCAGGTGCGCGCCGTGCTCGGCCCGGAGCGCGGCGGTGCGCGCCGCTTCGAGGACGCCGCGCGCTATCTCGAGGGGCTGTTCCTCAACGGGCTCCTGCCGCGCCGAGCACAATAATAAATTTAGGCAAAGCGTCAGCACTTGATAGAGCAAGTGATGGAATACTCCCGTCGTTTGGGAGGTTTTCATGCAGCGCATTGCGGTTCTTATCGATGCCGACAATATTTCGGCCAGCTTTGCCCCGGCTATCTTTGCGCAGGTCGCGGCATTGGGGACAGCCGTGGTCAAGCGCCTCTTCGGCAGGCCGAGCGCGATGGCCGACTGGCAGGGCGCCGCACGCGATGAAATCTGCGAGATGCGCGGCCTGCAGCCGGGCGGAGCGGCCAAGAACGGCACGGACATTGCGCTTGTCATCGAGGCGATGGACCTGTTGCACTCCGGCAGCGTGCAGGACTTCTGCATCGTTTCGAATGATCGCGACTTCATGCCATTGGCGCTGCGGCTGCGCGCGGCGGGCCGGCCGGTGCACCTCATCTGCAAACGCGGCGACACGTGGATGGCGAAGCTCTTCGATACGGTGTTCGAGTTGGAGGAGAGCCCCATCGTGGCGGCGTTCCGGGCGCTCACTGCGGACAAGGGCCATGAGGTGAGCCTGGGCGAAGCAGGCAAGCTCTTGCGGCAGCACCTTCCCGGCGTAATCCCGACCTCCGGCAAAGCACCGCTCAGGAAGGCGCTCGAAGGCACGCACCGATTTGCGTTTTCGGGCACGGGATCGGCGGTCCGCGTCAGGCTGCTCGGCTAATCCCTGACCAGCGCCAGCACGACAAGGCCGAGGACGATGGCGAGGGCGCCGGCGAGCACGGTGGGCGAGGGCAGGCCGTGGCCGATCAGCGCCTCGAGGACGATGACGAAGGCCGGCGTCAGATAGCCATAGGCGATGACCTTGGCGGCGGGCAGGTGCAGCGCGGCATACTGGATAAGAAAGAAGCTCAGCGCCGTCGGGCCGACGGCGAGATAGAGCACCACCCACCACACCAGCGGCGGCAGGTGCAGCCAGTCGGCGGCGGCCAGCTCGGGCAGGCCGCACAGCGCGATGCAGACGGCCGAGGCGCAAAGCGTCCAGAAGCTCAGGACGCTCGCCGGCTCGCCGCGGCTGTAGCGGCGCAGCAGCGGCGTATAGAGCGCATAGGCGATGCAGCCGACGAAGAAGATCAGCTCGCCGGTGCCGACGTCGAAGCCCAGGAGCGCGTCGCGATCGCCGCGGAAGATGACCCAGAGCGAGCCGGCGCCGGCCAGCGCCAGCGAGGCCAGCACGGCGCCGCCGGCGCGCTGGCCGACGAGGAGGAAGCCGGTCGCCGCCGTCATCAGCGGCAGGAGCGTGAAGACGGCGCTGGTCGCCACCGGCAGGGTGATCTCGAGGGCGATGAACATGGTGACGAAGTAGATCGCCATCAGCATGCCGAGGACGGCAAAGCGCCACGGCGCCGCCGGCAGGACGAAGGGGCGGCGGCCGCCGCCATAGGTCGCAAGGCCCATGAGGAGCGCCGCAAGCGCGAAGCGCACCGTGTTGAGCGGCACCGGCGCGAGATAGGGCACCGCCAGCGCGCCGGTGGTGAAGGAGCCGGCGACGAGCGCGGCGAAGGCCAGCATGGCAAGGTGCGCCAGCAGGCGCTGGCGCGGCGCGCTCACGCGAGGGCGATGACGAGGAGGAAGCCGCCGATCAGGGCTAGATTGGTCAGCCAGGCGTTGACGTGGGGCGTGCGCTCGGCGCCGGCATAGGCCCAGAAATCATGATAGAGCGCGCTGGCGGCGAGGGTGAAGACGATGAGCCCGAGGGCACCGATGGCCGGAAACAGGCCGAGCGCCACCGACAGGCCGCCGGCGGTCTGCACGACGAGGCCGGCGACGAGCACGGCACGCGCCAGTGGAACGCGCTTCCTGTCGAGGATGCCGGCATGCACGTCGAGCTTGGTGAAGTTGCGCAGGCCGGCCA
>JBDHTK010000150.1:0-7517 GCA_039808625.1 Devosia sp. | reverse complement strand
GCACCACGCCCACCGCCCGGCGCGTGATGGCCGGCGCCGTCGAATCTTCGCTTGCGAAAAGCCCGCCCGGCCCCACCTCCCAGCGCACCGCATCGGGCGGCGTGCCCTCGAGCAGCAGCGCCCGCGCATAGGCGCGCCACTCCTCGAAATCATGCTCGCGCTGCAAGCGGACGACCTTCATGATCGTTCACTATATGTTCCAGACAGCGCCTTGCCAACAAGGAAAGCCCGGCCGCTGGGGCCGGGCTGGAGTGGGCGCGAGGCAGGGAGGCGGAACCACGCACCTGAGGAGAGTCAGTTGGCCGGCAGCGGTGCCCCCAGCGCACGGTTGAGCATGAGCGTCGGGTCGTCGCCCTTGGCGCGGCCGCCGCCCGACTTGTCGGGGCTGAGCAGGGCGGCCAGGTGCACCATCTGCACGAACTCCGCGCGGTAGCCGTTGACGTCGCTGCCCTTGGCGCCGTTGGCGAGCGCCGCGATGTCGTCCCAGCTCATCGCCGTACCGTACACCGAGCCCTTGAGCTTCTGCCCGAAGGCGGCGACGGCGGCAGCGAAGCGCTGGTCGGCGCTCGCGTCGGCGATGTCGGCCCTGACCAGGCCGGTGCCGATCGGCATCTCGACGAGCTTGCTGGCGTCGCCCTCGGGCGCCTTGTAGCGCAGCTTGAGGAACCCGAACTCGTCTTCATTGGCCATCGCGCCGGTGCCCGTTGTGCCGTAGCGCAGCGGCTCGTTGAGCTCGGCCCCCGAGCCGGCCGGCGTGAGCTCGTAGAGCGCCGTTACGGTGTGGCCCGCGCCGATGTCGCCCGCATCCACCGCGTCATTGTTGAAGTCCTCGCGGTTGAGCGCGCGGGTCTCGTAGCCGATGAGACGGTACTCGCTGACCAGCGCCGGGTTGAACTCCACCTGCACCTTCACGTCCTTGGCGATGGTGACGAGGTTGGCGCCGGCCTCTTCCACCAGCACTTTGCGGGCCTCGCGGAAGCTGTCGATATAGCTGGCATTGCCGTTGCCGTTCTGGGCGAGGCTCTGCATCAGCGCGTCGTCGAGGTTGCCGCGGCCGAAGCCGAGCACGCTGAGGAAGATGCCCTTGTCACGCTCCATCTTGATATAGGCCTTGAGCTCGTCGGGATCCGAGATGCCGACATTGAAGTCGCCATCCGTCGCGAGGATGATGCGGTTGACGCCGTCCTCGAGCCTGTTCTCACCCGCCACCGCATAGGCCAGGGCAATGCCTTCGGCCCCTGCGGTCGAGCCCCCGGCCCCCAGCCGGTCGAGCGCAGCGAGGATCTTGCCGCGCTCGCTCGCCCTGGTCGGCTCCAGTACCACGCCCGCCGAGCCGGCATAGGTGACGATCGACACCGTGTCGTCGGCGCCCAGCGTATCGACCAGCAGGCCGAAGGAACGCTTCAGCAGCGGCAGCTTGTTGGGCTCGTCCATCGACCCGGAAGTGTCGATGAGGAAGGTCAGGTTCTGCGCCCGGCGCGCGCTGGCGGGCGGCACATAGCCCTTGAGCCCGATCTCGAGCAGCCGCGTCTTCGCGTTCCACGGCGTCGGGATGATCGCCATCGACGCCGCGAACGGCGTTTCAGCCGAGGCCGGCCCCTCGTAGTCATAGGGGAAGTAGTTGATCATCTCTTCGATGCGCACCGCATTGGGGTCGGGCAGGTAGCCGTCCGTCAGCAGGTTCCGCACATAGCTGTAGGAGGCCGTGTCGACGTCGATCGAGAAGGTCGAGACCGGCTCCTCGCTGGTGACGTGCACCCGGTTCTCCGCGAACGCGGCGAAGGTGTCGCCGGTCGGCTGCATCGGCACGAATTCCGCCTGCGCGCCGCCATAGGCCATGTCGGCCGTCGCCGACGGCAGCGCCCCGCGCAGGCTCTCGCGGCTCTTGGCCAGCGGCGCCGGCGCCGGTGCCATTTCGGCCCGCACGGCGGTATCGGCCTCGGCCTCGGCCGCGACGCGGGCGGGCTCGGCCGCGGGCGCCTCGACGGCCCGCGTCGCCACGGTCACGTCGCCCTTGGGCGGCACGCCGTCGACCGGTGCATTGGTCGCAACCATCTGTGCGCCAAGCGGCAGCAGCACCAGCGCCGCCACGGCCGTGCCCAGCGGCACGCCGAAGCCGGCGCCCAGCGCCCAGCGCTTGCGCCAGCCGCCGGCGGCCGCCTTCGCCGCCTTGGGCTGCGCCGCGTCGAACGCGACCAGCGCCGCGTTGAGCGCCAGCTTCTTCGCCTCGGACGAAGGCTGCACCGTCCGCAGCGACTTCAGGGAAAGCAGGGCATCGTCGGTCATCTGTTCGTCCTTCATCGCAGAAGGCCCCTCAGGGTCTTCTTGGCTTCGTGAATGTGCCAGGAGACGGTGGCCTCCTTGCACCCCATGATCTCGGCCGCCTCGGCATGGTTCATGTCCTCGGCGTAGACGAGCATCACGGCCTCGCGCTGCTTGTCGGGGAGCACGCTGACCCGGTCCCAGATCTGGCGGGCGGTGGTCGCTTCCTCCTGCCCGCCGGGGTCGTCTTCAGGATGCACGAGCGTGAACGCGTCCACGGTGCGCCCGCGCCGCATGCTCGAGCGCTGCTGGTCGCGCACCATGTTGAGCGTCACGCGGTAGAGCCAGCTCGTGAACGCCGAGCGCCCGTCGAAGCTGCGGATGGCGGTGGCGAGCTTGATGCACACCTCCTGCGCCACGTCCTCGGCGTCCGACTTCTTGCCCGTCCATTTGCAGGCGGTGCGGAAGATGAAGTCGTAATGCGTCTCGACCAGCCGGCTGAACGCCTGTCGGTCGCCCGCCTTGGCGCGCTCCACCAGCTCGTTGCTCCTCGCGGCCGCCGGCCGCATCGAAATCTCGCTCTCGGGCGTCAAAACGAGGGATCCATCCACGTCGAGGAACCTTTGGTCTGGCATCTTCGCGGATAAGACGCCACGGGGGGCGCCTGCCTTGGGCAGGTTTTGCGATTGTTTTGCTCGGGTGGCCGCGCCGCTTGCGCAAAGCCCCCGGCGGGGCTAAGCGGAAGCCATGTCCGACGAAAAGCCCACCGGCCCGTTCACGCTGACCCGGCAGCGCGTGCTGCTGCTGGTGCTCGGCGCCGTGGCGCTGCTCTTCATCCTGGGCAGCCTGATGGGCGGGCTCAGCAACTACCAGGAGCTGCGCGAGGCCGCCTCGTCGGCGGCAGAATCCCCAAGCTCCAGCGCGCCTTAGCGATGCCCGGCGCACGCGGCGGCACGGCACGCAGCGTCGTTCTCGTGCTGGGCGTGCTCGCCGCCATCGCGCTGCTCCTGGCACTCGCCACCGGGGCGTTCGACCAGGCGCTGTGGAATTTGCCGCCGGCCACGCCGCACGACCCCATCACCATCCCGTAACGCCCGGATTTCAGGCGACGAGCGCCTGCGGCACGGCCTCGGTGATGAAGCCGCCACCAAGAACTTCTGCCAGGTCGCCATCGTCGGCGTAGAAGACGCAGGCCTGCCCCGGCGAGATGCCGTACTCGCCGGCGAACAGCGTCACCTGCACCGCGCCGTCGACGACCTGCACCACCCCCGGCTGCGGCGGCCGGGTGGAGCGCACCTTGACCTCGACCGGTAGCCCGTTACCGCCTACGGCGGCGGCGAGCGGCGCATCGCCCAGCCAGTTGACGTCGCGCAGCCGCACGGTACGCGTCAGCAGCGCCTCGCGCGGGCCGACGACGACGCGGCCGCTGCGATGCTCGAGCTTCACCACATAGAGCGGCGCGTCGGCGGCGATGCCGAGCCCCTTGCGCTGGCCGATGGTGAAATTGACGATGCCGTCATGCGTGCCGAGCACGCGCCCGTCGAGATGCACGATCTCGCCGCGCGCCGCCGCCTCGGGATGCATGCGCCGGATGATGTCGGCATATTTGCCCTGCGGCACGAAGCAGATGTCCTGGCTGTCGTGCTTCTCGGCGACCTCGAGGCCGAGCGTGCGCGCCAGCTCGCGCACCGCCGGCTTGGTCATGCCGCCAAGCGGGAAGCGCAGGAAGTCGAGCTGCGCCGGCGTCGTCGCGAACAGGAAATAGCTCTGGTCGCGCGACGCATCGACCGGCCGGTAGAGCCGCCGCCGCCCGCCCTCGAGCCGCGTCTGCACGTAGTGGCCGGTGGCCAGCACGTCGGCGCCGAGATCGCCGGCGACCTCCATCAGGTCGACGAACTTCACCGACTGGTTGCAGGCGATGCATGGCACCGGCGTCTCGCCCTGCCGATAGGCGTTGGCGAAAGGCGCGATCACCGCCTCGCGGAAGCGCTGCTCGTAGTCGAGCACATAGTGCGGAATGCCGAGCGCCGCGGCGACGCGCCGCGCATCGTGGATGTCCTGGCCGGCACAGCACGCGCCCTTGCGGTGCGTCGCCTCGCCATGGTCGTAAAGCTGCAGGGTGATGCCCACCACGTCGTAGCCCTGCCGGGCCAGCAGGCCGGCGACCACGGAGCTGTCGACGCCCCCCGACATGGCGACGACGACGCGCGTGTCTTCCGGGCGCTTGGGCAGATCAAGCGAATTGAGGTCCATGTCTCCATCCAGCAAGGGGTCAAGGCCCGAGTGAACGAGCGCGTCTATACTGCCGCAGCGGCGCCGGCACAACGCCCGGCAATTCTTGCCGCCCCCGCCCATCCTTGCCGCCCGCGCGCCGCGCCATGCCCGCCAACCCCTTGCAAAACGGGACTTTCGCATCTGGCCCGGCGCTTGCATCGGGGCTGGTGGATCATTGTGTCCGGGACCGAGCGTGACGCCACACCTGACGATTTCCTACGCCAGCCCGACCGCCCCGACGCCGGCGGCGACGGCGCCGGCTGGCGACGAGGCGGCGGCCAACCCCCTCGGCTTCCTCACGGCGCTGCTCGACCAGTTGCTGGCCGGGGCCAACCCGCCGCAGGAGACGCCGGAAACCGCCGTCCCTGCCGTTGCGACACCGACCACCGCGCCTGTGCCTGCGCCCGAGAGTGATCCCGAGACGGAGACGGTCACCGACATCCTGCGCGTCCTGCTGGGCAAAAAGGATGAGACCGCCGACGACGCCGAAGCCGCGCCCGTGATGCAGATGCTCGCTTCGTTCGGCATCGAGATGCCGGAGACGCCCGCCAAAGCGACGCCCGAAGCACTCGGCGCGCAGCTCAAGCAGATCGGCGTCGCGCTGGCCGATACGGCGCCCGCACTCGCCGCACGGCTCGATACATTGGCGGCAGTGCTCACCGCGCCCGACGTCGATCCGACCTTTCTCGACAGACTGCGAGCGGCTGTCGCGGACTCCGACCCGGCGCCGCTCGACGCGCTGCTGCGCCAGCTTCAGGCGCCGAAGCCACCCGCCCTGCCAGCCGCCCCGCAGATCGCCAGCACGACGAAGCTCGACCTGCCCGCCGC
The DNA here is from genome assembly GCA_039808625.1 of Devosia sp. Taxonomy (GTDB): domain Bacteria; phylum Pseudomonadota; class Alphaproteobacteria; order Rhizobiales; family Devosiaceae; genus Devosia_A. Next base: position 2,153 of record JBDHTK010000150.1, on the reverse strand, counting down.
GCTCGCCCAGACCTCATCGGAGCCGGCTCCGGCCGCACGCCAGGCTCCGGCCCCGGTCGAGCCATCGCGCGACGGCGCGGCAAAACTCGCCCTCGTCGCAAAGCCCGCCGACGCGCCGCCCGACCCCGACGCGCCGCGGCCCGAGCCGCTGCCCGCGCGCAGCGACCCGGCGCTGCCGCCACAGCCCAACGCGACGCCCGCCTCCCCGGCGCCGCTGCCCCGCGCGCTGCCCGCCGCCTACCAGCCGGCCGCCAACCCCATCAATATGGGCCAGCTCGCCTTCGAGATGGTGCGGCAGGTGCACCAGGGCGCCTCGCGCTTCACCATCCGGCTCGACCCGCCCGAGCTCGGCCGCGTCGACGTGCGGCTGCATGTCGACGCCTCGGGCGCGGCGACCGCGCGGCTCACCGTCGATCGCGCCGAAACGCTCGACCTCTTCCAGCGCGACCAGCGCACGCTGGAACGCGCCCTCGCGCAGGCCGGGTTCGACACCACGCGCACCAGCCTCGAATTCTCGCTGCGCCAAGACGGCTCGGCCGGCTTTGCCGGCGGCCAGCAGCAGCAGCAGCCGGCCGGCGCCCCGCGCTTTTCGCTCGACGGCGAAAGCGAGCCGGCCTCGCCCTCCCCCGTCCTCACCCTCTATCGCGGCACCGCCTCGGCGGCCGGCGTGAACATTTTCGTCTAGGAGCGCATCATGGCCATCAGCGGCGTCTCGGGCACCTCGAACAGCACCATCACCGGCACCAGGCAGGGGATCGCCGACAATTTCGACACCTTCCTGCAGCTGCTCACCACGCAGCTCAAGAACCAGAACCCGCTCGACCCGCTCGACACCAACGCCTTCACCCAGCAGCTCGTGCAGTTCTCCTCGGTCGAACAGCAGCTCAAGACCAACGACTACCTGTCGGCGCTGGTGCAGTCGAACGCCAACGCCGTGCAGACCAACGCCGTCACCTATATCGGCAAGGTGGTGACGGCGGCCGGCACGCGCTCCGAGCTGATCGGCGGCAAGGCGGTGTGGAACTTCTCTCTCGACGACGCCGCCCAGGCCATCGTCAGCATCAAGGACGCGAACGGCAACACCGTCTACACCGAGCAGGGCAGCCTGCAGGCCGGCACCGGCCAGTTCGAATGGGACGGCACCACCTCGACCGGCGGCAAGGCACCGGACGGCACCTATACGATCAGCATCGCCGGCACCAATGCCGAGGGCCGCACGGTGCCGATCTCGACCGAGTTCGCCGGCACCGTCACCGGCATCGACTTCACCGGCAGCGAGCCGGTGCTGCTCATCGGCACGACGCGCGTCAATATTTCGGGCGTGACCTCCATCCGCACCGCGCCGGCGGCGACAGGAACGTAACCGCGCGTTAACCGTGCCTTGCTCCGGCCACGATCGCGGCCGGACGCCGGAACGGCGCTCCAATGCCAAGCCAATGATTCCTAAGGGATTCCCTACGCAGGCGTGGGATATTCTTAACGGCTTGTAGACATTGGCTTAGGCAAATTTTAAGCGCAATCCGCTAGGCTCAGCCCAATGGTCAGGTTGAGTCAGTGAGTAAAATGACCGTCGCAATGCGTCCCCGCGTCAAGTACGTCATCGGCCCCGATGGGAGTCCGCTGACCATCGCGGACCTGCCGCCCAGCACGACCCGCCGCTGGGTGATCCGCCGCAAGGCCGAAGTCGTCGCCGCCGTGCGCGGGGGTCTCCTGTCGCTCGAGGAAGCCTGCGCGCGCTACACCCTCAGCGTCGACGAATTCCTCAACTGGCAGGCAGCCATCGACAAGCACGGCCTCGCCGGCCTGCGCACCACCTGGATCCAGCACTACCGCGACAGCTGACCGGCGCCCCCAGCGCCGCCCCGTTTGCGCCCCGCCCGGCCGATGCTTGGCGGGCGCGCTGCCATGCGGGCACTGTTCCGCTTCGGCAATTTGTGCCGTCCGTCGCATCCGGCAACGGCCCGTTAAGACCTTTTTTACCATCCGCTAGGTAGTTTTTGCCTAGGTGGCCGCGACCCAGGTGTTTGAGGCCCCCGGGGGCAAATAACGGGTCACTCGTGAACGGTCTAACCCAGCTTTTCAATCGGCTCGGCCTGCAGCGCGCCGCGGCGATGGCCGTGGTGGCGGTCCTGATGCTGGGCTTCTTCGCCTTC
>JBDHTK010000149.1:0-7531 GCA_039808625.1 Devosia sp. | reverse complement strand
GTCGTCCGGCCCGACCATCGTGCAGGTGCTGGAAGGCGAGAACGCCATCGCCAGGAACCGCGAAGTGATGGGCGCAACCAACCCGGCGCAGGCCGCCGAAGGCACCATCCGCAAGGTGCACGCGCTCTCCATCGGCGAGAACTCGGTGCATGGCTCCGACGCGCCGGAAACGGCCGCAGAGGAGATCAGGTTCTTTTTCGGCGACGACGAGATCGTGAGCTGACCATGCCCTACGTCAACGTCCGCATCGCCAATGACGGCGCCACCATCGAGCAGAAGCGGCAGGTCATCGCCGGCATCACCGACGTGCTGGTGAAGGTGCTGAACAAGAAGCCCGAGGCGACCTTCGTCGTCATCGACGAGGTCGATCTCGACAATTGGGGCCACAAGGGCACGACGCTGCGCGAGCTGCGCGCCGCCGCCGCGGCGGCCGCTGCCCCGGTTGCGCGCAAGCCTGCCGGACGCCAGCCTGCTGTAAAGAAGCCCGCCGCAAAGAAGCCCGCGGCCGGGAAGCCCGCGGTGAAGAAGGCCGCCGCGAAGCGCGCCTGAGCCCGCGGAACGTCGCGGGACGGGCCGGCGTTCATGTGCGGCCAGATCGAGGAGCCGAAGATGAGCGACAATCGATCCATCCTGCCTGGCCCCGACCGCGTTCGCGCCGCCGGGGCCGAAGACTATGAGCTGCACGCCTTCGCCCGGCGCCACGGGCTGACGCCCGACGAGGTGCGTGAGATGGTCGAGCGCGTCGGCGACGACCGCGACGCGCTCGAGCGCGAGGCCGCCAAGCTGCGCCGCCCCTGAGGCGCGGCTGCAACGCTGCGCAATGCCGCACGACATTTGCGCCTGACGCACAAAAAAAGTGATGGAACCTTTGCGGGATTTGCGTAAGCATATGGCTGCGCGGATGATTTTCGCGCATTCAGGAGCAACCCCTCGCTATGGTGGAGCGTCGGCCACAGCGGTTTGTTGAAAGGCAAGCCATGCCCGTTCGCGTGCCCGAAGTCGCATCCGTCCTCGCGCTTCTTCTTGTCCTGCTGATTGCCAAGCATGTTCCGCTGTTTGCGGGCGTGCCGATCAGCAACGTCATGGGCGTTATCGCCTTCGCCTTCGCGATTTTCCTGGCTTTGCGGTTGTTCAACTTCGAATTGGCTCGCAGCCGCGCCGAGGAATAGGGGGCCAGCACCCTTGCTCGGCTGCGGTTCGTTCGAAGCCGTCCGTCGTTATGCGTCGCGCTCCCGCCTGTCGCGGAGCGACTGGGGTGTTTGGGTGTTGTCGAACGAAACCTATGAAGTGAGAAGCCGCGACGTCGTTGCCGAGGACTTCGACGGTGAATTCGTGGTGCTCGATTTGCTCAACGGCAAGTATTACAGCCTTGCCGGCGGGGCAGCCGTGCTCTGGCGCGCGCTGCTGGCCGGGCACTCGCTGCACTCGCTCGGTGCCGGCCTGCCGGCCGGTGATTCGCGTTGTGCCGATGCAGCGGAAACAGTCGCGGCGCTTGTGGCAAACGGGCTGCTCGTGCCGCGCAGCGAGCCGGCACCGCCGGCACCGGCCGAGTTCGTGGCGGAATTCGTCCGCACCCAGGGGCCCTATGTGATCGACGCCTTCGACGACCTGGCAGAACTGCTGGTGGCCGATCCGGTGCACGACGTGGACCCCGAGGCGGGCTGGCCGCACCGGCCGCCAAAGGACTGATACGTGCGCGCGGCGCCTCCCGGAACGGCAGAGCTGTTCGGCAGCGATCTGCTGCGCTATGCCGCGGCGGCCGGCGCCGGCGCCCGCAGGGAGACCTTTCGCCTGCCCGGGCTGCGGCTGGACGTCGCCACCGACGATGACGGCTACCTCGACCTCTGCCGCAACGCCCTGGTGGATGCGCCCGAACAGGCCCCGCTCGACCTGCCGACGCTGCGGGTCGGCGTTTTCGACTACGCGCACCGGCCGGAGATGCCGCGGCCGCCAGGCATGCCGATGCTGGTGCCGCGCCACTATGCCGATGCGCTCGACCCGTCCGACCGCGACGGCTTTTTCGACGTCGACTATGGCTCGTGGCAGATTTTCGATCGGCGCGAGAGTGCCGGAATCGAAGTCCTGCGCGGGCGTGGCCACTATCCGCCGTGGACGGCCTCGTTTCCGCTCCGCAACTTCGTGCACTGGATGTACCTGACCCTGGGACGGCGCATCCTGCATGCGGGGTCGCTCGGGCGCGGCGGCCACGGCGTGCTGCTCGCGGGGGCCGGCGGCGCGGGCAAGTCGGGAACCGTGCTGGCGGGCGTGCTGGGCGGGCTCGACAGCGTCGGCGACGACTACGTCGCCGTCGAGGTGAACGCGGACCGGGTGGCGGCCTATCCGGTGATCCGCCTCATGAAGCAGGATGCCAAGGGCCTCCGGCGGCTCGGTCTCGATCCCGCCGCCGTGGGAGCCGAAGAGCCGAACTGGCAGGGCAAGTACGAGTTCGATTTCACGCGCCTCGCGCGGGGGCGCCGCGCGCCGGCGCTCGCGATGCGCGCCATCGTCATGCCGCGCGTCGCGCACGCCGCACGGTCGCGCTTCACCCGCGCGCCGTCGCGCCTCGCCATGCTGGCGCTGGCGCCAAGCAACCTGCAGCAGCTCCCCGGCGGCTGGCGCGACAGCATGACCTTCACGGCCGGCCTGGTGCGCGCCCTGCCGGCCTATTTCATGGACCTGGGCACCGACCCCGGCGAGATCGCCGACGCGCTCGACGCCTTCATCGCGGGCGACATGCCATGAAGATCGCCGTGCTCGTCGCCGCCTATAATGCCGCTCCATATGTCGGGGATGCGCTGGCGTCGCTGCTTCGCCAGCGCGATGCGGCGCAGCTCGACATCATCGTCGTCGACGACGGCTCGACCGACGGTACCGGCGACGTGGTACGCCGGATCGCTGCCGAGGCAGGCGAGATACGGCTGATCGCCACGCCCAATCGCGGCGTCGCGGCGGCGCGCAACGAGGCGCTGACGGCAGTGGCGCCCGACACCGATCTGTTGACCGTGCTCGATGCGGACGATCTGTCGCCGGCCGGTCGCCTAGCGCGCGACGTCGCCTGCTTCGCCGCCGATCCTGCGCTCGATTTCCTCTACGGGCGGATGCGCATATTCCGGGACTTGGCGCCCGATCGCCTGGCCCCTGACCCCGCCGGCCGCTACGCCGATGTCCGCGGCGTGCAGCTCGGCGCGGCGCTGATGCGGCGAACGCTGGCGGCGGCCGTGGGGCGCTTCGACGAGAAGCTCGTCCAGGGCGAGGACACGGACTTCCTGCTGCGCCTGCTGCAACGCCATCCGAAGCTGCTGCTGACCGACGAGGTGTGCGTCTACTACCGCCGCCACGATAGCAACATCACGCGCGATCGCGCGGCCTCCGCCCACTATTTCCGCCGCGCGATCCTTGCGCATGCGCGGCGCCAGCGCGCCGGCGGGGCCCCGATCCCGCCGAAGTTCTTCGACGGCACCGACATAATGATGGGGCTCGACTGGTGGTGATCCCCTATACCGTGGTCATTCCTGCCTGCAACGCGGCTGCCACGATCGACGAGACGCTGGCCTCCGTCGTCGGTCAATCCATGCCGCCAGCGCGCGTCATCGTGGTCGACGACGGCTCGACAGACGGCACCGGCGATCGCGTCCGGGCCTTCGGCGGTGTCGAGCTGGTGCGCCAGAACAATCATGGCCCCGGTTCGGCGACGACCGCCGGGCTGCGTCTCGTCGAGACGGAGCTGGTCGCCACGGTGGATGCCGACGACCTTTGGCTCGACACCAAGATGGCGCGCCAGCTTGCGGCGATTGACGGCGCCGCGGCCGTCTTCTCGCATATCGTGAATTTCGTCGGCGACCCCGAAGCCGGCCGGCGCGGCGCGCCCTATGCCGGCTGGGTGCGCTCGACCATGCTGGTGCGCACGGAGGTGGCCCGCGCGACGGGGTCGGTCATCGATCCCGAGGGCCGCACGGGCGACATGATCGACTGGCTGGCCCGGCTCCAGGAGAGCGGCAACGTGCTGCGGATGCTCGACGACCTGCTGGTCTTTCGGCGCATCCATCCGGGCAGCCTGACCTACGGACGCCCCGCGCAGGGAAATCGTGGCTATCTGCAGGTGGTGCGGGCGGCCATGCTGCGGCGGCGCGCGCGGGAGAGCTGAATGCTGCGACGTGCACTCTCGACCGTCCGTGACCTCAGGCCGGCGCGCCCGCGCGGGTGCTTTCCGTCCGCGGCCTGGGCCTGGCCGACGGGCGATCGCGACCTGCTGCTGCAGGCGGCCATCCTCGACGACGTGGATGCCGCCGTGGCGGCCTATCATCACTGGCAGGCGAGCTTCGATTTCGAGCAGGTGGACTTTGCGCGCCAGCGCCTGCTGGTCGCCGTGGCGGGCCGCATTCCCGCCGATCATCTCGATGCCGACGACCGCGCCAGGCTGGCCGGCGTCGGCCGGCACCTGTGGGCGCATTGCCTGGTGTCGCTGCGTGCCGCCAAGCCGATCCTTTCCGCCTACGCCGACGCCGGCATCGAGATGATGATCTTCAAGGGCGCGGCGCGATCGGTGCTGGACATCCACAACCTGCGCGGCCGCTATGCCAGCGAGATCGACCTGCTCGTCCATCCAGCCGATTTCGACCGCGCCTGGCAGATCGCCATCGACATGGGCTGGAAGAAGGCCGTGGCGCACGTCAATCCGCACGACCGCACCGGCGCCAATCTCTCCACCGGGTCCGTCGGCGAAGTCGACCTGCACCGCTACCCCTTCCACCAGATGCTGCCCGGCGACGCCGATCTCGCCACTTTGTGGGCGCGCGCCAGCCGCCACACCTTCCTCGATGTCGAGGTCGCCATTCCCTCGCCGACCGACCGGCTGGTGCTGGCCATCGCCCATGGCGGCATCGGCAGCCACGACCAGTCGGACTGGATGATCGACGCGGCGCAACTGATCCGCAGCGGCGAAATCGACTGGCCGCTCTTTCTCGATCTCGTCGCCGAGCGCCGCCTCGACCCGCCGGCCGAGATCGCGCTCTCCTATCTCGCCGGTCCGCTGGGCGTGCAGATGCCGGCCGACGTCCTCGCCACAGTCGCCGCCCGCAGCCGCCGCACGCCGTGGCGTGCCATGCTGGCGGTGCTGGAGGCGCGCCCGCGCCACGATCATTCGGTGGCCAGCAGCCTCGGGCGCACGTTGGCGCGGCGCCTGCGCATTGCCGAGAAATACCGCGTCATCGCCCGGCTCGAGGCGGCGCGCCCGCCGCCGGCAGCCTGATTGCCACGCTCCGTCTCCGGCCTGTAGTGTGGCGCCATGACCAAGCCTGTCGTCGCCCGCATCGGGCGGTCCGCCTGCCCGCATGACTGCCCGTCCACCTGCGCCCTCGATGTCGAGATCATCGACGCGCACACCATCGGGCGCGTGCGCGGCGCCGCCGACGATCCCTATACGGCCGGCGTCATCTGCGAGAAGGTCGCCCGCTACGCCGAGCGCATCCACCATCCCGACCGGCTGCTGCATCCGCTGCGCCGCGTCGGCGCCAAGGGCGCCGGCGAGTGGCGGCGCATCTCGTGGGACGAGGCGTTCGACGAGATCGTGGCGCGCTGGCAGGCCATCGAGGCCGAGTTCGGACCCGAGGCGATCTGGCCCTATTTCTATGCCGGCACGATGGGCCATGTGCAGCGCGACGGCATCAACCGCCTGCGCCACGCGCGCGGCTATTCCGACCAGTACGAGACCATCTGCGTCGGCTCGTCCTGGCCCGGCTATCTCGCCGGCACCGGCCGCATCGGCGGCCCCAATCCCGAGCTGATCGGCGAGGCCGATTGCGTGGTGATCTGGGGCACCAACGCGGTCAACACCCAGGTCAACGTCATGACCCACGCCATGCGCGCCCGCAAGCGGCGCGGGGCGCGGATCGTGGCGGTGGACATCTACATGAACGGCACGATGGAGCAGGCCGACATGCCCCTGCTGCTGCGGCCGGGCACCGATGGGGCGCTGGCGCTGGGCACCATGCACGTGCTGCTGCGCGACGGCCTCGCCGACCGCGATTTCCTCGCCCGCATGACCGATTTCGACGCCGAGGTCGAGGCCCACATCATGCGCCGCACGCCGGCGTGGGCGGCGGCGATCACCGGGCTCGCGGTGGCCGAGATCGAGGCGTTCGCACATCTGGTGGGCACGACGCCCAACACCTTCTTCCGGCTCGGCTACGGCTTCAGCCGGCAGCGCAACGGCTCCACCAACATGCACGCGGCACTCTGCGTGCCGGCGGTGACCGGCGCCTGGCGGCATCGCGCCGGCGGCGCCTTCCTCTCCAACTCCGGCAGCATCAGGCTCGACAAGCGCCTCATCGAGGGCAAGGACATGGGCCCGGCCGGGCGCCGCCTCGACATGTGCGAGATCGGCCCCATCCTCGCCGGCGACAGCCGGGCGCTGCGCGGCGCGACGCCGGTCAAGGCGCTGTTCGTCCAGAACACCAACCCCGTCAATGTTGCCCCCGACCAGACGCTGGTGCGCGACGGGTTCCTGCGCGACGACCTGTTCACCGTCGTGCATGAGCAGTTCATGACCGAGACGGCCGCACTGGCTGACATCGTGCTGCCCGCGACCATGTTCCTCGAGCACAACGACTATTATCGCCGCGGCGGCCATACGCGCCTGCTCATCGGCCCCAGGCTGATCGAGCCGCCGGGAGAATGCCGCTCCAACTTCGAGGTGGTCAACGAGCTGCTGCGCCGGCTCGGTGCCGACGATCTGTCGCTAAAACTCACCGATCGCGAGATGGTGGCCGAGACGCTGCGCCGCTCCGGCCACGGCGAGCTCGATGAGATTGAGAAGACCGGCTTCATCGAAGGCGCCCCGCCCGCCGACGAGGCGCGCTATGCAAATGGCTTCGGCTTTCCCGATGGCCGCTTCCGCTTCCGGCCGGCCTGGGCCGAGGTGGCAGGCACCAAGGACTATATGTGGGTGGTCGATCCGGCCGCGCTGCCGAAAGTCGCCGATTGGTGGGACATCAACGAGAAGGTGACGGCTGAAACGCCGTTCCGTCTCGCCACCAGCCCGTCGCGCAGCTTCCTCAACTCGACCTTTGCGGAGACGGCGGGCTCGCGCCGCCGCCAGCCGCAGCCGCGCGTGCTGATCCGGCCGGACGATGCGGCGCGCTACGGTATCGCCGACGGCGCCACGGTGCGGCTTGGCAACCATCGCGGCAGCGTCGTGCTCACCGCGCAGTTCTTCTCCGGGCTGCAGCAGGGCGTGCTGGTGGCCGAGGGCATCCATCCCAACAGGGCGCATGGCGGCGGGAAGGGGATCAACACGCTGATCGGCGCGGACCAGATCCCGCCCTTCGGCGGTGCCGCCTTCCACGATGCCACGGTGTGGATCGCACCGGCTCAGGTGCCGTAGACGGCCCAGAAAAAATAGGCCGTGAGCGCCACGCCGTAGACGATCACCAGCGCGCGGATCGCCGTGGTGGGAATGCGGTGCGCCAGCCGCGCCGCGACATAGGCGCCGCTCGTCACCCCGACCAGCGCGATCGTGCCGTGATACCAGTCG
>JBDHTK010000148.1:0-7570 GCA_039808625.1 Devosia sp. | reverse complement strand
CTATGGTCTCGGCGCCGTATCGGGCGCACTGGTCGGCGCGGCGCTCGGGCTGTTCGGCGGCGGCGGCTCGATCCTCGCCGTGCCGCTGATGGTCTATCTCGTCGGCGTGCCGAGCGCCCATGTCGCGCTCGGCACCTCGGCGCTCGCCGTCGCGGCCAATGCCGCGGTGAACCTCGTGACCCACGCCCGCATGGGCAACGTCAACTGGCGCTGCGCCGCGATCTTCGCGGCGGCGGGCGTCGCCGGCGCCTTCGCCGGATCTTCCCTGGGCAAGATGTTCGACGGCGACCGGCTGCTGTTCCTGTTCGCGCTGGTGATGGTCGCGGTCGGCGTGCTGATGCTGCGCGCCCGGCACGCCGCCGGCACCCCGGCCGCGCGGTGCTCGGTGCAGAACGCGCCCAAGACCATCGGCTTCGGGGCGCTGACGGGGGCATTCGCCGGCTTCTTCGGCATTGGCGGGGGCTTTCTGGTCGTGCCCGGCCTCATCGCCGCGACCGGCATGCCGATCCTCGCCGCCGTGGGCTCGTCGCTCCTCGCGGTCGCCGCCTTCGGCACGACCACGGCGCTGAACTACGCCGTTTCCGGCCTCGTCGACTGGCCGCTGGCGCTCGCCTTCATCGCCGGGGGCGGCGTCGGCGGGATGGCCGGCGCATTTGCGGCGCGTCAACTGGCCGAAGCGCGCGGCGTGCTCAACATTCTGTTTGCCGGCCTGATCTTCGCCGTCGCCGCCTACATGCTCTGGCGCAACGCGGCGGCGTTCGGGCTGACGCCATAGGGGAGGAGGAACCCACCATGTCTCATGTCGTCGTCCTCGGTGCCGGACTCGGTGGCACCATCATGGCCTACGAGCTGCGCGACCTGCTGGGCAGCGCCCATCGGGTCTCGGTGGTCAACAAGGGAACGCAATATTCGTTCGTGCCGTCCAATCCGTGGGTGGCGGTGGGTTGGCGCGAGCGCAAGGACACCACCATCGATCTCGGTCCGGTGATGGGCAGGCGCGGCATCGAGCTGCACCCGCAAGGCGCCAAGCGCGTGCATCCCGCCGAGAAGCGGATCGAGCTCGGCGATGGAACGTCGCTCGCATACGACTATCTCGTCATCGCCACCGGTCCGGAACTGGCCTTCGACGAGATCGAAGGCTTCGGCCCCGAGCACCTGACGCAGTCGGTGTGCCACATCGACCACGCGCTGGAGGCCAAGCCGGCCTTCGACGAGCTCGTGCGCAAGCCGGGGCCGGTCGTCATCGGCGCGGTCCAGGGCGCCTCCTGCTTCGGGCCGGCCTACGAATTCGCCTTCATCCTCGAAAAGGCGCTGCGCGATGCCCGGGTGCGCGATCGCGTGCCGATGACCTTCGTCACCTCCGAGCCCTATATCGGCCATCTCGGCCTCGATGGCGTCGGCGACACCAGGGGCCTGCTCGAGAGCGCGCTGCGCGACAAGCACATCAAATGGATCACCAATGCCCGCACCGACAGGTTCGAGCCGGGAAAGCTCCAGGTCAGCGAGATGGCGGAGGACGGCAGCGTCGCCAGAACCCACGAGCTGCCCTTCGCCTATGCGATGATGCTGCCCGCCTTCCGCGGCGTCGACGCCGTGCGCGGCATCGAGGGCCTCACCAATCCGCGCGGCTTCATCCTCGCCGACAGGCATCAGCGTAACCCCGCCTTCCCGGACGTCTTTTCGGTGGGCGTGTGCGTCGCCATCCCGCCGATCGGCAAGACGCCGGTACCCGTCGGCGTGCCGAAGACCGGCTTCATGATCGAATCCATGGTCACGGCCACGGCGCAGAACATCGCCAGCCTCATTGCCGGCAAGGCCCCTGCTGCCGTGCCCACCTGGAATGCGGTGTGCCTCGCCGATTTCGGCGACAGCGGCATCGCCTTCGTCGCGCAGCCGCAGATCCCGCCGCGCAACGTCAACTGGGCCTCCAAGGGCAAGTGGGTGCACACGGCCAAGGTCGCGTTCGAGAAATACTTCCTGCACAAGATGGGCTCGGGCCACTCCGAGCCCTTCTACGAGAACCTCGCCATGCGGGCCCTCGGAATCGAGAAGCTGAAGGCCGTGAGCGAGGACTAGCGGCGCAAATTGCCGGGGCTGATGGACGTCAGTCGAGGCCCGTCCTGCCCGGCACGCCGTGCCGCCTGAGGGCGAGGCGGAGGCGCCGGATCGATGTCGCCGTGCCGGTCAGGATGAAACCATCTCCTGATCGGCGGCGCGCAGCAGCTTCGCTGTGGTCCGTCATCGCGATGCGGGCGGCAGCGCGGCGGCGGCGGCGAGGCGCCGCAGCTTGGCGAGCGCCGCGTCCCGGCTTTCGCCGAAGCCGATGCTGCCGGCGACTTCGCCCCGGCGGTCGACCAGCAGCACCGAGGCGGTGTGGTCCATGGTGTAGTCGCCGTCGGCGAGCGTGACCTTCTGGCTATAGACGCCCCAGGCCCTGGTCGCCTTGGCGATCTCCTCGGGGGTGCCGGTGAGCCCGGTCACCCGCCCGGTCCAGCCGAGATAGCCGGCAAGCACCTCGCGCGTGTCGCGCGCGGGGTCGACGGTGACGAAATAGGCCCTGAGGTCGTCGCCCTCCCGGCCCAGCGCCGCGTACCAGCCGACGATCTCGGCCAGCGTCGTCGGACAGACGTCCGGGCAATGGGTGAAGCCGAAGAACAGCAGCGCGGGATGGCCGGCGAAATCGGCGGAGGTGAAGTCGCGCCCGTCCGTGGCGAGGAGCCGATAGGCGGCCTCGGGCGCCTCCGTGCCGGCCGGTCCGTCGCGCGTCGCGTGGAGGTAGAGCCCGGCCACGAGCAGCGCGACGAGCGCCAGCGCCGGGGCCGCGAGCCAGGCGCGGCGCCGGCCGGCGCCGGGTGGCGCCGGGCTAGTCGTGGTCATGCGTTCCGAGCCGGTGATGGAGGCGGGCGTCATGCGTCCTGAAATGCTCGGAGAACCAGCTGTCCAGACGGGCCGACAGCTCCGCGGAGGCGCCCTCGTGATCGGCCTCGTAGCCGTCCATGATGTCGCGGATTTCCTCGAGCAGCTCCTCGTGCGCCTCCTTGTGCGCGTCGAGCTGGTCGTAGCGGCGCTGGCGCATGAAGCGCTCCTCGAGCGCGAAATGCGCCGACACGGCCCGGAAGATCTCCCCCAGAAAGCCTGCCACGTCGGGCTCGGCGCCCTCTTCGAGCAGGCCCTCGTGCAGTTCGTTGATGAGCTCGATCAGCTCGCGGTGCTCGTGATCGACTGCCGCGACGCCGACGCTGTAGCTTTCCTTCCATGCGATCAAGGCCATGCGCTGCCTCCTTTCAGTCGCTGAAGACGAAGCCGGAACCGGCCCGGAAATCGATCACCCGGTGGTCGGCGGGGCCGACATGGACGGCTCTTTCGGCATGCCAGGTGAAGTCCTCGCCGGCGCGGTCGCGCAGCCGCACGGCGACCTGGTGGTCGCCGACCGGCAGCACGAAGCGCTCATGCACGCGCGACGGCCCGTCGCGGCCGATGCCGGACGGCGGCACGTCGGCGGCAAAGACCGACGTGCCGTCGATGTCGAGCTCGACCCTGATCGGCGGCCGCTCGCGCGGGCAGATGCGCGGGCGGCGCATGTTGGGGGGCAGCGCCGCCAGCTCCTCCGCCGTGGCCGGCCGGCAATTGTCGCCGCGGTCGGCGCCGTGGCTGAAGGACAGCGTCACCACTCCCATGCCCTCGGGCAGGCTGCGATAGGGCGGCCAGTTCGACAGGCCCGCCACCGCCAAGAGGATGAGGGCGAGCACGCCAAAGCGCGCGAGCATCGGCAGCACGCCCGTCATGGCTGCGCCTCGGGGGGGCGCAGCGCCTCCGGCCGCCTGGCGGGCCGCGCCTGCCGGCCCAGGCCCTGGAGGCGCGCGGCGAACGCCGCCCGCTCCGCCTCGTAGCGGGCGAACTCGAACGGCGACGCCCAGATGGTGAGGAGCCGCTCGCGCGGCACGCGCTTTCTCAGATAGGGGTCGCGCGCGCCGGCGAAGCGCTGCTGCGTCCAGGCGATGCCGAGCCGGTTGTAGGCGGTGCTTTCGGCGCAGCCGGCGACGACGACGCCGTCGGCGAGATCCTTGCTGAGGATGTAGTCGACCAGCGAGGGCGGGATCATGGCGACGCAGGGGAAGGTGACGACGCCGCCGACGTCGCCGCCGCCGGCGCTATGCGCGCAGGCGAGCACCAGCGTGCGGCCGTCGCCCGCCAGCTCGGCCGCGGCGGCGGCGACGCTGTCGCGTACCGCGTGCAGCGGCTGGCCGGGCAGGTCGATGCCGGTCTTCAGCTCGTGCTGGCGCCGGAACGGCGTCGAGGACGGGCACGAGCCCATGCAGATGCCGCACGCGACGCACAGGTCGGCCGAGACCTCGGCCTGGTACGGGAACGGCTGGCCGTCGGTGCGCGGCACCAGCCGCACCGCCTCGTAGGGGCAATCCTCGACGCAGCGGTTGCAGCCATTGCAGTTGTCGAGGTCGACCACCGCCGCCGGGGCCCGGCGCAGCGGCGGCAGCCACGGCATGACCACCAGGATGGTGGAGACGCCGAGCAGCAGCCCCCACAGGCCCCAGCCGCCCCAGGCTTCGGCCAGGGGATAGAGCGGCAGGAAGAACCAGTCGAGGCCGACCTCGCCGGGCACCTTGGCGAGGTCGGCGGGCGCCTGGCTCGCCGCCGGCTTCAGCAGCGCCGCCGCCAGCAGCGCGGCGAGCACGAGGCCGGCGAGCAGGCGCGGCGGGTTGATCCTGGGGCGCGAGATGCGCTGGATGTGGATCCACATGCCGAACAGCAGGAACAGCGGTACGGCGATGTGGAGGAAGACGAGCAGCGTGAAGAACCTGCTGCTCAGGTGCTCGGGCGTCAGGAAATTGCGCGCCAGCGGCTCCCCGAAGATCGGCACCACGTCGAGCAGCGCGGTGGAGATCACCGCGACATATTGCGCCAGCACGTCCCACACCAGCCAGTAGCCGGTAATGCCGGAAATATAGAGGAACCAGATGAGCGGTACCCCGGTGAACCACGAGAACCAGCGCGTGCCGCGATAGCGGTCGAGCGAGAACTCGCGCAGCACATGGAGCACCATGGTGACCACCATGAGATCGGAGGCGTAGCGGTGGAAGCTCCGCATCACGCCGGCGTGGTACCATTGCGGGCCGCTGATCCAGGCCACCGAGGCATAGGCGTTGACGATGCCGGTGTCGAAGAAGATGAACAGATAGATGCCGCTGACGGCCACCACCCAGAACAGGAAGAAGGAGAGCGCGCCGAGCTGCGCCAGGGGGTTGAGGGCCGGCGTGAACAGCCGTTCGGCGCCGCGCTCCAGCGGCTCGAAGAGCCGGCGCAGCCCCGCCTTGGCGAAGCGCAGGGGCGGCCAGTCGCCGCCGGCAGCTGTCGGCTTATCGACGGCCACGAGCGGACTCCGCCAAAGCCGGGCGCCGGCTGCCGCGCCACAGGCGCACGATCAGCCAGCCCATGACGGCCAGCGACAGCCCGCCGACGCCGATCTCGAAGAAGATGGTGTAGTCGGTCTTGTAGCGGCCGGTCTTGGGATCGTAGACGGTGCACAGGAAGCGCAGGCGGTCGGCGAGCGCTGCCGGGGTGAAGGCGCGCGTGGTGAGGCCGAAGACCAGTTCCTTGAGCGGCTCGATGAGCACCTGCACCGGATAGTCGTCGCCATAGACCTGGCGGTAGACGCGCCCCTCGGCGTCGAGGATCGTCGTCTGCACCACATGCTCGAAGCCGCCGGCAGCCCCGTCATAGCTGAAGCCCAGCTCGGCCAGCAGCGCCTGCAGCACGCTCGGCGAGGCGGTCGCCACGTGCCAGAGCGGGTCGTTGGCGATGGCGTGGTCGATGGCGAAGGCCGCCATGCGGTCCGGCGTGTCGTTGCGCGTGTCGAACCCCAGCGTCAGCACCGCGAAGGCGTCCTCGCCCAGCACGCGCCGCGCCTGCGCCACGGCGCCTTTCAGCGTTTCGGTGCCGGCCGGGCAGACCGTGCTGCAGCTCGTATAGACGAGGCTGACGACGAGCGGCCGGCCGCGCAGCGCGGCGAGGCTGAACGGTTTTCCGTCGGCGCGCAGGAGCCGGTGCGCGCCGGTCGCGGTGCCCACCGCCGCTTCGCTGCGCTCCAGCGCGGCGCCCGCATCGAGCCGGGCGGCCTCGGCCGGCGCTGCCGCCCCGGCCAGCAGAAACCCGGCGAGGCCGAGCATGGCGAGACGCATGGCCGTCATCGCATGAGCGCCGTCGCGAAGATGCCGCCGACGAGCAGCAGCAATTGCACCAGCGAGGCGAGGAAGGTGGCCATCGCCGCCCGGCGCGAGGGCGTGCGGTACAGCAGCCAGCTCTTCCACACGAACCAGCCGCCGCCGGCCGCGGCGCAAAGGCCGTAGACCCAGCCCATGCCGAACCACAGCGGCACCAGCGACAGGCCGGCGAGCGTGGCGGTGTAGATGAGGATCGCCCGCGTCCAGTCGCGCTCGGACGCGACCACCGGCAGCATGGGGATGCCCGCCGCGGCATAGTCGTCGGCCTTCGCCGCCGCGAGGCTCCAGAAATGCGGCGGCGTCCACAGGAACAGCACGACCGCGAGGATGCTCGACGCCCATTGCGGCTGCGGGTCGACGGCGGCGGCCCCGGCGAGCACGGCGAACGAGCCCGCGAGCCCGCCGATCACGATGTTGGACCAGGTGCGCGGCTTGAGCCAGACCGTGTAGACGAGCCCGTAGGTGACGGCGCCCAGAAACACGTAGAGCGCCGGGAGCGTGCCGGCGGCGGCCCAGGCGAGCCCGACCGCGGCAACGAGGAGCGCGCCGAAGGTCAGCGGCCAGAGCGGGCCGGCCGCGAGCTGGCCGCTGGCGAAGGGCCGCGTGGCGGTGCGCCGCATGCGCCGGTCGCTGTCGCGCTCATAATAGTGATTGAAGGCGCCCACCGCCCCTGAGGCGGTGAGCACGGCGACGGCCAGCGCCGCGATGGCAGCCGGGTCGGGCGGCACGCCGCGGCTGATGGCCAGGCCCGCCAGCGCGCTGGCCGTGATGAAGACGCCGATCCTGAGCTTGAGCAGCGTGACGACGATTTTCGCCGCGGCAAGCATGGCCGTTGCCCCTCTGCCCGCTCAGCGCAGGAGCCAGATTTCCGACAGGTACTTCCAGTTGACGAAGTAGTAGAGGACGAAGGACACGAAGAAGATCGTGACGAGGATGATCGTCCCCGGCAGCTTGATCGTCGCGTGGCTGCCATACTGCGCGACGACCGCCGCCTTGTTGTGCAGCGGGAAGGTCAGCGGCGCGTCACCCCGGTCGAGCCGCTTGCCGAACAGCACGGTGCCGACCGCGATGAGCACGAAGAGGATGCCGCCGATCGAGGCGAGGACCGCCGCCAGGCCGTTGAGCGTCATCATCATGAAGGCGCCGGAGGGCAGCTCGAACGGATGCAGGGCCTCGGTGAGCGCGATGTCCCAGTGCCGGCGCGGCACGCCAAGCGTGCCGGCGCCCATCATGAACAGCGAGATGCCCGCCGCGCCGATGCCGAACAGGTAGGGCTGCCAGCGCGCCAGCTTCGGCCAGATGATGTCGCGCTGGAAGATCAGCGGCAGCAC
>JBDHTK010000147.1:0-7607 GCA_039808625.1 Devosia sp. | reverse complement strand
TCGGTCTTGACGCGGAAGCTCGGGTCCTCGGCGGCGAGGCGCGCGAGGGCGAGGCCCATCTTCTCCTGGTCGGCCTTGGACTTGGGCTCCACGGCGATGTCGATCACCGGCTCGGGGAACTCCATGCGCTCGAGGATGACCTTGCTGCTGGGATCGCACAGCATGTCGCCCGTCGTCGAGTCCTTGAAGCCGACGATGGCCACCACGTCGCCCGCATAGGCTTCCGTGATCTGCTCGCGCGAATTGGCGTGCATCTGGAACATGCGGCCGATGCGCTCGCGCTTGTCCTTCACGGTGTTCTCGACCGTCATGCCGGCCTCGACATGGCCGGAATAGATGCGGCAGAAGGTCAGCGAGCCCATGTGCGGGTCGTTGGCCACCTTGAAGGCGAGCATGGACAGCGGCTCGTCGTCAGACGCGTGGCGCTCGATCTCGGCCCCGGTCTTGACGTCGATGCCCTTGATCGAGGGAATGTCGATCGGCGACGGCAGAAAGTCGATGACGCCGTCGAGCAGCGGCTGCACGCCCTTGTTCTTGAAGGCCGAGCCGCAGAAGACAGGATAGAAGGTGACGTCGCAGGTGCCCTTGCGGATCAGCCGGCGCAGCGTGTCCTTGTCCGGCATCTCGCCGTTGAGATAGGCCTCGGTCGCCGCCTCGTCGATCTCGACGACGGCCTCGACCAGCTTCTCGCGATATTCCTCGGCGCGGGCGCGCAGTTCCTCGGGAATCTCGACGACGTCCCAGCCGGCCCCGAGATCCTCGGTGTGCCAGACGAGCGCGTTCATCTCGATGAGGTCGATGACGCCCTTGAAGTCGTTCTCGGCGCCGATGGGCAGCTGCATCACGACATACTTGATGCCGAGGCGCTTCGTCAGCGTATCGAGGCAGTAGTAGAAGTCGGCGCCGATCTTATCCATCTTGTTGACGAAGATCAGGCGCGGCACGTTGTACTTGTCGGCCTGGCGCCAGACGGTCTCGGTCTGCGGCTCGACGCCCTGGTTGCCGTCCAGCAGCGCGATGGCGCCGTCGAGCACGCGGAGGCTGCGCTCCACCTCGATGGTGAAGTCGACGTGGCCGGGGGTGTCGATGATGTTGAACCGATGGATGCGACCGTTGCGACCCTTCCAGAACGTCGTCGTGGCCGACGACGTGATGGTGATGCCGCGCTCCTGCTCCTGCTCCATCCAGTCCATGGTCGAGGCGCCGTCATGCGTCTCGCCCATCTTATGGTTCTTGCCGGTGTAGTAGAGGATGCGCTCGGTCGTCGTCGTCTTGCCGGCATCGATGTGGGCCATGATGCCGAAGTTGCGGTACTCGGTGATGGGGTAATCGCGGGCCAATTGCTTCTCCCGTTACCAGCGGTAATGCGAGAAGGCACGGTTGGCGTCGGCCATACGGTGCGTGTCTTCGCGTTTCTTGACGGCCTGGCCGCGCCCGTTGAGCGCGTCCATGAGCTCGCCCGACAGGCGCTCCTTCATGGTGTGCTCGCCGCGCTTGCGGGCGCTCTCGATGAGCCAGCGGATGGCCAGCGCCTGCTGCCGGTCCTGGCGGACCTCAACCGGCACCTGGTAGGTGGCGCCGCCGACGCGGCGCGAGCGCACTTCCACGGCCGGCCGGATGTTATCCAGCGCCGTGTGGAAGACGTTGATCGGGTCCTGCTTGGCCTTCTGCTGCACGATGTCGAAGGCACCGTAGACGATGCTCTCGGCGACGGACTTCTTGCCGTCTTCCATGAGCGAATTCATGAACTTGGTGACGACGATGTCGCCGAACTTCGGGTCCGGGATGATGTCGCGCTTTTCGGCGCGGTGACGACGGGACATTGTCTAGGCTCCTTATTTCGGCCGCTTGGCGCCGTACTTCGAACGGCGCTGCTTGCGGTCCTTCACCGACTGCGTGTCGAGCACGCCGCGGAGCACGTGGTAGCGGACGCCGGGCAGGTCGCGCACGCGACCGCCGCGGATCAGCACCACGGAGTGTTCCTGCAGGTTGTGGCCCTCGCCGGGGATGTAGGAAATGACTTCGCGCGAGGTGGTCAGGCGGACCTTGGCGACCTTGCGCAGCGCCGAATTCGGCTTCTTGGGGGTGGTCGTGTAGACACGGGAGCACACGCCGCGCTTCTGCGGATTCTGCTCCATCGCCGGAACTTTGCTCCGCTTCGGCTTGGTCGACCGAGGCTTGCGGATCAACTGATTAATGGTCGGCATTCACGCTCTTTCCATCGCCAAATTCAGTGGTGAGACCAAATCAAACCGAAACGGCGCCCGCTCGACCCCTCAACCGGGACCGCGGCGCCTCAATGCAGCGGACCGCTTCCTCGGGGAAGCGTTCATGCGCACATCAATTTGCTATCGTCTCTGCCTTTGGCAGTGTGTTTGAGCGCCCTGGGTGCCCGCGCAAGGTGGCAGATACCCGGTTGGTGCTCACGACCGACCGCTAAGGTGGCGCCTCTCTATAGGCGATGACTCGGCGCGTCAAGGATTCTTTGACGCATGGGGCGCATAGCCGCCCTGCCCCGGCTTTCAGGGCGTTTGCGCCCCGTCGACGACACCCAGGACGAAGCCGTCCCAGCCCTTCAGCCCGACCGTCTGGAGGGCGGTGGAATCGATGCGGGAATCGGCATGCAGCAGGTCGAAGGCGGCGCGGCTGCCGATGACGTTGCGGTCCGTCGCGCCGGCATCGACGACGTGGCCGTGGCGCACGACATTGTCGAGCACCACCACCGTGCCGGGCCGCGCCAGCTTCACGGCCCAGTCGAGATAATGCGGGTTGGAGGGCTTGTCGGCGTCGATGAAGACGAGGTCGAACGGCCCCGTCACCGCCGGGAGCAGGTCGAGGGCGGCGCCGACGCGGATCTCCACCCGGTCGGCGAGCCCGGCCCGCGCCAGGTTCTCGCGCGCCACCTCGGCATGGCGGGGCGCATGTTCGAGAGAGAGGAGCCGGCCGTCGGGCGGCAGCGCCGAGGCCAGCCAGGCCGTCGAATAGCCGCCCAGCGTGCCGATTTCGAGCACGCGGCGGGCGCCTGCGATCCTCACCAGCAGGTGCAGGAACTTGCCCTGCGCCGGCGACACGTCGATGGCCGGCAGGCCGGCAGCTTTGTTGGCGGCGAGGATGGCGGCGAAGGCCGGGTCGGCGCCCGCCAGCAGCCGCTCGCCGATATAGGCGTCCACCTCCGCCCAGGCGCTCTCGCTCATGGCACTTCTCCTTTCCGGCAAGGCTACAGCAAAAAGGGCCCCTTTCGGGGCCCTTTCGCAGTTTCGATCCGGCGGGTGGCCTATTCGGCCGCCTCGACAGGGGCCGGGATCTGCACGGTCTCGGCCTGCCGGCGACGTTCCTCGAGGATGAGGTCGTCGCGCTTCTGGGCGATCTGCTTGGCCCGGGTGGTCAGGGCGCCGGTACCGGCCGGGATCAGGCGGCCGACGATGACGTTCTCCTTGAGGCCCTCGAGCAGGTCGGCCTTGCCGGACACGGCAGCCTCGGTGAGGACGCGGGTCGTCTCCTGGAAGGACGCGGCCGAGATGAACGAGCGCGTCTGCAGCGAGGCCTTGGTGATGCCGAGCAGCACCGGCACGGCCTGCGCCGGCTTCTTGCCGTCGGCGACCAGCGCGTCGTTGAGCTCGTCGAAGTCGAGCCGGTCGAGCTGCTCGTCCTTGAGCATGCCGGAATCGCCGGGATCGGTGATCTCGACCTTCTGCAGCATCTGCCGGACGATGACCTCGATGTGCTTGTCGTTGATGAGCACGCCCTGGAGACGGTAGACTTCCTGGATCTCATTGACGAGGTAGCGCGCCAGCTCCTCGACGCCCTTGATGGCAAGGATGTCGTGGGGGGCCGGGTTGCCGTCGAGGATGTACTCGCCCTTCTCGATGGAGTCGCCTTCCTGCAGATGGAACGGCTTGCCCTTCGGGATCAGGTACTCGACGGGCTCGAGGCTTTCGTCCTCGGGCTCGATGATGATGCGGCGCTTGTTCTTGTAGTCGCGGCCGAATTTGATCGTGCCATCGATCTCGGCGATGATGGCGTGATCCTTCGGACGACGGGCCTCGAACAGCTCGGCCACACGCGGCAGACCGCCGGTGATGTCCTTGGTCTTGGCGCTTTCGAGCGGGATACGCGCCAACACGTCGCCGGCCGACACCTTGTCGCCCGGCTCGACCGCGATGACGGCATCGACGCTGAGCAGATAGCGGGCGTCGCTGCCGCGGTCGAGCTTGGCCACCGCGCCCTTGCGGGTGATGGCGATGGCCGGCTTGAGGTTCTCGCCGCGCGTCGAGGTGCGCCAGTCGGTGACGAGGCGCTTGGTGAAGCCCGTCGTCTCGTCGGTGGTCTCCGCCATCGAGGCGCCGTCGATCAGGTCCTCGAAGGCCACTTCGCCATCGACCTCGGCCAGCACCGGGCGGGTGTAGGGGTCCCACTCGGCGATGCGCTGGCCGCGCTTCACCTCGTCGCCGTCATCGACGCGCAGTTTGGCGCCGTAGGTCACGCGGTGCGTGGCCCGGTCCTTGCCGTCGGGATCGACGATGGCGATGGTGACGTTGCGGCCCATCGCGACCAGATTGCCGCCCGACACCTTGGCAACGTTGCGGTTGCGGATGACGATCCGGCCTTCGGCGCCCGCCTCGAGGAACGAGCTGTCGACCACCTGCGCCGTGCCGCCGATGTGGAAGGTGCGCATGGTGAGCTGGGTGCCCGGCTCGCCGATGGACTGCGCCGCGATGACGCCCACCGCCTCGCCGATATTGACCGGCGTGCCGCGGGCCAGGTCGCGGCCGTAGCAGGCCGCGCAGCACCCCGTGCGCAGGTCGCAGGTGAGCGGCGAGCGGATCTTGACGCTCTGGACGCGCGCCGCCTCGATGGCGTCGACGTCCTTTTCGGTCAGCAGCACGTTCTGCTTGACGATGACCTTGCCCGTCTCGGGGTTGGTCACCGCCTCGGCCGTGGTGCGGCCGAGGATGCGCTGGCCGAGCGTCGCGACGATCTGGCCGGCATCGACGATGGCTTCCATCGTCAGGCCGCGATCGGTGCCGCAATCCTCTTCGGTGATGATCGAGTCCTGCGCCACGTCGACGAGGCGGCGGGTGAGGTAGCCCGAGTTCGCCGTCTTCAACGCCGTGTCCGCGAGGCCCTTGCGGGCGCCGTGGGTGGAGTTGAAGTATTCGAGGACGTTGAGGCCCTCCTTGAAGTTGGCGGTGATCGGGGTCTCGATGATCGAGCCGTCCGGACGCGCCATCAGGCCGCGCATGCCGGCGAGCTGCTTCATCTGAGCCGGCGAGCCGCGCGCACCCGAATGGCTCATCATGTAGACCGAGTTGATCGGCTTCTGGCGGCCGGTCTCCTTGTTCACCTGAACGGCAGCGATGCCCTTCATCATCTCGTCGGCGATCTTGTCGCCGCACTTGGCCCAGGCGTCGACAACCTTGTTGTACTTCTCGCCCTGGGTGATGAGGCCGTCATTGTACTGCTGCTCGAACTCCTCGACCTGCTTGCGCGTGTCCTCGACGATCTTCTGCTTGGACGCGGGGATGACCATGTCGTCCTTGCCGAACGAGATGCCGGCCCGGGCCGCATGCTTGAAGCCGAGGTCCATGATGCGGTCGCAGAAGATCACCGTCTCCTTCTGGCCGCAGCCGCGATAGACCGTGTCGATCATCTTGGAGATGGTCTTCTTGGTCATGAGCTGGTTGGCCGTCTCGAATGGCACCGCCGGCTCGTGCGGCAGCAGCTGGCCGATCATCATGCGGCCGGGCGTGGTCTCGACGATCTTGGTGGTGAAGTTCCCCTTGCCGTCCCAGACCTTCACGCGGCCCTTGATCTTGGAGTGCATGGTGACGACGCCGCTGGCGAGCGCGTGCTCGATCTCGCCCATGTCGGAGAAGGCCATGCCCTGCCCCGGCTCGTTCTCGTTCATCAGCGACAGATGATAGAGGCCGAGCACGATGTCCTGCGACGGCACGATGATCGGCTGGCCGTTGGCAGGGTGCAGGATGTTGTTGGTCGACATCATCAGCACGCGCGCTTCGAGCTGGGCTTCCAGCGACAGCGGCACGTGGACCGCCATCTGGTCGCCGTCGAAGTCGGCGTTGAAGGCCGCGCAGACCAGCGGATGGAGCTGGATCGCCTTGCCCTCGATGAGGATGGGCTCGAACGCCTGGATGCCGAGGCGGTGCAGCGTCGGCGCGCGGTTGAGCAGCACCGGATGCTCGCGGATCACCTCGTCGAGGATGTCCCAGACCTCCGGCTTTTCCTTCTCGACCAGCTTCTTGGCCTGCTTCACCGTCGAGCTGAAGCCCTTGGCCTCGAGCCGCGAATAGATGAACGGCTTGAACAGCTCGAGCGCCATCTTCTTGGGCAGGCCGCACTGGTGCAGCTTCAGCTCCGGGCCGACGGTGATGACCGAACGGCCGGAATAATCGACGCGCTTGCCGAGCAGGTTCTGGCGGAAGCGGCCCTGCTTGCCCTTCAGCATGTCGCTGAGCGACTTCAGCGGCCGCTTGTTGGCGCCGGTGATGGTACGGCCGCGGCGGCCATTGTCGAACAGCGCGTCGACGGCCTCCTGCAGCATGCGCTTCTCGTTGCGGATGATGATGTCCGGCGCGCGCAGCTCGATCAGGCGCTTCAACCGGTTGTTGCGGTTGATGACGCGGCGATAGAGGTCGTTGAGGTCGGACGTGGCGAAGCGGCCGCCATCGAGCGGCACCAGGGGCCTGAGCTCGGGCGGGATCACCGGGATCACCGTCATGATCATCCATTCGGGCTTGTTGCCCGAGACGATGAACTGCTCGACGATCTTGAGGCGCTTGGCCAGCTTCTTGGGCTTCAGCTCGGTGGTCGATTCGGCGATCTCGACGCGCAGGTCGGCCGCGATCTTCTCGAGGTCGAGGGCGAGCAGCATGTCGCGGATCGCCTCGGCGCCGATCTTGGCGGTGAAGCTGTCGGCGCCGTATTCGTCCTGGGCGTCGAGATACTGCTCCTCGGTCAGGAGCTCATTCTGGCTGAACGGCGTGAGGCCGGGGTCCAGCACCACGTACTGCTCGAAATAGAGGATGCGCTCGATATCCTTGAGCGTCATGTCGAGCAGCAGCGCGATGCGGGACGGCAGCGACTTGAGGAACCAGATATGGGCGACCGGCGCGGCGAGCTCGATATGGCCCATGCGCTCGCGGCGCACGCGGCTCAGCGTTACCTCGACACCGCACTTCTCGCAGATGACGCCCTTGAACTTCATGCGCTTGTACTTGCCGCACAGGCACTCGTAGTCCTTCACCGGCCCGAAGATGCGCGCGCAGAACAGGCCGTCGCGCTCGGGCTTGAAGGTGCGGTAGTTGATGGTCTCGGGCTTCTTGATCTCGCCGTACGACCAGCTCAGGATTTTTTCCGGGCTCGCGATGGAGATGCGCATCTGGTCGAACATCTGCACCGGGACCTGGGGATTGAACGGGTCCATGACGTGGTTATGGCTGTGCATCTAGTATCTCCTCGTCTCCCCGGGGCGGCGCGGCGGGAGGGTGCCGCGGGCCCGAGGAGGCGTGTTTCCAAAGGAAGAGCGAAGTCGGCGGATCACTCCGCCGCCTTCTGAGGAGGCTCCAGCTCCGCTTCCGCGCCGGCCG
>JBDHTK010000146.1:0-7641 GCA_039808625.1 Devosia sp. | reverse complement strand
AACCCGCACCCGGCAAGCCACGACCGGCGACGCCTTCCTGATCGCTGCGGCGTTGGCCTGCGGCCTGGGCATGGCGATGGCGCCGAGGCCGAGCGCCAGCCAGAACAGCGCCAGCGTCGGGGCGCTGAGGATGATGGCGAAGAGCCCGGCGGTGACCGGCTGCGGCGTCTCGCCGGTGACGAGGGCGGCGAGATTGGCGAAGCCGGCGCCGATCAGCCCGCCGAGGCCGGTGGGCAGCGGCCAGCTCGCGGGCACCGGCAGGAAGGCGAGGACACCGGTGGCGAGCAGCGTCGCGGCGATCCAGGCGACGAGGCGCAGGCCCATATGGGCGGGCACGCGCCGGCGCAGGAAGCTCCAGCCCCACAGCGCCGGCGGAAGCAGCAGCACGATGATGCCGAGCCCGAGGATCTGGAAGCTCAGGTCGGCGACGACGGCGCCGGGGAAGCCGAGCCAGTTCCGCACCGGGGTGGTGGCGGCATAGGAGAGCGAGGGATCGTCGACCGACCAGGAGGCGAGCGCCGCCAGCACCAGCGCGACGAGGGCGAGGAGCACCATGCCGATGAGCCGGACCGGAATGGTGATGGCGATGGCCGGCACGGCGCGAGACTGGTCTTCGAGGAGGGGACGGGCCGGCGGCATCGCAAAACTCAACGCTAACGAAGTGTCGCGATCCTAGGTCGGCGTGGTTAATCCGAGGCTAACCATGAGGCGGATGCCGTCCGGCCGGGGGTGCAGCCCGCGCCGGGGCACGAACGCCGTCGTTCCGGGGTGGGGAAGACGCGCGGGCTGCACGCCGGGCGGGACCGGCAGGGGCGGGCGACGGCGCCGTCCGCCCCGGGGCTTCAACTGCGACTCAGTTGTAGGCGCGCTCGCCGTGGCTGGTGAGGTCGAGCCCGTCGCTTTCGGCCTGGGCGGCGACGCGGGCACCGCCGAACAGCGCCTTGACGACGAGCATGGCGAGCGCCGCGACGAGCCCCGACCAGACGATGGCGACACCGACGGCCAGCGCCTGCGTCACGAGCTGGGCGCCCATGTCGTAGTCGGCGGCGCCGGCGCCGCCGAGGGCGGGCGCGGCGAGGATGCCGGTGCCGAGGGCGCCGACGATGCCGCCGACGCCGTGGATGCCGAAGACGTCGAGGCTGTCGTCATAGCCGAGGCGCGGCTTCAGCGTCACCACGGCCCACAGGCAGACGAGGCCGGCGACGGCGCCGAGGCCGATGGCGCCGGGCGTGCCGACGAAGCCGGCGGCCGGGGTGATGGCGACGAGGCCGGCGACGGCGCCCGAGAAGGCGCCGAGGGCGCTGGCATGGCCGCGGGCCAGCTTTTCGGCCAGCGCCCAGCTCAGCGCCGCGGCGGCGGGGGCGGTCACGGTGTTGAGGAAGGCCTGGGCGGCCAGGCCGTTGGCGGCGAGCGCCGAGCCGGCGTTGAAGCCGAACCAGCCGAACCAGAGCAGCGAGGCGCCGATGAAGGTGAAGGCGAGATTGTGCGGGGCGATGGGCTCCTTGCCATAGCCGCGGCGCGGGCCGAGCAGCAGGGCGGCGACCAGCGCGGCGACGCCGGAATTGATGTGCACCACCGTGCCGCCGGCGAAATCGAGCGCCCCCATGGCGAAGAACAGGCCGCCCGTGGCCCAGACCATATGGGCGATGGGCAGGTAGGCGAAGCTGACCCACAGCACGAGGAAGGCGAGCACGGCGCCGAATTTCATGCGCTCGGCGATGCCGCCGACGATGAGCGTGGCGGTGATGGCGGCGAAGGTGAGCTGGAAGGCGACGAAGGCCAGTTCGGGCACCGTGCCCGCTACCGAATCGGGCGTCACCGCGCCGAGCAGGAGGTTCGAGACATCGCCGATATAGGGGGCGAGCGGGCCCGTGCCGGCGCCCGAAAAGGCCAGCGAATAGCCATAGGCCACCCAGACGAGGGCGATGAGGCAGAAGCCGGCGAAGACCTGTGTCAGCACCGAGAGGATGTTCCGGGCGCGCACCAGCCCGCCATAGAAGAGGGCGAGGCCCGGAATGGTCATGAGGATGACGAGCAGCGACGCGACGAGGAGCCAGGCGGTGTCGCCGCTGTCGATCGCGGGAAGGGGGGTGGGACCGTCCTGCGCGAGGGCGGGCAGGGCGGCGAGGCCGGCGGCGAGGGCGAGCGGCGGCAGGAGCTTGAGCAGGATCATGAACGTCTCCGATGGACAGGCTGTCGGCAAGAGGAGACTCAAGCGCCGTGCCAGATTCCGCCGGCGGCGCCAAGGCGCTGAGCGGCAACAGGAATTTTCCTGATGCCGGCGGTCGCGCGGCGCCGGCCAGGGCGGTTTCTGCATAAGAATCGGGCAGATCGGACTTGCCTGCACAAACACTAGGCAGACGGCGCGGCTTGCCACAGCCGGCCTGGGGGGCCACAAGGACGCGACCAGGGGAACCGGCCATGCGCGACGATCTCTATGATGTCATAATAGTGGGCGGCGGCCCGGTGGGGCTGGCGCAGGCGCTGGCGCTCACCCGCTTCCAGCGCGGCTTGCGGGTGGCGCTGGTCGACCGCCGGCCGTTCAGCGTGCCCGACGACGCGCGCGCCTTCGCGCTCAGCGCCGGCGTGCGGCGGGTGCTCGAGGCGCTGGGGGTGTGGGACGCCATCGCGCCCGAGGCGCAGCCCATCCGCGCCATGAAGATCACCGATTCGGGGCGCGGCGACCTGGCGCGGCCGGTGTTCCTGACCTTCGAGGGCGACGTGGCGCCGGGCGAGCCCTATGCGCATATGACGCCCAACCGCGTGCTGACGCGGGCCCTGCTCGCGGCGCTCGGGCCCGAGGTCGCGCCGATCGCGCCGGTCGAGGTCACCTCCTGGGCGGCCGAGGCGGCGCTGGCGCGGCTCGGGCTCAAGGACGGGCGCGTGCTCAGCGCGCCGCTCGTCGTCGCCGCCGACGGGGCGCTGTCGGGGCTGCGGCAGATGGCCGGCATCGGCACCATCGCGCACGACTACCGGCAGGCGGGGGTGGTGACTACCATCGCCCACGAGCTGCCGCATGAGGGCGTCGCCTATGAGCATTTCCGCCCGGCCGGGCCGTTCGCCAGCCTGCCGCTGAGCGGCCGGCGCTCGTCGCTGGTGTGGACCGAGAGCAGCGCCGAGGCGGCGCGACTCAGGGGGCTGCCCGACGCCGAGGTGGCGGCGCTGATCGAGGCGGCGATGGGGGCGAGCCTCGGCGGCGTCCGCCTCGAGGAAAAGGTGCAGAGCTTTCCGCTGAGGCTGCAGATCGCGCGCCGCTTCATCGCGCCGCGGCTGGCGCTCATCGGCGATGCGGCGCATGTCATCCACCCGATCGCCGGGCAGGGGCTCAACCTGGGGCTCAAGGATGTCGCGGCGCTGAGCGAGACGGTGCTCGAGGCGCTGCGGCTGGGCGAGGATTTCGGCGCGCCCGCCGTGCTCGGGCGCTACGAGGCGTGGCGGCGCTTCGACACGGCGCTGATGGCGGCGGTGACGGACGGGCTCAACCGGCTGTTTTCCAACGACATCGCGCCGGTGCGGGCGCTGCGCGATGCCGGGCTCGGCCTCGTCGACCGGCTGGCGCCGGTCAAGGCGGCGCTGATCGGCCGCGCCGCGGCGATCGAGCAGAGCGGCCCGCGGCTGCTGCGCGGGCTGCCCATCTAGTGCGTTTCTAGGAAAAGCTGCAGACTTTTCCGGTTCGGAAACGCTACAAAATCAAAAACTTGGATCGTGTCACCGGTTCACTTGGACGGTGCAGCGATCTAGGCCATGGGCGGGAAGTGGATGCGCATCTCGTCGGGCTCGACCGGGCGGGCCTCGTCGAGGCTCAGCATGGGCACGCCGGCGCGGATGGGAAAGGCGAGGTGGGCGGCCACCGAGATGAGCTCGGTGCGGTCGGCGCTCAGCACCAGCCGCGTCTTGGTCAGCGGGCAGACCAGCATTTCGAGCGTGCGCGGATCGACGGGCCGGCGCTCGGGGATCTGCGGCATCAGTGCAGCGGCGTGCCGGCGCCGCCCTTGGCCATCTCGAACTCGGCCAGCGCGATGAGCGTCTCGGCGCGGTCGCCGAGCGAGGGCGCCTCGAGCAGCACCTGCTTTTCGCGCGGGCCGTAGGGCGAGACCATGCAGGCGAAATTGACGAGGTCGGCGGTGGCGGTCTTGTCGATCTCCTCCCAGTTGAGCTCGAAATTGGCGAACTCGGCATAGTCGCGCATCATCTTGAGGAAGCGGGCGCGGTCCACCGCCTCCTCGCCATGGGCGCGGGTGAAGTCGGCGGCGAAGGCGCCGGCGTCGATCACCGCCTGGCGGAAGGGGGTGAGCACGGTGAGCTCGGAAACCAGCGCGAAGCGCGTCACGCCTTCGAGGATGATGAAATAGCGGCCCTCGCCATGCTCCTCCCAATGGGTGAGCCGGCCGACGGTGCCGATGCGCTGCAGCGGCGCGCGGCCGCGCGGGCTCTCCTCCTCGGTGTCCTGCGGCTGGATCAGACCGACGAGCCGGTTGCCGCCCAGGGCGTGGTCGATCATGGCGATGTAGCGCGGCTCGAAGATGTTGAGCGGGCGGTGCGAGAAGGGCAGCAGCAGCGCGCCGCTGAGCGGGAACACCGGAATGGTCGCGGGCAGCCCGGCCGGCGATGTCGGGCGGGTGACGCTCATGCAAACAGCAGCGCCGAAAGCAGCCGCCTCCCCTTGAGCGTCGCCGGGTCCTTGGCGCCCCAGGCCGCGAAGAATTCGATGAGCTTCTGGCGCGCCGCGTCGTCGTTCCAGCCGCGGTCGCGCTTCATCAGCGCCAGCAGCGCCTCGGCCGCCTCGACGCGCTGGCCGGCGGCGTTGAGCGCCAGCGCCAAATCGAAGCGGGCCTGGTGGTCGTCGGCGTCGGCGGCCAGCCGCGCCTCGAGCTCGGCGGTGCCGGGCACGGCGGCGGCTTCGCCGCGCAGCTTCAGTTCGGCGGCGAGCGCCGTGTAGTCGGCGCCCTGGCGGGCCGCCTCGGGGATGGTGTCGAACACGGCTTGGGCCTGCGCGGCCTGGCCGGCGCTCAGATAGAGGCGCGTCATGCCGATCAGCGCCTCGGCATTGTCGGGCTGGTGCTGGAGCACCATGCCGAAGATCTGTGCGGCGGTGTTGAGGTCGCCGGCCGCGACCGCCTCCCGGGCGGCGGCGAGGGCGGCGCCGATCTCGGCTTCGAGCGAGCCGGCGGCGGGCTGGCCGGGCGGGGCGGCGGCGATCACCTTGTCGGCGAAGCGCATGACTTCGGATTCGGGGAGATTGCCCAGGAAGGCGTCGACCGGCCGGCCGCCGGCGAAGGCGAAGACGGCGGGAATGGACTGCACGCCGAGCTGGCCGGCGATGCCGGGGTTCTCGTCGATGTTGATCTTGACCAGCCGCAGCTTGCCGGCCTTGGCCTTGACCACCTTTTCGATGGTCGGCGACAGGGCCCGGCAGGGGCCGCACCAGGGGGCCCAGAAATCGACCAGCACGGGTGCCTCGAGCGAGGCGTCGAGCACGTCGGCCTTGAAGGCGCGGTCGGTCGAGTCCTTGACCAGCACGGCGGGCG
Source organism: Devosia sp. (assembly GCA_039808625.1). Lineage (GTDB taxonomy): Bacteria > Pseudomonadota > Alphaproteobacteria > Rhizobiales > Devosiaceae > Devosia_A. The sequence goes on along the minus strand of JBDHTK010000146.1, from coordinate 2,113 downwards.
GCGTGGCGGTGGCGGCGGGGGAGACGGAAACGGTCACGATGGGGTCCTTGGGCTGGTGGCCCGATCCGCGCCGGCGCGGGGAGGGCGGCGCCGGGAGATGGGGGTTGCAAAGGCAATGTCGATTGGGCATATAAGCGCCGCGCTGCGCCCTGCCAAGAGATTGGCGGTGTCGCGGGGCTGGAGTGCGGGTGTAGCTCAGGGGTAGAGCATAACCTTGCCAAGGTTAGGGTCGAGGGTTCGAATCCCTTCGCCCGCTCCAATTCCCGTTCGCCGGCCGGGTTCCCCGGCCACCGGCAGCGTCGTCGAAGCCGTCCGCTTGCGGGCGGCTTTTGCTTTTGGCGGGGCGCGCGCCTCTCTATAAGAGCGCAGCGGGGCGGAGGGCGGCATGGGGTGGCGCGGCAAACGGGGCACGCTGTTGCCCTTCATCGTGGGCGGGCTGGCGCTGGGCGGGGCGCTGCTCGTCGTGCTCGGCCGGCTCGGCGAGGCCGCCCCGCAAAGCGGCTGGCAGGACCCGTTCTACTCCGTCTTGCTGGCCTTCACGCTCGACGCCACCTTCCTCGGCCAGCAGAGCCTCGTCACCCTCATCGGCGCGCTGGCGGCGGCGCTCGCCACCTATCTCGCCGTCATCGGCGGTGCCTTCGCGCTGTTCGAGCGCCACATCACCGCCTGGCGGGCGCGGCGCCTGCGCGACCATGTCGTGGTCGTCGGCGACGATGCCGAGGCCGAGGATTTCGTGCGGGCGCTGGGCCGGACGGTGCCGGCGCTGCTCGTCACCAGCGCGCCGGCGGGACGCGCCGTGCGCGCCATCGCGCTGCCGTCCACGGCGCCGGCGCTGGCGCGTGCCGCCCATCTCGCGGCGGCGCGTGCCGTCTGCCTCGTCGGCGACGAAAGGCGCAATGCCGGGCTGGCGACGGCGCTGGCGCAGAGCCGGGGCGCGGCGGCACGGCCGGCGATCTTCGTGCGGGTCGGGGCGCGCGCCGTCGCCGACCGGCTGGCGCGGGCGGTGCCGGGCGCCGCGCGCATCGAGGTGTTCGACGATGCCGACATGCTGGCGCGCGAGGCCTTCGCACGGCACCCGGCGCATGCGGCGGCCGTGCGGCTCGCCGCGCGGCGCGTGCATTTCGTCATCTGCGGCTTCGGCCGGCTCGGCCAGGCGATGGCCGAGGAGGCGATCTTCTCCGGCCTCGCGGCGGGGCTCGACAAGCCGTTCATCACCGTGCTCGACGTCGATGCCGAGGCGCGCGAACGGCTCTATCGCGCGGCGCGGCCGGGGCTCGACCTCGCCGCCGATTTCGCCTTCATCCCTGCCGATCTCGTCACCGCCGCGCAGGTGCTGCAGAGCGCCGAGCCGGCCTTCGAGGCGCTGCGCGCCCGCGATGCGGCGGCGCGCGTCACCGGGCTCGCGCTCTGCCTGGGCGACGACATCGACAATGTGCGGCTGGCGCTGGCGCTGCCCGAGCTGAGGCGGCGCGAGGGGCGCTACGTGGCGCCGACCTTCCTGCGGGCCCGCGACCGCTCGGCGCTGGGCATCGTCGTGCCGGCGGCGGAGGCGGGCGAGGAGATCGTGCCGCTGACGCTGGCCGGCGCGCTCCTCGCCACCGCCGTGCTCGACACCGACCGGCGCGACGCGGCGGCGCGGCTGGTGCATGCGGCCTACCGGCAGGCCGCCGGTGCGGGGGGCGCGGCCGCCGTCGACTGGGAGCGGCTGGACGAAACCTACCGGCGCGCCAACCGGCGGGCGGCCGACCACCTCGCGGCCAAGCTGTTCTCGCTCGGGCTCACCAGCGAGCGCGCGCCGCAGGCGCCGGTGACGGTGGCGGCCCGCGCCCATGCCGAGGTGATCGCGCCGCTGCTCGCCGGCCTCGCGGCCGGGCTCGACGCGCTGGCGGCGCTCGAGCACCGGCGCTGGGTGGCCGACCGCGCCATCGACGGCTGGAGCTACGGCCCGGTGCGCGACGACGACCGCAAGCACCATCCGCTGCTCGCGACCCCCGACTATGCGGCGCTGCCGGCGGCCGAGCAGGCCAAGGACCGCGCCCAGATCCGCACGCTGCTGGGCGCGCTGGCGGTGGCCGACGGCGCCGGCGCCATGCCCGAGACATGCGTGGCGCTG
>JBDHTK010000145.1:0-7663 GCA_039808625.1 Devosia sp. | reverse complement strand
CGATGGTGCTGGAAGGCGGGCTCGACTGGAAGGCGCTGGGCATCAGTCCGCGCGACATGGACTTCGTCGAGGCCAAGGCCGGCTATCGCCAGAATGCGAGCTGGGTGATGAACCGCAAGACGCAGGGCGCCATCCGCAAGCTCAAGGACGACGCCGGCAATTATCTGTGGCAGCCGGCGGCGAGCGCCGACGGCCGCGCCAGCCTGATGGGCTTTCCGCTGGTCGAGGCCGAGGCCATGCCCGATGTCGCCGCCGACGCGCTGGCCATCGCCTTCGGCGACTTCAAGCGCGGCTACCTGGTGGTCGACCGGCAGGGCGTCAACGTGCTGCGCGATCCCTACAGCGCCAAGCCCTATGTGCTGTTCTACACCACCAAGCGCGTCGGCGGCGGCGTGCAGGATTTCGACGCGATCAAGCTGCTGAAGTTCGCGGCGAGCTGAGAAGCGAATAGCGAATAGCGAATAGCGAATAGCGAAAGGGGTCTTCCCGGTTCGCTATTCGCTCGTCCGAAGGAAAATCCATGACCTCCTATCTCATCGCCGGGCCGGGCGAGGAGCCGGTCTCGCGCGCCGAGGCGAAGGCGTTCTGCCGCATCGACGGCACGGACGAGGACGCGCTCGTCGAGGCGCTGATCGCTGCTGCGCGGCTGCATGTCGAGGGTTTGACCGGCCGCGCGCTGGTGGCCCAGACTTGGCGGCTGGTGCTCCATCGCCCGCCGCCGGTCGTGGCGCTGCCGGTGCTGCCGGTCGCCGAGCTGGTGGCAGCGCCGGACGGCGCCGTGCTCGAGGGCGAGTACGTGCGCCTCGCCGCGGCGCCCGAGACGCTGACGCTCGACTATGTCGCCGGCTACGGTGCGGCCGCCGACGTGCCGGCCGACCTGAAGCAGGCGGTGCTGACGCTCGTCGCCCACTGGTACGAGCATCGCGACGCCGTGACCGTCGCCCCGCTCGGCTTCGACCGGCTGGTCGCCAACTACCGGCGGGCCCGGCTGTGACCGGCGCGGGCCTTCTGACCGAGCGCGTGCAGCTGCTGCGCAAGACCATGACCGCCGAGGACGAGGGCGGCCACCTCGTCACCTACGCGTCCATCGCCACGGTCTGGGCGCGGGTGCGCCCGCTCGCCGCGCGCCAAAGCTTCGCCGAGGACGCGCGCGGCCAGGCGGTGAGCCATGCCGTGGTGCTGCGCTTTCGCACCGACCTCAGGCCCGGCGACCGCATCGCCTGGCGCGACGCGGCGCTCGACATCGAGGCGGTGGCCGATCTCGACGGACGCCGCGCCTATGTGAGCTGTCAGTGCAGCACGAGGACGGTGAGCGCATGACCCACCCCATCCTCGCGCTGCAGCAGGCGCTGGTCGCGGCGCTGCGCGCCGCCATCGCCACGCCGGTCTTCGATGCGCCGCCGCAGGGCGCGGCGCTGCCCTACATCACCATCGTGCGGCACGATGTGCTGCCGCGCGACGGCGACGGCGCGCCCGGACACGAGCACCGCCTCCTGCTCCATGTCCGGGCCGCCGACGCCAGCCGCAAGGACGCGCTGGCCATCGTCGACGGCGTGCTGGCCACGGCGCTGGCGCTGCAGGGCGCCGAACTCGCCATCACGCTCGCCCGGCACGAACGCACCGAAACCGGCATCGACGGCCGGACGGGCCGCGCCCGCGCCGCCGTCGCGCTGACCTTTTTCACGGAACCCAGGTGAGGACACCATGACGGCCCAGAGCGGCAAGGACATGCTTTTGAAGCTCGACCAGACGGGGAGCGGCAGCTTTCTCACGGTCGCCGGCCTGCGCACGCGCGCGCTCGCCTTCAACGCCGCCGCCATCGACATCACCGACGCCGAGAGCGCCGGGCGCTGGCGCGAGCTGCTCGAGGGCGGCGGCATCAAGCGCGCGGCGGTGAGCGGCGCGGGCATCTTCAAGGACCAGGCGTCGGACGCCAGGCTCCGCGAGCTGTTCTTTGCCGGCACCATCCGCACCTGGCAGCTCATCCTGCCCGATTTCGGCACCATCGCCGGGCCGTTCCAGATCACGGCGCTGGAGTTCTCCGCCGACCACGCCGGCGAAGTCACCTTCGACCTCGCCCTCGAGAGCGCGGGCGAGCTGAGCTTCAGCGCGCTCTAGGGGAGGCGGGTCGCGCCTCGGCGGCGGTGGCCGGCTCGGCCGTCCCAGCCTCCATTTGTACACAGGCCAACACAAACCAGCACAGGCAGGAAATGGCGAACAGTCAGCGGGGCGAGATTGCGGCGGTGATCGGCGGCGAGGAGCGGGTGCTGTGCCTGACGCTCGGCGCCCTGGCGGAGCTCGAGGCGCGGCTGATGGCCGGCGACCTCGTCGGGCTGAGCGAGCGCTTCGCCGCGGGGCGCGTGTCGGCGCGCGACCTGACGGCGATCCTCGGCGCGGGGCTGCGCGGCGGCGGCAATGCCGTGACCGACGACGACCTGGCGCGCATGGCCATCGAGGGCGGGCTGGCCGGCGCCGCCGAGATCGCGGCGCGGCTGCTGCGCGCGACCTTCGGGGGGAGCGAAGCGTGACGCGCTTTCCCTGGGACGAGGCGATGCGGCTCGGCTTCGGCGTGCTGCATCTGAGCGCCCGGGAGTTCTGGGGGCTGACGCCGCGCGAGCTGGCGGCAGCCTTCGAGGCGCTCGCCGGCCGCCAGACGCGCGCCCCGGACCGCAGTGGACTGGAACGGCTGATGGAGAGGTTCCCCGATGGCAGATGACGATTTTCCCGACGCCTTCGCGCGCGAGCTGGGCGACGTGTCGGTGGAGCTGAAGCGCGTGAGCGACCTCGCCGACGGCGTCGGCCGGGCGCTGACCGGCGCGTTCCGCGGCGCCATCCTCGACGGGCGCTCGCTCAAGGGCGTGCTCGGCGAGGTGGGCCGCGCCTTCGCCGACATCGCGCTCAGGGCGGCGCTGAAGCCGGTGGGCATGCTGGTGTCGGGCGCGATCGAGGGCCTGTTCGCCGCGACCAATCCGGCGCTGGGCGGGGCGACCGCCTTCGCCAAGGGCGGGGTGATCGCGGCGCCGGCCTATTTCCCGACCGGGCGCGGCCTGGGCGTGGCCGGCGAGGCCGGGCCCGAGGCGATCATGCCGCTGGCGCGCGGACCGGACGGGCGGCTGGGCGTCGCCGCCGGCGGCGCGGCGGTCACTGTGACGCTCAACGTGACGGCGGCCGACGTGCAGAGCTTCCGCGCCAGCGAGGCGGAACTGAGCGCCATGCTGCTGCGCGCGGTGAGGCGCGGCACGCGGGCGTCGTAGCGCCCCGGAGGAACGAACATGGCCTTTCACAAGATCCGCTTTCCGCTCGACGTGGCGCTGGGGGCGCGGGGCGGGCCGGAGCGGGCGACGGACGTGGTGACGCTCGCCAGCGGGCGCGAGGAACGCAATTCGCGCTGGGCGCAGTCGCGGCGGCGCTACAATGCCGGCTACGGCATCAAGTCGAAAGCCGACATGCAGGCCGTGCTCGCCTTCTTCGAGGAGCGGCGCGGGCGCTTCCACGCCTTCCTCTGGCACGACGCGCTCGACCATGCGAGCCAGGGCTGGCAGCCGCTCGGCGTCGGCGACGGTGCGCAAACGGCGTTCCAGCTGGTGAAGCGCTACGGCGCCGATTTCGATCCCTACCTGCGGCCGATCACCAAGCCGGTGGCCGACAGCGTCGAGGTGGCCGCGGACGGCGTGCCGACCACGGCGTTCGCGCTCGACGACCTCACCGGCATCGTGACCTTCGACGTGGCGCCGGCGGCGGGCGTGGCGCTGACGGCGCGCTTCGCGTTCGACGTGCCGGTACGCTTCGACACCGACCGGCTCGACATCGAGCTGACCAGCTTCGACGGCGCCGAGGCGCCCAATATCCCGCTGATCGAGGTGCGCGAATGAGGGCGCTCGACCCCACTTATGCGGCGCATGTCGCGAGCGGCGCGACGACGCTTGCCACCTGCTGGAAGCTGGCGCGGCGCGACGGCGTCGTGCTCGGCTTCACCGACCACGACCAGGTGCTGAGTTTTGCCGGCACGCCCTACCAGCCGCTGGGCGAGGGTGGCGAGACGGGCGCTCGGCTCGGCGCCCAGATCGACACCGGCGAGGTGATCGGCGTGCTGCGCTCGGATGCGCTGAGCGCGGCCGACATCGTCGCCGGCGCCTATGACGGCGCCACGGTGGAGGTATGGCGGGTCAACTGGCGCGACGTCGATCAGCGCTTGTTGCAGCAGCGCGCGACCATCGGCGAGATCGTGCGCGAGGACGGCCGCTTTCGCGCCGAATTGCGCAGCGGCCAGCAGGCGCTGAACCGCGTGCGCGGGCGGCTCTATGCGCCGCTCTGCGACGCCGTACTCGGCGACGGGCGCTGCCGGGTGAGCGCCACCCATCCCGACTTCGCCAGGGGCTGCGACCGGCAGCTCGCGACCTGCCGCGACCGCTTCGCCAATGTCAGGAATTTCCGCGGCTTCCCGCATATTCCCGGCAGCGACTTCGTGCTGAAATACCCACGGAGCGGCGACACGCGCGACGGTGGAGCGCTGTTCTCGTGAGGCGCGCCGAGATCGTCGCGGCGGCGCGGCTGTGGGTCGGCACGCCCTATCGCCACCAGGCGGCGACGCTCGGCGCCGGCTGCGACTGCCTCGGGCTGGTGCGCGGCGTATGGCAGGCGCTCGGCGGCGCGGCGCCGCCGGCGCTGCCCAACTATCGCGCCGACTGGCGGGACAACCGACACGCCGCCGAGCTGCTGGCGCTGGCCGAGCGGCTGCTGCAACCCGCCGCGGGCGCGCCGCAGCCGGGGCAGGTGCTGCTGTTTCACCTGGGGCGGACGGCGCTGCCCAAGCATTGCGGCATCGCCGCCGGCGACGGCCGCTTCATCCACGCGCAGGAAGGGCTCGGCGTGATCGAGGCCAACCTGACGGCGGGCTGGCGGCGGCGGCTGGCCGGCCTCTACGAGTTTCCGGGAACGCACTGATGGCGACACTTGCATTGTCCCTTGCCGGCCAGGTGGTCGGCGGCGCGCTGGGCGGACCCGTCGGCGCAACCCTCGGGCGGGCGCTGGGGGCGCTCGCCGGCAGCGCCATCGACACCGCGCTGTTCGGAGAGACGCCCAGCGCGACGGGCGCCGACATCCGCCTCATCGGCTCGCGCGAGGGCGCCGCCATACCGCGGCTCTACGGCTGGAGCCGGATCGGCGGCAACATCATCTGGGCCACCGCTCTCGAGGAGCTGGCCGACGAAGCGAGCGGCGCCAAGGGCACGGCCGGCGACAGCGCCGCGCCGGGCGTGTGCGCGAGCTTCGCCATCGGCCTCTGCGAGGGCGAGGTGCACCGGCTCGGCCGCATCTGGGCCGACGGGCAGGTGCTGGAGCCGGACGGCGTGCTGCTGCGCTTCTATCGCGGCACCGAGACGCAGGAGGCGGATTCGCTGATCGAGGCGAAGCAGGGCGCCGACGCGCCGGCCTATCGCGGGCTCTGCTACATCGTCTTCGAGCGGCTGCCGCTGGCCGCGTTCGGCAACCGCATCCCCTCGATCGAGGTGGAGCTGTGCCGCGTGATGGGCGCGCTGGAGCCGGCCATCACGGCGGTGACGGTGATCCCCGCCGCCAGCGAGTTCGGCTACGATCCGGTACCGCGGCTGCGCCTCGTCGGGCGCGGCGTCACGGCGGCCGAGAACACGCATCTGAGCCGCGACGCGAGCGACTGGACGCTCTCCATCGACGAATTGACGGCACTCTGCCCGAACCTCGAGCACGTGTCGCTGGTGGTCGCCTGGTTCGGCGACGACCTGCGCTGCGGCGACTGCACCATCCGCCCCCGCGTCGAGGCGGCGAGCCGCGACGTGCGCGGCACGAACTGGAGCGTCGCCGGGATCGGGCGCGGGGCGGCGCAGGTGGTGTCGCAGCACGAGGGCGCGCCGGCCTATGGCGGCACGCCGTCGGATGCCGCGGTGAAGGCGGCCATTGCCGACCTCAAGCGGCGCGGGCTCAATGTCACGCTCTATCCCATCGTCTTGATGGACATCCCCGCCGACAACCCGATGGGCCAGCCGGCCTACCCCTGGCGCGGGCGGATCGCGGCGGCGCCGGGCGCGGACGGCAGTAGCGCGGCGGCGGCCGAAATCGCAACCTTCGCGGCGGAGTATCGCGCCTTCATCCGCCACTATGCGGAACTGGCCGTCGCCGCCGGCGGCGTCGAGGCCTTCCTCATCGGCTCGGAGCTGCGCGGCCTGACGGCGACGCGGGGCGCCGACGATACGTTCCCCTTCGTCGCCGCGCTGGCGAGCCTCGCCGCCGAGGTGCGCGCCGTGGTGGGCACGGCGACGAAGCTCACCTATGCCGCCGACTGGAGCGAATATGCCGGGGTGCAGCCGGGCGGCGGCGCGAAATTCTTCCACCTCGACCCGCTCTGGGCGGCCGCGGACATCGACGCCGTGGGCATCGACAACTACATGCCCGTCACCGACTGGCGCGTGGGACCGGGGCCGTACGACCTCGCAACGCTCGGCGCCGGCATCGCCGGCGGCGAGGGCTTCGACTGGTACTACGCCTCGGACGCCGACCGGCAGGCGGGCACGCGCACGCCGATCACCGACGCCGACCATGGCGAGCCCTGGGTGTGGCGCTTCAAGGACCTCGCGAACTGGTGGAACAACGCCCATCACGACCGCCCGGGCGGCGTGCGCGCGGCGAGCCCCACCGCCTGGGTGCCGCGGAGCAAGCCGGTGTGGTTCACCGAGCTCGGCTGCGCCGCCATCGACCGCGGCGCCAACCAGCCCAACGTGTTCCTCGACGCCAAGAGCGCCGAGAGTTTTACGCCGTATTTCTCGAACGGCGTTCCGGATGCCCTGCAGCAGCGCCAGGTGCTGCGCGCTGCGCTCGCCCATTGGGCCGGCAGCGACATGGTCGAGCGCGTCTATCTGTGGACCTGGGACGCGCGGCCCTATCCGGCCTTTCCCATGCTGCGCGCGGTGTGGAGCGACGGCGCCAACCATGCCACCGGCCACTGGCTGACCGGCCGGCTCGGCGGCTTCGCCGGCGACGAGCTGCTGCGGGCCATCGCCGCCGACTATGGCGTGACGCTGGATCGCGTCGAGGCGCAGCCGCCCTTCGTCCACGGCTATGTGCTCGCCGCGCCGATGACGGCGCGGCAGGCGCTGGAGCCGGTGCTGGCGCTGCTCGGCCTGGGCCTGCGCGACGGCGTCGCGGGGCTCTGCATCGGCCGCGCCGACGGCAGCGCGGCGCTGGCGGTGGACGAGGTGGTGGCCGGCGCCGGGCCGCTGCTGAGCCGCCGCCGCCCCGACCCCGGCGAGGCCATCGGCCAGGTGGCGCTGAGCTATGCCGACCGCGAGCGCGACTATCTGGACGGCGCGGTGACGGCCATCACGCAGAGCGGCGGCGCGCTCGACGCGGTGGCGGCGGACATGGTGCTCGACCTCGGCGGCGCGCGGCGGGCGGCCGAGCGGCTGCTCGCCGAGCGCGACGGCGCGCGCGAAACGCTGGAGCTGACGCTGCCGCCCTCGCAGGCGGCGCTCGAGGTGGGCGACAGCCTCGCCTGCGACGGCGCGCTGTTCGAGGTCACCGAGATCCGCGACGGGCTGGCGCGGCGCGTCACGGCGCGCGCCATCCTGCCCGAGCTGGCCGTGGCGTTCGGCGCCGAGCGGTCGCCGCCGGCCGGGACGGCGCCGGCGCCGCG
>JBDHTK010000144.1:0-7787 GCA_039808625.1 Devosia sp. | reverse complement strand
GGGCTGCGGCGCGCTCTCGCCGGTGACGACGGCGCGGTCGAGGTCGGAGCGGCCGGCGATCACCTCGGCATCGACCGGCACGCGCTCGCCAGCGGCGATCAGCAGCGTCATGCCGGGCACGATGTCGGCCACCGGCACGTAGTCGCGGCTGCCGTCGTCGCGCCGCACCAGCGCGCCGCGCGCGGCCAGCCGGCCGAGCCCCTTGACCGCGGTGCGGGCGCGCTCGCGCATCACGTGGTCGAGCGTGCGGCCGATGAGCAGGAAGAACACCAGCGTCGCCGTGGCGTCGTAATAGGCGTGCTCGCCGCGCGTCAGCGTGTCGTAGAGACTGAGCGCGAAGGCAAGCAGCACGCCGATGGAGATCGGCACGTCCATATTGGTGCGGCCGTGGCGCAGCGCCCTCCAGGCCGAAATGTAGAAGATGCGGGCCGAGTAGAGCAGCACCGGCAGGGTCAGCACGGCGCAGATCCAGTGCAGCAGGTCGCGTGTCGCGGGATCGGCGCCGGCCCACACCGAGCCCGACAGCATCATGACGTTCATGGCGCTGAAGGCGGCGACGGCCAGCGCCTTGACGAGGCCGGCGAGCATGGGGTCGCCGCGTTCGGTGGCGAAGTCGTCGAGCGTTGCCGGATAGCCGAGCTTGAACAGCGTCGCGACGATGGGCGGCTGGCCTTCGGCCTCGCGCCAGCGCACGGCGAGCCGGCGCGTCGACAGGTTGACGCGCGCCGCCTCGACGCCGGCGAGCCCGCCCACTGCCATCTCGATGCTGCGCACGCAGGCGCCGCAATGCACGTCGGGCACGGAGAAGTCGGACTGGCGCAGGCCGTTGCCGAGGCTGCGGCTCGCCAGCCGCACCTCGTCGTCGCTCGGGCCGGGCTGCGACGGGCCGGCGACCGCCTCGACGAATTCAGGCGGTGGCAGGCAGCAGGTCACGTCTCGAGCCGCATCGCCGCATAGGCATGCCAGCTCGCATGGCCGAGCAGCGGGAAGATGATGACGAAGCCGGCCATGAAGGTAGCAAGCCCGATGGCCGTCAGCGCCAGGACGATGACGGCCCAGGTGAGCATTACCGGCAGGTTCTGCCACACGGTCTTGAGCGACACGCCCATCGCGGTGAAGGCGTCAACGTCACGGTCGAGCAGCATGGGGATGGAGAAGGCGCTGATGGCGAAGGCAAAGGCGGCGAAGAGCCCGCCGATGGCGGTGCCGACGACCAGCATGGAAATGCCGAGCGGCGTGGTGAACAGCATCTGCGCGATGTGGTCGAGCCCGGGGAACGGGCGTACGCCGAAGAACAGCGCATAGATGAGCACGGCGGCGCGCAGCCAGAGCAGCATGAGCATGGTCAGCACGGCGCCGACGAACAGCACGTGCGGGCCGGCGCCGCGGCGCGGCCGTACCATATCGGCGGCACGGGCGGAGTCGCCGGCGGCGAGGCGGCGGCTCTTTTCGTAGAGGCCGGTGGCGAGCGCCGGGCCGACGACGAGGAAGCCGGCGAGCGCGGGGAACAGGATATAGTCCCAGCCGAGCATGCCGAGGCCCCAGACGATGCCGAGCGACAGCGCGGCGACGACGACGCCATAGGCGAGGCTGGGCAGCGGGTTGGTCCACAGATCGGCCCAGCCGCGCCCCAGCCAGCCAAAGGCGGCGGCGGGCGACAGATGGCGGTTGCGGTCGATCGCTTCGCGCACCGACAGGTCGAGGAATTCACCGGACACCGCAGGTCTCCTTCAGCATGCCGAATCGGCGGCCATGTAGGTCCCCGCCGTGCCCGTCGTCTTGGAATGCGCGACGCAATCGGGCTGCGAGGTAAAGGCAACGTAGACCAGATGGGCGTTGGCGGCGAGCAGCGCCACAACGCCGGCGATGACCGCCAGCCAGACCCAGCGGCGCGCCGGCGGGCGGCGGGCGGCCACGCTCATGTCGAGGCCCCGCGCCGGTCGAGGACGTAGAGCGTCAACAGCTTGATGTCGACCGGCGAGAGCCGGTGCTCCCATTGCGGCATGTGCCCCTGCCGGCCATTGAAGACGGTATGGTACACCGTGTCCTGGTCGCCGCCATAGATCCAGTAGCCGTCGGCGAGGTTGGGCGCGCCCGAGCCGGGAATGCCGGTGGCGTCGTCGCCGTGGCAGCCGGCGCAGTTGTCGGCGAAGATCTGCGCGCCCGTGCCGGTCGTATCGCTCACCGCCGGATCGGAGAGGCCGCGCACATAGGCGACGACGGCCTGGATGCTGGCGCGGTCGAGCATCTGGTCGCGGCCGAAGGCCAGCATCTGCGCGAAGCGCGTCTCGGGATGGGTCGAATTGATGCCGACGCGGATGGTTTCGGCGATGGTGTCGGGGTCGCCCCCCCACAGGGTGGGCGCCTCGGCGAGGTTGGGGAAGCCGGGGCCGCCGCGCGCGTCGAGCCCGTGGCAGGCGGCGCAATTGTCGCCGAACAGGGTGGCTCCCGCCTCGCGGACCACGCGCATCAGCGCCGGGTCGGCCTGGATGGCGGCAAAGTCCTCGGACTCGATCCGGGCCGTCCAGGCGGCGCGCTCGGCGACGCCTTCGGCCACGGCCTCGGCCACCTCGGTGCGCTGGTCGGTGTTGAGCAGCCCCCGGGTGTAGCTGGTGATGTAGGGCCAGGCCGGCATCAGCGTCGTCCAGGCGATGGCAAAGACCACCGTCACCGCGAGGAAGACCAGCACGACGCGCGGCACGGGCGTGTCGAGCTCCTTGATGCCGTTCCAGTCGTGGCCGGTCGTGAGCTTGCCGGTATAGGGATCGCGCTCGGTCACCGCCACGGCCGGTCCTCCTCGTCATCGACGATCACGTCAGTCGCGGCCTTGTCGAAGCGCTTCTTGTTCGAAGGCCAGTACACATAGATCAGCACCCCCACCGACAGGGCGATGAGGTAGAAGAGACCGAACGACTTGGAGAAGCCGACCAGCGTGTCATGGTCGAACGGCATGGCTAGTCCTCCTCCACCGGCGCTTCGGTGGCCGCGGCATCGGTGAGCTGGCCGAGAATCTGCAGATACGCGACGATGGCGTCCATCTCGGTGACGCGGCTGGGGTCGCCGTCGAAGGCGCGGATATTGGTCGCCTCGCCATAGCGGGTGCTGAGTTCGGCCACCTGCGCGCTTTCGGGCGTCGCCTGCCGATAGGCGTCGACACTGGCATTGGCGATCATCTCGTCGGTATAGGGCACGCCGACGGCGCGCAGCGCCGCGAGATGAGCGCCCAGATCATCGATGCGCAGCGTGTTGCGGGCAAGCCAGCGGTAAGCCGGCATCTTCGATTCCGGCACCACGTCGCGCGGATTGTAGAGATGCGCCACGTGCCAGTCGTCCGAATATTTGCCGCCGAGGCGGGCGAGGTCGGGACCGGTGCGCTTCGAGCCCCACAGATGCGGGTGGTCGTACTGGCTCTCGACGGCCAGCGAGTACGCGCCGTAGCGCTCCACCTCGTCGCGCAGCGTGCGGATCATCTGGCTGTGGCAGGCGTAGCAGCCCTCGCGGATGTAGATGTTGCGGCCGGCCACTTCGAGGGGCGTGTAGACGCGCATGTCGGCGACCTTCTCCACCGTCTCGTCGATGGTGAACAGCGGCGCGATCTCCACGGCACCGCCGATGGAGGCGACGCCGATGATGGCGAGGATGAAGCCGATGGTGTTGCGTTCGAGCTTGCGATGCCAACCGAGCATGGCGTCACTCCCCTGCCTGCAGGGCCGGCGCCGGAGCCGGCAGCGGCGTGTCGTGCTCGGCCTCGCCGGGGACCGGGGCCGGGCGGCGGATGGTCATGAAGATATTGTAGGCCGCACACAGCGCGCCGAGCAGGAACAGCGTTCCACCCAGGGCGCGGGCGATATAGTAGGGATGCATCGCCACGAGGCTCTCGATGAAGGAATAGCTGAGCGTGCCGCTCTCGGAGTAGGTGCGCCACATGAGGCCCTGGATGATGCCCGAATTCCACATGGCGAAGACGTAGATGACGGTGCCCGACAGGGCGAGCCAGAAGTGCACCTCGACGAGCTTGGCCGAGTAGATGGCAGGGCGTTTCCAGATCCACGGCACCAGCGCGTAGAGCGAGCCGAAGGTGATCATCGCCACCCAGCCCAGGGCGCCGGCATGGACGTGGCCGATGGTCCAGTCGGTATAGTGCGACAGCGAGTTCACCGGCCGGATGGCCATGAACGAGCCCTCGAAGGTGGTGATGCCGTAAAAGATCGCGGCCAGCGCCATGAAGCGCAGCACGGCGTCGTCGCGCACCTTGTGCCAGGCGCCGTTGAGGGTCATCAGCGCGTTGCCGGCCGAGGCCCAGGAGGGCACCAGCAGCATCACCGAGAAGGTCATGCCCAGCGTCTGCACCCAGTGCGGCAGCGCCGTGTAGTGCAGGTGGTGCGAGCCGGCCCACATATACATGAAGGTGATGCCCCAGAAGCTGATGATCGACAGCCGGTACGAGAAGATCGGCCGGCCGGCGCGCTTGGGCAGGTAGTAGTACATCATGCCGAGGAACCCGGCGGTGAGGAAGAAGGCGACGGCGTTGTGGCCGTACCACCACTGCGTCATGGCGTCCTGCACGCCCGAGAACAGCGAATAGGACTTCGAGGCGAACAGGCCCACCGGCATGGCGAGGTTGTTGACGATGTGCAGGATCGCCACGACCAGGATGAAGGCCATGTAGTACCAGTTGGCGACGTAGATATGCGGTTCCTTGCGGCGCATCAGGGTGCGCACATAGAGCAGGAAATAGGTGACCCAGACGATCACCAGCCAGATGTCGGCGTACCATTCCGGCTCGGCGTACTCGCGCGACTGCGTCATGCCCATCAGATAGCCGCTGGCCGCCAGCACGCAGAACAGGTTGTAGCCGACGAGCACGAACCACGGGCTGAACTGGCCGGCGAGGCGGGCACGCGAGGTGCGCTGCATGACGTGGAAGGAGGTGGCGATCAGCGCGTTGCCGCCGAAGCCGAAGATCACGCCGCTGGTGTGCACGGGGCGGATGCGTCCGAAGCTGGCCCAGGCGGCGTCGAAGGTGAGGTCGGGCCAGGCGAGGAGCGCGGCGACCCAGGCGCCGAAGGCCATGCCGATGACGCCCCAGATCAGCGTCAGGATGATGCCGACCTTGGTGGGATCGTCATAGTAGTGGCTCAGCCGCTCGGGGTCCGGCGCGGGCGCCTCGAGGGTGCGCAGCACGACCAGCAGCACGGCGCCGGCGAACAGCAGCACCACCCAGCCATGCACGCCCATAAGGTCGTTCTGGCCGCCGATCGCCATCGCCAGGCCAACGGCCATGACGAGGCCCGTCACTACAATCGCGAGAACGCGCTCGCCGTGCGTAAGCTGTGCAACCACGCGGGTGCCCCCTGTGCTCAACGTCGGATTCGAGCCTTTGCCCGATCGGCGTACCCTAAAGCTGAAACGCGTTGCGCCCACGACAGCGCATTTCGCCGCACGGCGATGCCGACGCTCGAACCCACGCGCCGAGAATAGCCGGATTTATGCGCAAAAAGCCATATTCCGGTGCGCTGGCGCCGACCGATTGCACACGCGACTCTTTGGCGCGGCGTGCGGCTCAGGCCCAGCGCCGCTTCTTCGAGGTCTGGCCGATGCCGGGGTTGAGCGAATTGGTCGGGTCGAGCGATTTGTAGAACGCCGCCAGCACCGGCTTGGCGCGGTAGAGATGGCCGACATTGTGCTCGGAGGGGAACTCGATGCCGCGCCCGTCGAGATAGGCAATGATGCGGCGCTCGATGTCGAGCCAGTCGCTGCCCTTCCTGATGATGTAGTCATAGTGGAAGACGTGGCAGAAGAAATGCCCGCAGCGCACGCGGCCGAGCACATAGGGCTCGAGCTCGGCGGGCAGCGTCTCGCGCCAGTCCTCGGCGTTGCGCGGGAAGGCGAGGTCGAGCGCCACGATGTTCTCGACCGTCTCGGGATGCACGGCGCGATAGCGCACCGCGGCGCCGCCGACGGCGTAGCGGTGGCGATAGGCGGCGGCCGCTTCGGTCTCGTCGCAGGCGAAGAAGTCGCCCGTGGCCGAAGGGAAGATGCTGCCGAGATAGGCTTCCGTCTCGGCGATACCGTCGCCGTCGACGCGCAGCAGCAGGTGGTGCTCATAGGCGTCGCGGAAGGCGTTCATGCGCGCCGGCAGGTGGTTGGGCAGCAGCCCGGTCAGCGTCTGCAGCAGACGGTCCGACAGGTTGGTGCCCAACCCCAGCCGGCCGGTCACGGCATCGAAGCCGCTCTTCAGGCTGAAGGCGCGGGAGACATGGCCGGTGCCGACATGTTGCAGGAACAGGAAGAGGTCCTTGCCGTAGGTTTGGGCGAGGGCGTAGGCGTCGCGGTTGAGATATTCGCAGGCGACCGGCAGCGTGCCGAAGCGGCTCAGCATGTGCCGGCGCAGCCGCGTCAACTCGGCATAGTCGTTGGAGCCTATGTAGAAGACCTGCGAGGCGCCGGCACTGGGGAAAGTGTCGAGCCGCACGGCGAAGACGCAGACCTTGCCGGCCGAGCCGGAGGCTTCGTAGAGCAGGCGGGGATCGTTGTTGTAGCGCGCCGGCAGCGGCGATTCGACGTCGCGGATCAGCGTCGCATAGTCGGGATCGGAGGCGAGCCGGCCGGTGGCGCGGTCGATGTCGGCGTCGCCGTAGCGGCCGGCGTCGAGGCGCGTCAGGATTTCCTCGGGCGTGTCGCCGAGGGCGATGCCGAGATGGTTGACGAGGCCGACGCTGCCGTCTTCCCGCACCTCGGCATAGAGCGCGAGCTGGGTGAAGGCGGGGCCACGGCGCATCAGCGCGCCGCCGGAATTGTTGCACACGCCGCCGACGACGCTGGCGCCGATGGTGGTGGAGCCGATGACCGAATGCGGCTCGCGCCCAAGTGGCCGGATCCTGCGCTCCAGCACGTCGAGAGTGGAGCCGGCGAGGCAGAGCACCTGGGTGCCGCCGTCGATCAGGTCGATGCGGTCGATGCGCAGCGTGTTGATGAGCACGATGGGGCGGTCGTAGTCGTCGCCGAAGGGCGTCGAGCCGCCATTGAGGCCGGTATTGGCGCCCTGCATGATGACGACGCAGCCCGCCTCGATGCTCGCCTTGAAGACCTGCCACTGTTCGAGGAGCGTGCCGGGGCGCACCACTGCCAGCACCCTGCCCTCGCCGTAGCGGTAGCCGTGGCTGAAGCGTCGCGTGCGGCGATCGTCGGTCAGCACGTGGGGCGCCCCTACAAGGGTACGCAGGCGGCCGAGCAGCTCGGCAGGCGCGGTGGCAGCGGACGGCATGGGGTCTCTTATAGGCTCGTTCGGCTCTCATCGTCATGGCGCGAGTCGGTGCCCGAGGCGAGGCCACGAAGCGCCGCAGCGTTACGTCCGCTGCACCCTATGTCGGCTGCTCGCGTCGTCCGCTGTGCATAAATCCGCGCAAACCCCGTTGCACCCGCAGCTTTTCACCCTTATGACATATGACTTATGTCATAAGTGGAGCGGGGAATGTCGGATCTGTTCAGCGTCGCGGGCAAGGTGGCGGTGGTGACCGGGGGGCTCGGGCAGCTGGGGCGGGAGTTCGTGGCCTCGCTGGCGAAGGCCGGTGCCAAGGTGGCGGTGTTCAGCCGCCGGCCGGTCGCGGTGGCCGAGCTCGACCGCCTGTTCCCCGGCCTCGGCGACAGCATCCGCGTCTACGAGGCGAGCGTCACCGACAAGGCGGCGCTGGAGGCGGCGACGGCGCAGCTCGTCGCCGACTGGGGCGTGCCGCATGTGCTGGTCAACAATGCCGGCATCGACTCCAAGCCCGACGGGGCGGCCG
>JBDHTK010000143.1:0-7843 GCA_039808625.1 Devosia sp. | reverse complement strand
CGGCGCGCCGTGGCCGAGGTGCAGCGGCTCGGCTACAGCATCGTCGAGGAGGAGCTGGCGCTCGGCTTCAACGGCCTCGCCGTGCCGGTGGCGACCAGCGAGTTCGCCGGCCTCGCGCTCGGCCTCACCGTGCAGACCACCGACTTCAGCCGTGCCGAGAGCGTCACGGACCTCGTTCCGCGCTTGCAGCAGACGGCCGCGCGCATCTCCGCCGCCCTGTCCATGCCCGCCTGAATCCCGGCCACGGCGTCCCTCGTCCGGGCTTGTTGACGGGGCGGCGGGCGGTGTAAAGCTGGCGCCGAGGAGACGCCATGCCGGCCGGCGCGCGCGACATCGTGAGGGACATGGGCACCGCCGCCGCGGTGCTGGCCCTCTATCTGCTGCTGCTCCTCGCCCCCTGGCACCAGGCCGCCGCGCTGCAGCACGACCTCGCCGATTTCGGCTACGCCGCGGTGGCCAGCGTCGACATCTGCGGCGACCTCGCCGCGGACACGGACGGGGGCGCCACACCTCTCAAGTGCCCGATAGCCGGCATCGGCAAGTTCGACTTCGCCGGCATCGTGCCGAGCCTGCTCGCGCTCGACCTGCCGCGCCGCGTTGAGGCCATGACCTACACCGTCGCGCCGCTGGCCGCGTCCCCCGCCCGCCGCGCCGGCGCGCAGCAGCCCCGCGCCCCGCCAGCAGCCGTCTGAACGCGCTTCCTTCGCTCAGATCTGTTCCTGCTGGAGATCGTCATGATCCGTGTTTTCCTTCGCGCCGCCGTCGCGGCCCTTGCCTTCGCCACCCCTGCCCTCGCCCATGTGACGCTCGAGGCGCCGCAGGCGGCCATCGGCTCGACCTACAAGGCCGTGCTGCGCGTGCCGCATGGCTGCGGTGCCGCCGCGACCACCGCCATCCACGTCCAGATCCCGGAGGGCTTCTACAATGTGAAGCCGATGCCGAAGGCCGGCTGGACGCTCGAAACCGTGACAGGGCCCTATGCCCAGCCCTATGACAATCACGGCACGCCGCTTGCCGAGGGCGTCACCGAGATCGTCTGGAAGGACGGCAACCTGCCCGATGCCTGGTATGACGAGTTCGTCTTCCGCGGCAGCTTCGCGACGACGCTCGCCCCCGGCCCGATCTACTTCCCCACCGTGCAGGAATGTGCCGATGGCGAAGAGGCCTGGATCGACGTGAGCGGCGACGCGGCGGCCGAGATGCCGGCGCCCAGCGTCGAGCTGGTTCCGGCGCCGGCGAGCGGGCATTGAGGCGCCGGTGACGGCGCTTCTCGCGGCACTGCGCCTGCTGCTCGTCACCCTGCTGCTCGGCGCCGCCGTGACGACGCCGGTCTGGGCCCACGCGCAATTGCTGGCCGCCAGCCCCGCCGACGGCGTGCTGCTGGCGGCGGCGCCGCCGGCCGTGGAACTGCGCTTCAACGAGCCCGTGGCGCCGCTGGCGACACGGCTCGTCGCACCGGACGGCGGCGCCATCGACCTTGCGGCACAGGGCGGCACCACCGTTACCGTCACGCTGCCCGCCCTCGTGGCGGACGGCACCTATGTCCTCAGCTATCGCGTCGTCTCGGCCGACGGCCACCCGGTCGGCGGCGCGCTCGTGTTTTCGGTGGGCACCGTGACCGGCGCAGCTCCCGCCCCGACCACCGATCCGGCGAGCCTGGCAGCCCTCTGGCTCGGCAAGGCCGTCTTCTTCGCCTGCCTGTTCTTCGGCACTGGCGGCGCGGCGTTCCAGGCCCTGGCGCCGCTGCCGCCGGCGGCCCGGCGCGGCGCGCTGGGGCTGACGCTCGCCGGCCTCGTCGTTGCGCCGCTGACGCTTGGCCTCCAGGGACTCGACGCCCTGGCGCTGCCGCTGCCGGCCCTGCTGGAGGGCGACACCTGGGCCGCCGGCCTCGCCACCAGCTACGGCCTCACCGCGGGCGCGGCGACCCTCGGCTTCGTGGTGGCCGTCGCGGCGCTGCTGCGGCGCAGCCGCTTGGCCGGCGTCCTCGCCGCCGCCATCGGCGCCGTGGCGATGGCGCTCAGCGGCCACGCCGGCGCCGCCGCGCCGCAGGCGCTGACGCGGCCGATGGTGGCGCTGCACATGGCCGGACTGCTGGTCTGGATCGGCGCACTCTGGCCGCTTGCCGAACTGCTGCGCTCGCCTTCCGAGGCTGCTGCGATCGCCCTCGCCCGCTTCTCGCGCGCCATTCCCTGCGCCATTGCGCCGCTCGTCGTCTCCGGCATGACGCTGGCCGCCATCCAGATGGGGCCGCCGGGACCGGCCTGGCTCGGCGGCTATGGCATCATCCTCGCCATCAAGCTCGGGCTGCTCGTCGCCCTGTTCGGGCTGGCCCTGTGGAACCGGCGGGTCCTGACGCGGCCGGCGCTGGCCGGCGACGCGCGCGCCCGCCGCCGGCTGCGCCGTGCCATCGGCGCCGAGGTCACCCTCGTTCTCCTCGTCCTCGCGCTCGTCGCCGGCTGGCGCTTCACGCCGCCGCCGCGCGCCCTCGCCGACGTGCCGGCGCCGGCCGTCATGGCGGAGCCGCTGCTCGTCCACATGATGGACGACGCGCTGATGGTGATGGCGACCCTCACCCCGGGCCGGGCCGGGCCGGTCGCGATCGACCTCGCCGTCAGCGATTTCGACGGCGAGCCACGGGAGGCCCAGGCCGTCACGGTGACGAGCGCCGCGCCCGGCCTGGGCATCGGACCGATCCGGCGCGCAGCGGAAAGGACCGCTGACGGCTGGCGGGTCGGCGATCTCGTCCTGCCCGCCGCCGGCCCCTGGGTGATCGGCGTCGAGCTGCGGCTGGGCCGCTTCGAGCTGCGCAAGTTCGAGGCCGAGATCGAGCTGCCCTAGCCCCGCATGCGATGCCGGCCGATGGGCAGCACCAGCGGCTTGCCCGACAGCGGATCGGCGATGACCTCGCAGGCGAGGCCGAACACGGCGCGCACGCTTGCGGCGGTCAGCACCGCCGCCGGCGGCCCCACCGCATGCAGCCGTCCCTCGGCGATGGCGACGAGATGGTCGGCATAGCGGGCCGCCATGTTGAGGTCGTGCAGCACCATGACGATGGTGGTGCCGCGCTGCTGGTTGAGATCGACCAGCAGGTCGAGCACCTCGATCTGGTGGTTGACGTCGAGAAACGTCGTCGGCTCGTCGAGCAGCAGCAGGTCGGTCTGCTGCGCCAGCGCCATGGCGATCCACACGCGCTGGCGCTGGCCGCCCGACAGCTCGTCGACCGGCCGGTCGGCGAGCTCGACAGTGTTCGTCGCCTCGAGGGCGGCGGCGACGGCCTCGTCGTCCTGCCGGTTCCAGCGCGCGAACAGGCGCTGGTGCGGATGCCGGCCGCGCCCCACCAGATCGGCCACCGTGATGCCCTCCGGCGCGATGGGCGCCTGCGGCAGCAGGCCCAGCGTGCGCGCCAGCGCCTTGGCCGGCAGCCGATGCACGGCGGCGCCGTCGAGGAGCACCGCGCCGCCCTTGGGCTTCAACAGCCGCGACATGGTGCGCAGCAGCGTCGACTTGCCGCTGGCATTGGCCCCGACGATGGCCGTGATCCGCGCCGGCGGGATGGTGAGGTCGAGATCGGTGATGATGGTGCGGCCGGCATAGCCGGCGGCGAGCCGCTCGGCAGCCAGCGAATGCGACAGGGTCAGAGCGAGCCTCCTGCGCGCTGCGCGCGAACGATGAGATAGAGGAGGTAGGGCGCGCCGAGCGCGCCGGTGACGACGCCGACCGGATAGCGCACGCCCAGCGCGAACTGGCCCAGGAAGTCGGCCACCAGCACCATCAGCGCGCCGACCAGTGCGGCCGGGACGAGCAGCGAGCCGTCGCGCCCGACGAGCCGCGCCGCGATGGGGCCGGCGAGGAAGGCGGCGAAGGCGATCGGCCCCGTCGCCGCCGTGGCGAAGGCGATGAGGCCTACGGCGGCGACCATGATGACGACGCGCGTGACGCCGACGCGCACGCCGAGCGCCGCCGCCGCGTCGTCGCCGAGGCGCAGGGCCTCGAGGTCGCGCGCGCGCGACACCAGGAGGCCGCCGAAGACGAGGAGCGCCGCGAGCGTCGGCAGCACCCCCGTCCAGGCGCTGGCATTGAGGCTGCCGGTCAGCCAGCGCACCGCCTCCTGCCAGTCCCAGGACGGCGCCTTGAGCAGCAGGTAGGAAATGACGCTCTGCAGCATCGCCGACACGCCGATGCCCATGAGGATGAGGCGCGTGCCGACCACGCCGCCCTTGAAGGCCAGCGCGTAGATGCTCAGCGCCACCGCCAGCCCCATGCCGACGGCGAACAGCGACACGGCCGGCCCGTCGAGCTGCAGGACGACGATGGCGAACACCGCCGCGGCGCTGGCGCCCAGATTGATGCCGATGATGTCGGGGCTGGCCAGCGGATTGCGCAGCATGATCTGGAAGGCGGCGCCGCCGAGGCCGAACGCGGCGCCGCTGACGATGGCCTGCACGGCACGCGGCAGGCGCAGCACGCCGACGGTGAACGAGGCTCCCTCGACCCTCTCGCCCAGGATGACGCGCAGCACCTCGCCGGGCGGCGTGAAGGACTGCCCCACCATCAGCGCCGTGGCGAACATCACAACGAGCAGTGCGCCGAGCGCGGCGAGGATGCGGGCGCGCCGCGCGCCGCGCCGAGCCCGCCCGGCGGCAATCGCCGCGACCGTGGCCGAAGCGGCGGCGACGCTCATAGCTCGCGCAGCTTCTGGCGCCGCACGATCCAGATGAAGACCGGCGCGCCGATGAAGGCGGTGACGATGCTGACATCGAGCTCGCTCGGCCGCGCCACGATGCGCCCGACGACATCGGCCCCGATCAGCAGGCACGCCCCGACCAGCGCCGAAAAGGGCAGCACCCAGCGGTAGTCCACGCCGACCAGCGCCCGGCAGAGATGCGGCACGACGAGGCCGACGAAGCCGATGGGGCCGCACATGGCGGTGACGGCGCCGCACAGCACCACCGATGCGAGCGCCGCGAGGCCGCGCGCCACGGCGACGTTTTCGCCAAGGCCGGCGGCAAGCTCGTCGCCCAGCGCCAGCGAGTTGAGCTGGCGCGCCGAAACGAGGCTCATGACGAAGCCCGCGGCAAGGAAGGGCAGGACCTGGGCGATGCCGGCAAAGCTCGCGCCTCCCACCCCGCCGACCTGCCAGGCCTGCACGCCGCCGGCGATGTCGTTGCGCGGCAGCACCACGGCGGTGATGAAGGCGTGCAGCGCCACCATCGTCGCGGCGCCGGCCAGCGCCAGCTTGAGCGGCGTCGCGCCGCCCCGCCCGAGCGAGGCGATGGCGAAGACGAAGACGGCCGCCAGCGCCGCCCCCAGAATGGCGGTCCAGATGAAGGCAGTGGCGGCGGCGAGCCCGAAAAACGCGATACCGACGACCACCGCGAGCGCCGCGCCCATATTGATGCCCAGGATGCCCGGATCGGCGAGCGGATTGCGCGTCGCCCCCTGCATCAGCGCCCCGGAAAGCCCGAGCCCGGCGCCGGCCAGCGCGGCGAGCAGGGTGCGCGGAATGCGCTTGGTCACGGCCGCCTCGCCGATCGTGTCGCTGGCGCCGCCCAGCGCCGCGCCGATTTCGGCCCAGCTCACGGCACGCACGCCGATGGTCACCGAGGCCACGCCGAGTCCGGCCAGCACCGCGAGCCCGGCACACAGCCAGAACAGGCGGACGGCATGCGGGCGCCGCACGCTGGCGACGCCCGCCTGGAGCTGGACGGTCTGGTCCGTCACTCGCTCTTGTCGGCTGCCTCGGCGAGCAGCTTCACATAGTCCTTGAGCACCCACGAGATGGCGAGCGGCGTCGGATTGGCCGCGGTGCCGAGCGGGTCGTTGCCCAGCGCGACGATGGCGCCGTTTGCCACGGCCGGCATCTTGGAGAGCAGCGGATCGGCCTTGAGCGCATCGATCAGTTCCTGGCCGCCATAGGTGACCACGATCTTGACGTCGTCGAACTGGTCGATCTGTTCGGCGCTGACCTCGCCCGAGAAGGCCCCCGACTGCGACACCTCGACCACGCTCTTGGGCATTTCGAGGCCGAGATCGAGGAAGAACTGCACGCGCGTGTCCTTGGTCGAGTAGAAGCCGACCTTGCTGAGATCGGTGGCGTCGAGATGGGTGATGAACATCACCGGCTTGCCCTTGAGCTGCGGATAGTGCGCGACTGTGTCGGCAATGTCGGCTTCGATGCTGGCGATGAGCGCGTCGCCCTCGGCGGCCAGGCCCATGCCGGCGCTGTTCATGCGGATCATGTCGCGCCAGTTCGTCGTCCACGCCGATTCGGGATAGGGCACCACCGGCGCGATCTGGCTCAGCGTGTCGTAGTCCTGCTGCGTAAGCCCGGAATAGGCGGCGAGGATGACGTCCGGCCTTGTCGCCGCCACGCCCTCGAAATCGATGCCGTCGCCCTCGTCGAACAGCACCGGCGTCGGGGCGCCGAGCGCGTCGAGCTTTTCCTTGACCCAGGGCAGCAGCCCATCGCCGTCGTCGTCGCCGAAATTGGCGGCGGCAAAGCCCACCGGCACGACGCCGAGTGCCAGCGGCACCTCGTGATTGGCCCATTGCACCGTCGCCACGCGCTCGGGCTTGGCCGTGATGACGGTCTCGCCGAAGGCATGCTTGATGGTGATCGGGTAGCCCGTTTGCGCCAGCGCGGCACCGGCGGCGAGGCTGAGCGCGACGCCGGCAATGCCGAGCACGATGAAGCGCCGGACAGCGTTGAACATGAGGACCTCCTAAAGATGAGCAGGTCGTTCATATTTTATGCCTGCCGCTTGCGCAACCGCCCATCGTCCATGCGCACCTTCCGCAAGGCGCGTTGACACGGTGGCCGGGCGAATATTTCCTGTGGCGACGGGCGGAAGGCTGGGACGAACGCTGATGGATCCTGCTCTCAACGAGCTGATCGGCGCCATTTACGATGCGACCATCGAGCCGGGCCTCTGGCACGACGCGATCGAGCGCATCCGCCAGCTCTACCGCTTCCAGGTCGCCATGCTGGCCGTCAACCGGCTGCCGGACATGAGCCCGCTGGTGCAGGTCGCCTGCAACGTGCCGGACTGGTTCGCCGAACATGCCGGCGACTACACCGATGCCATTCCGGAGCTCTGGGGCGGGCTCGCGGTGATCGCGCGGCTGCCGCTCGAAGAGCCCATCGTGCAGTCGCGGGTCCACGACTTCCACCAGCATCCCGACAATCGCTGGTACGCGGAATGGTCGCGCCCGCAGGGCCTCATCGATCAGGTGGTCATCGGCCTCGCCAACGATCCGACGCTCGTTGCCTCGCTGGGGATGGGCGTGCACGAGAGCCGCCCGCCGATCACCACCGCCGAGCTCGACGAGTTGCGGATGCTGGCGCCGCATCTGCGCCGCGCCGCGACGATCAGCAACCTCATCGGCGCGGCGCGCAGCGAGGCGGCGAGCTTTCGCGCCGCCTTCGACGTCATCGGCGCCGCGGCGCTGCTCGTTGATGCGAATCTCGCCATCCGCCACGCCAACCGCACCGCCGAAGCTATGCTGGAGGGCGGCGATCCGATCCGCGCGACCGCCGGCCGGCTGGAGCTGGTGCACAGCCCCATGCCGGGCCGCCTCGACGACGCCGTGCGCGCCGCCGCCAGCCTGCCCGAGATCGAGCTCGGCCGGCGTGGCATGAGCATTCCGGCGCGGCGGCGCGACGGCACGCCCGTATCGGTGCATGTGATGCCGCTGGAGCGCCGCACCGTGGCGACGGGCGTCGAGCAGGGGGCCACCGCCGCGGTGTTCGTCGCCGATGGCGGGACGCCCTGGACCGCCGCCACCGATGCCGTCGCCATGCTGCACGAGCTGACCCCCGCCGAGGCGCGCGTCTTCGAGCTCG
>JBDHTK010000142.1:0-7894 GCA_039808625.1 Devosia sp. | reverse complement strand
GGCGCAATCCGCTGCCACTGCGCATCGTTCAACTCGTACCGCTTGGCCGCCATCCATCAGTCTCCGCAAATCGCGGAAACCTATGAATCACGCATCACCGCTTCGAGGAATCCTCTGAATGTCGATTGGCTCTAGTCGAGCGGAATCATAGGCGAAGGCCGCGGCTGGCACGCGCCGCCAGCCGCTCTGCCGGATCGAGCCCCGACGTCTAGAGGCCTCGAGCTTGCCCGGCGTCCCATCTTCACCGCGCCTCGACGGCTAGGGCCACGCCTCCATCTCGGCGACGTAGAAGCCGCCATTCATGTCCGTCGAGTAGATGATGCCGCTGGCGTCGACGAAAACGTCGTTCTGGTTCAGCACCTGGGGCACGCCTGGCCGGTGATCCATGAGCGCTTTCGGTGCCGGTGGCACCAGCGCGGCGATTTCCTTGGGCTCGTAGGCGTTGGAAATGTCGAACACCCGAATCCCGGCATTGTTGTAGGTTGCGAATATGAGATCGGAGCTCACGAAACTGCCGGGGCGATTTTCGTGCACATTGTGCGGCCCGAAATGCCCGCCCTTTTTCGCGTAGTCGATCTCGGCCGGCGTCGGCAGGGTGGCGATGCTGATGGGATTCGACTTCTCGCGGATGTCGAAGATCCACGTGTGCTTGAGCCCGTCGGCGCAGTCGTTGAGCACCGCCTCGTCGACCACCACCATGAGGTCGCGGTCGGGGAGCGGCAACGCGTTGTGCGTCCCCCCGCCATAGGGCGGCGCCCAGGTCTTGTGCGCGATCAGCCGCGGCTTGGAACGGTCGGCGACGTCCACCAGCGCTACCCCGCCGTCGCGCCAGGTGACATAGGCCGTGTCGCCCGCCACGATGCCGTGGTGGCACGAATAGCGCCATTTCTTGTCGTCCCAGCTTGGTGTCTCGCCAGCCGCGAGGTTCATGCCCGGCAGCCAGAATTTTCCCGCGATCTGCGGGCGGGTCGGGTCGGCGAGGTCGACCGTGAGGAAGATGAAGTCGGAAAACCCGTCCAGCATTGCCGAGACATAGGCCCAGCGCCCGCCGACATACCAGATGCGGTGCGTGCCGACCCCTTGCACGGGCAGAAAGCCGATCTCGCGCGGTGTGTCGGGCACGCTGATGTCGTAGATGCGCATGCCGGCGCTGTAGCCGGTTTCGCTGGCGTCGATCTTGTCGCGCATCGAGCCGACATAATATTTGCGCTCGTCCTGCAGGATGGCGTCGCGATAGAGGTCCTTGGCGTTGACGACGAGCAGCAGGTCGCCATGCGCCTGCAGGTGCAGCGTCCAGGTATTGGGGGGCGCGGGGATGTAGTTGACCGGCACCGGGCGCCGGGGATCGCGCACATCCACCACCGAGAAACCCCGCGAGAACATATGCCCGATATAGGCATAGCCGTTCTGCACCATGACCTGCACGCCGTCCGGCCGGCCGCCGACATCGCTGTAGCCGATGAGTCGCATGTTCCTGGCATAGTCGGGGGTGGGCAGCTCGGCGCTCATGGCATCGTCCTCAGCTCTTGGGTGTATCCGTCAGGTAGTGCTTCTCGATCCGCCCGATATGGCCTTCCATGAGGGCGGTGGCGCGGGCGCTGTCGCGATCGTGCACGGCCTTCACCAGCTCGACGTGCTGGCGGTGCGATTCCACCGCGTGCCGCTTCTGCGCGAAGAAGGCGTCACGCCGGGTCCGCGAGATCAGGTAGAACGGCGTCACCATGCGCACGAACACGGCATTCTGGGTGCTGCGGAAAATGGCCATGTGGAATTCGTAGTCGAGCTCTGCGATCGACCGGTCCCCGGCCAGCGCCGCGGCCGAGCGTGCCAGAATGTCGTCGAGCGCCAGGAGATCCGCTTCCGTGCGCCGTTCGCAGGCCATCGCCACGGCCTGCACTTCGAGGATGCGGCGCACCTCGACGCTTTGCAGCACGACCTCGCGCTCCAGCGGAATGCCGACGCTCTCGTAGAGCACCAGCGATTCGAGGCTCACCATGTCGCTGGCGCTCGACAGGTAGATGCCGGAATTGCGGCGGCGCTCGAGGAATCGCGTCGCCTCGAGCACGGCCAGTGCCTCGCGGATCACGCCGCGCCCCACCGAAAACCGCGCCGTCAGGTCGCGTTCGGAGGGCAGCTTCTCGCCTGGCTCGAAGCGGCGATAGCGCACGAACGACACGAGATCGTTCACCACCCGGAAGACCTGGTTGAGATCTTCGCTCCGCCCGTTCGCCCCGTCCATCGCTTCCCCTGCGCTTTCCGTCATTTCAGCTCGGCATAGGCCAGGCCGTCCTCGAAGGGATGCGCACGCATGAAGCCTTCGTCAACGTCGACGCCGATGCCGGGGGCTTCCAGCGGCCGCACCGTACCGTCCTGCGCCACGGTATAGGGCTGCGACACCAGCTTGTTGCGGAACGGGTTGGGCTCGGAGATGTCGCCCTCGAAATAGCCGGCATTCTCGATGGCAGCGAGCACATGGATGGTCACCGCCATGTTGATGCCCGTCGTCGCCGTGTGCGGGCAGATGGGCAGCTTCCAGGTCGAGGCCAGCGCGGCGATGCGCCAGACCTCGGTGATGCCGCCGGACTTGGAGAGGTCCGGCTGCAGCACGTCCACCTTCCCCTCCTCGATGAGCCGGGCGAACTCGAAGCGCGTATAGTGATTCTCGCCGGCGGCAAGCGCCAGCCGATAGCTCTTGGCGCTGGCATAGCTGCGATAGTCGTGCGGCGCGAAGGGCTCTTCCAGCCAGCGCACGCCCAGCTCCTCATAGCCCGGCGTGACCCGGAGCGCATCGTCGAGGCTGTAGTTCGTATTGGCGTCGACCATGATCTCGAGATCGTCGCCGAAGGCTTCGCGGACGGCACGCGTGCGCTCGAGGTCGCGCCGCGGCGTGTCGCCGACGCGCAGCTTGACAGCCTTGTAGCCCAGCGCCAGGGCCGCGGCGACCTCGTCCACCAGCGCCCTGGGCTCCTGCCACCCCAGCGACACGCCGCCGGCATAGGCCGGGACCGGGCGTGGACCGGCGCCGAGCAGCCGGTGCAGCGGCAGGCCTGCCGCCTTGCCCTTGATGTCCCACAGCGCCTGGTCGATGCCGCTCATGGCGAGAGCGGTCGCGGCGCCGAGCCCATGGCTGCGCAACTGCATCGTGTAGATACGGCTCCATAGCCCGACGATGTCGCCGGCATCCTGCCCGATCAGGAAATAGCGCAGCAGGCTGTTGACGATATGGGCGACCGACCCCGCCGCGCGCCCATGATGCGACTCGCCATACCCGACGAGGCCGCCCTCGGTCACGATCTTGACGACCACCGTATCGCGGCGCAGCACCGTGCCGATGCCGAACGAAATGCCGTTCTCCACCGGAACCGAAAGCGGGAAGGCCTCGACCGACTCAATCTTCATCTTCGTATCCCCTGCCCTTGCCGGTGCTGTTGGTTGACTCTTCTCATGCGCGCGCACCCCGTCATGACGTAAGCCGCACGCCGCTATCGGCGTCGAACAGCGCCACCAGTTCGCCCGGCACGCCCACCGCCACCGTCTCGCCGGCCGCGAGCGCCAGGCCCAGCGGCACGCGCGCCGCCACCGGGCACGCGCCGATATGCCCCCAGGCATAGCGGTCGGCGCCCATGTTCTCGATCACGTCGACCTCGAGCGTGGCGGCCAGCGCCATCCCGGCGGCAGCCGCGCCGAGCACGAAATGCTCGGGCCGCACGCCGATTTTCACCGGCTGGCCATCGCGCGGCGCAGGGCCAAGGGCAGTGGCCGGCAACGCGGCGCGAACCCCTTCGCCTTTCGCCGTAAGCCCGTCGCCGGTGCGTTCGAGCCGCGCCGGCAGGAAGTTCATCCCGGGCGAGCCCACGAAGCCTGCGACGAACCGGTTGACGGGTCGGCTGTAGATTTCCTCGGGGCTCGCCAGTTGCTCGATGCGGCCGTCGCGCATGACGGCGATGCGGTCGGCCAGCGTCATCGCCTCCACCTGATCGTGCGTCACATAGATCATGGTGTTGCCGAGGTCCTGGTGCAGCTTCTTGATCTCCACCCTGAGCTCGGTGCGCAGCTTGGCGTCGAGATTGCTGAGCGGCTCGTCGAACAGGAACACGCTCACATCGCGAACCAGCGCCCGCCCGATGGCGACGCGCTGCCGCTGCCCGCCCGAAAGCTCCGCCGGCCGCCGTTTCAGGAGCTCCCCCAGCCGCAGGATCTCGGCGGCGCGCGCCACGCGGCGGTCGATCTCGGCGCGCTCGACGCGCGCCATGCGCAGCCCGAACGACATGTTCTGCTCGACGCTCATGCGCGGGTAGAGCGCATAGGACTGGAACACCATGCCGATCTTGCGGTCGACCGGTTCCTCCCAGGTGACGTTGCGCCCGTCGATCCAGATTTCGCCATCGCTGAGGTCGATGAGGCCGGCAATGGCGTTGAGCAGGGTGGACTTGCCGCAGCCCGAAGCGCCCAAGAGCACGAGGAACTCGCCCTGCCCCACATCGAGGTCCAGCGCCGAGAGCACCCTGTGCGCCCCGTAGGAGACTTCTGCACCACGGACTTCGATTGCGTTCATGGTCAGCCTTTCAGCGCGCCGGCGGTGATGCCGCGGACGAACCAGCGCCCGGAGACGAAATAGAGGACGAGGGGAACGAGCGCCGACAGGATCGTCGCCGCCATGTTGACGTTGTACTGCTTCTCGCCGAACTGCGAGTTGACGACATTGTTGAGCAGCACCGTCACCGGCCGGTTGTCGTTGCCGGCAAAGACCAGCCCGAGGATGAAGTCGTTCCAGGTGCCGGTAATCTGGATCAGCAGCGCCACGACGATCATCGGCACCGATACCGGCAGCATTACATAAAGGAAAATACTCCAGAAACGGGCACCGTCGACGCGCGCCGCCTTGAACAGCTCCAGCGGAATGGCACCGTAGAAATTGCGGAACAGCAGCGTCATCAACGGTAGGCTGAAGCAGACATGCAGCAGGATAACGCCAGGCAGCGTACCGAACAGGCCGACCGCCGAGGTGATCCGCACCAGCGGATAGATGAAGACCTGGAGCGGAATGAACGCGCCCACGAGCAGCACGACGAACAGGAACTCGGCGCCGCGGAAGCGCCAGAAGCTCAGCGCATAGCCGTTTATGGCGCCGAGCAGCACCGACAGCGCCACCGACGGCACGGTGATCTTGACCGAGTTCCAGAAGGCTCCGGCCATGCCGTCGCAATTGAGCCCCTGGCATGCCGAGCCCCAGGCCGTGACCCACGGCGCGGCGGTGAGATGCTGGGGCAGCGCGAAGATGTTGCCAAGGCGAATCTCGCCCATGTCCTTGAGCGAGGTCACCACCATCACATAAAGCGGCAGGAGGAAGAACGCCGCCGAGATCAGAAGGAAGAGATAGATGCCCACGCGGGCCATCGACAGCCGCTGGGGGCGGCGCCCGCGTGGCACGATGATGCTCGGCGCCCCGCTCATCGCGCGCCCCGCCGGAAATAGCTCAGATAGAGCAGCGGCGCGAGGAGGCACAGCACCGCCAGCAGCATCAGCGTCGCGCCGGCGGTGGCGAGCCCGACATTGGCGCGTTCGAACAGGAGGCTCATGACGAACTTCGCCGGTACCTCGCTGCCCAACCCCGGCCCGCCCTGCGTCATCGCCACGACGAGGTCGTAGACCTTCACGGCCGCAATGCCGAGGATGACGACGGAGGTGAGGATGCCGGGCGCCAGCTCCGGAACGACGATCCACAGATAGGTCTTGGCTGGCGATACGCCGTCGACGCGCGTCGCCTTCCAGATTTCGGGGTCGACGCCACGCAGTCCGGCCAGCAGGATGACCATGACGAGGCCTGCACCCTGCCAGATCGAGGCGATCACCAGCCCGTAGACGGCGGTATCAGGAGAGGCGAGCAGCCCCAGATCCAGTCCCGCAACGCCAAGCCCCGCCAAAGCGGTGTTGAGCCCCATGCTCGGGTTGAACAGCCACTGCCACACGGCGCCGGTGACGATGAAGGACAGGGCGTAGGGGAAGAGGAAAATGGCGCGAAACGTGTTCTCGAAGCGCACCTTCTGGTCGATGAAGATGGCCAGCAGCAGGCCGATGACGAGGCAGCCCACCACATAGGCCACGCCGTAGACGGCCATATGCTGCACCGACACGATCCAGCGCTCGGTGGTCAGGAGGCGGGCATATTGCGCGAAGCCGACGAAATCGGTGTTGGGCAGCAGCTTGGACGAGGTGAACGAGATCACGCAGGTCCAGATCAGGCAGCCGAGGAAAATGCCGAAGACGAAGACGGCCGTCGGCGAGAGCGCAATCAGCGCGGGCAGTATGCGGCGAAGGCGGATCAGGAGCGGCATGACGGGCACCCTGACCGGCGACCAGGGCACGGGGCCCCGGTCGCCGGCGGCTTGACGGTTAGACCGCCGACTCGAAGGCAGCCTGCAACTGCGTGGCGAATTCCGCAGGCGTCATCGACGGCGTGTTCCAGAACTTGGTGATGACGTCCGCCATAGCACCCAGCATGTCGTTCGACATCAGGAATTGCGGATTCGGCACCAGGTGCCCCGGCTCGGCCTGCACCGCGGCGGCGTGCTGCGCGCAGGCATCCATGCTCGACACGTCGACATCGTTGCGGATGGGGTTCGAGCCCTTCTTGATGTTGAACTGGAGCTGCGTGTCCTTGGCGAACAGCACATGCGCCAGAAGGTCCTGCGCGGCCGTCTGGTCGGGGTCGTCGATCTTGGGCAGGACGAAAATGTCGCCGCTCATCACCACCATCTCCTCGCCGGGGAACAGCGAGCAGCCATAGTCGACGCCCGGCGTCATGCCGGCCGCCGCGAACTCGCCCTTGGCCCAGTCGCCCATGATCTGGAAGCCGGCCTTGTTGGTGATCACCATGTTGGTGGCGTCGTTCCACAGCCGCCCCGGGCTGCCGGCATCGACATAGCCGCGCAGCTTGCCGAGCGTTTCGAACGCCTCGACGACCTTGGGGTCCTTGAGGGCAGCGGGATCGCGATCGGCCAGCACCTTGAGGTAGAGCTCCGGCCCGGCGACGCTGACCAGCACCTTCTGGAACAGGAACCGGTCCCAGAACGAGTTGCTGCCATGCGCCATCGGCACATAGCCCGCAGCCCGGATCTTGTCGGCCGCCGCGAAGAATTCCGGCCAGGTCTTTGGCACCTCGGCGACGCCCGATTTCTCGAACACCTCTTTGGAGTACCACAGCCAGTTCTCGGTCTGCAGATTCACCGGCACCGCCATGATCTTGCCGTCGGCGGTGATCGCATCGATGATCGCCTGCGGCAGCACGTCGCGCCAGTGCTCCTCGGTGGCAATGGCCTCGACGTCGCGCAGCATGCCGGCGCTGACCAGTTCCTCGAACGGCTTGCCGGTGTTGAAATGCGTCGCCGTTGGCGGCGTGCCACCCATGATGCTGCTGATCGAGGCGGCCAGTTGCGCGTCGTTGCCGGCAATCGCGTTGTCGACCCAGGTGCCGCCCGCAGCCTCGTACTGGTCGGCAAAAACCTTGGCCGCCGCCGCCTCGCCACCCGACGTCCACGGATGCATGACCTCGGCCGTAAGGTCGGCCGCAAGGACCGAAGAAGAAAGCATGAGGGTCGCCAGCACGGCGCTGACGACATGTCGTCCACCCATCGAGAAATCCTCCCTGTTTGCCAAATGGTCAACCCATTGTGGTAGGACCAGATTGGCAGGCCGGTGAACGGATGTCAAACGCGTCGGTGGCGCCGCAGCCGCGCGGGTGAGTCGATATTGTCGCAGGGGATCAGGGCTGCCGGCTCGGCTCGGTCACCCAGCGCAGGATGGTGCGGACGGCGACCAGCCCCGGCTCGTCGGCCTGCCGGATCAGCGTCAGGAGCTGGAACCACAGATCGTCGTCGGCGCGCTCGACAAACTC
>JBDHTK010000141.1:0-7907 GCA_039808625.1 Devosia sp. | reverse complement strand
CCCACCGGCAGCAGCTTTTCGATCCAGCCACCCTGGGCGCGGAAATAGACGAGCTGCACCTCGCCGGTCGCGTCATGCGCGAAGACGCGGTGCGGCAGGTTCGGCCGGCCGCGCGGCGGCGCCAGATGGCGGTCGATATGCAGCTTCAGCGTGGCGATGCGGCCGATCTCGGCGTCGGCTACCCCCACCATGCGGCGCCGGTCCACCGTGGCGCTCGGCATGTGCATGATGAGGTCGAGCGCGATGGCCTCGCCGTCGCCGCCGAAGAAGCGGTCGAGCAGCGCCCCCAGCTGCGGCCCCACGCCCTTCATCGAGCGCAGCGAGCGAAACAGCGGATCGAGCGAAGCGGGGCGGGGCACTAGCTTTTCTTGCTATCGGGCGGCACGCCCTTCGGCGCTGCCTTGCCCAAGGGCCGCTCGCCCCTGTGGATCAGCTTTTCACCGTGGTAGAGGTCGGCCGTACGAAACCACGCGCTGGTCAGCTCGGGCGCATCGTCCGGGTCCACCCACTCTGCCTTTGAGGGGTCATCAGATTGCTTCTTCGTCATGGCAGTTGTCCTGTTTCCCCCCGCAACGACGCGACGGGTGACAGGCTCGACCATAGAGCGTAAACACGGCGCTCACATCCCCCGAGACGACCCCGCTCATGGCTCCTCCAAAAGACGCCGGTGAAGATTCTGCCATGCGCCGCCGGCGCTTGCGCTACCGGGCCTGGCATCGCGGCACCAGGGAAATGGACCTGGTGCTCGGCCCCTATGCCGACGCGCATCTCGACGCGCTCGCCGCCCCCGATCTCGACCGGCTCGAGACCCTCATGGACGAGGAGGACACCGACCTGCTCAAATGGGTCATGGGCCAGGAGCCCGCGCCCGCCGGGGTCGACGCCGCGCTGCTCGCCACCATCATCGCCTTCCGCCTCAAGACCTCATGACCGAACTCGCGCGGCCGACCCGCACCCTCGTCAACGTTCCCGACGGCATGCAGCCGCTGGTGCTGGCGCGCCTCGTCGAGGAGCGCCTCGCCGCCGCGCCCGACGCTCCCGTCGCCGCCGTCTTCGTCGCCCGCGACGGCCGGCGCCTGCAGCGCATGGAGGACGTGCTCGGCGCCATGCTGCCCGGCCACACGATCCTCACCCTGCCGGCCTGGGACTGTCTGCCCTACGACCGCGTCTCGCCCAATGGCGTCACCATCGCGGCGCGCATGACGGCGCTGGCGACGCTCACCGACGCGGCGACGCGCGGCGCCATCGTGCTCACCGCCGTCAACGCGCTGATCCAGAAGCTGCCGCCGCGCGACCTCGTCGCCACCATGAGCTTCGCGGCGCGCGCCGGGCAGGTGGAGGATAGCGGCAGGCTGGTCGAATGGGCCGCCGTCAACGGCTATCTGCGCGTCCCCACGGTGCGCGAGACGGGCGAATTCGCGGTGCGTGGCGGGCTGGTCGATCTCTTCCCGGCCGGCATGGAGACGCCGCTGCGCTTCGATTTCTTCGGCCGCCAGCTCGAGAGCATCCGCACCTTCGACCCGGCCACGCAGCGCACCACCGGCAATGTGCCGGCCATCGCGCTGGCGCCGATGAGCGAGGTGCTGCTCAACGAGGACACGATCAGGCGCTTCCGCGCCCGCTATACGGCGGCCTTCGGCGGCAACACCGCCGACGATCTGCTCTACGGCGCCATCAGCGCCGGCCAGCGCTATCCCGGCTTCGAGCACTGGCTGGCCTTCTACTACGACCATCTCGACCGGCTGACGGACTATACCGGCGACGCCCCTTTCATCTTCGACGACCAGGCGCGCGAGGCCTTTGCCGACCGGCAGGCGCAGATCCGCGACTATTACGAGGCCCGCGAGACCGCCCGCACCGACGCCCGCGCCGCCACCCCCGGCGCTCCCTACAATCCCGTGCCGCCGACCGAGCTCTACGAGATCGACGGCCACCTCTATCGGCTCGGCGCGCCGGCGGCGGTGCAGCTCTCGGCCTTCCTGCTTCCCGACGAGGCGCACAGCGAGGACCAGGGCGGCCGCCTCGGCCACAATTTCGCGGCCGAGCGGCAGGCCGCCGACATCAACCTCTTTGCCGCGCTGGTCGCCCGTCTCAGGGCCGACAGCCAGAAGAAGCGGCACACGGTCATCGCCTGCTGGACGGACGGCTCGCGCGACCGCATGGCGCAGCTTCTGGCCGATCACGGGCTGCGGCATCCGCGCCTCGCCGAGAACTGGGTCGACGCCGTCACCACCTCGCCCGCCACCACGGCGCTCGTCGTGCTGCCGCTCGAAAGCGGCTTCGAGACCGACGACCTCGTCGTCCTCTCCGAGCAGGATATTCTGGGCGAGCGGCTGCTGCGCCCGCAGCGGCGCAAGAAGGCATCCGACGCGCTGACCGAGGCGGCCAGTCTCGCTGCCGGCGACCTCGTCGTGCATGTCGACCACGGCATCGGCCGCTTCCTCGGCCTCAAGCAGATCGAGGCGATGGGCGCGCCGCACGACTGCGTCGAGATCGAATATGCCGGCGACACCAAGCTCTATCTGCCGGTCGAGAACATCGAGCTTCTGAGCCGCTATGGCAGCGACGGCAGCGAGGTCGAGCTCGACCGCCTCGGCGGCGTCGCCTGGCAGGCGCGCAAGGCCAAGCTCAAAAAGCGCATCCGCGACATGGCGG
This sequence comes from Devosia sp., assembly GCA_039808625.1. Classification (GTDB taxonomy): domain Bacteria; phylum Pseudomonadota; class Alphaproteobacteria; order Rhizobiales; family Devosiaceae; genus Devosia_A. The sequence continues at coordinate 5,252 of JBDHTK010000141.1, read as the reverse complement.
AGCAGCTCATCAAGATCGCCGCGCAGCGCCTCCTGGTGAAGGCCGACCCCGTCGACGTCAATTCCGGCGCCTATGACGAATTTGCCGCGCGCTTCCCCTATGACGAGACCGAGGACCAACTCGCCGCCATCGCCGCGGTGTTCGACGATCTGAGCTCCGGCAGGGTGATGGACCGGCTGGTGTGCGGCGATGTCGGCTTCGGCAAGACCGAGGTGGCGCTGCGCGCCGCCTTCGCCGTCGCCATGTCGGGCAAGCAGGTGGCCGTGGTGGTGCCGACGACGCTCTTGTCGCGCCAGCATTTCCGCACCTTCAAGGAGCGCTTCGCCGGCCTGCCGGTCAATGTCGCGCAGGCCAGCCGGCTGGTCGGCGCGCCCGAGCTCAAGGCCGCGAAAGAGGGCATCGCCGACGGCACCGTCGACATCGTCGTCGGCACCCATGCGCTGCTCTCCAAATCGGTGAGCTTCAGGGATCTCGGCCTGCTCATCGTCGACGAGGAGCAGCATTTCGGCGTCGCCCACAAGGAGCGCCTCAAGGAGCTGCGCGGCAATGTCCACGTGCTGACGCTCACCGCCACGCCCATCCCGCGCACGCTGCAACTGGCGCTCACCGGCGTGCGCGACCTCAGCCTGCTCGCCACGCCCCCGGTCGACCGGCTCGCCATCCGCACCTTCATCTCGCCTTTCGACCCGATCTCGATCCGCGAGGCGCTGCTGCGCGAGAAATACCGCGGCGGACAGGCCTTCTACGTCGTGCCGCGCATCAAGGACCAGCCCGACATCGCCGAGTTCCTGCGCGAGCAGGTGCCCGAGATCTCCTTCGTCGTCGCCAACGGCCAGATGGCGGCGGGCGAGCTCGACGACATCATGAACAATTTCTACGACGGCAAGTTCGACGTGCTGCTCGCCACCACCATCGTCGAATCCGGCCTCGACATCCCCAACGCCAACACCCTCGTCGTGCACAATGCCGACCGCTTCGGGCTGGCCCAGCTCTACCAGATCCGCGGCCGCATCGGCCGCTCCAAGCAGCGCGCCTATGCGCTGTTCACCGTGCCGCCGCAGCGCAAGCTCACCGACACCGCCGAGCGCCGCCTCAGCGTGCTGCAATCGCTCGAAAGCCTCGGCGCCGGCTTCCAGCTCGCCAGTCACGACCTCGACATCCGCGGGGCCGGGAACCTGCTCGGCGAGGAGCAGTCGGGCCACATCAAGGAGGTCGGCTTCGAGCTCTACCAGGCGATGCTCGAGGAGGCGGTGGCGCAGCTCAGGGACGGCAGCGCCGACTACGAGGACACCAATGAGTGGAGCCCGCAGATCTCGCTCGGCATGCCGGTGATGATCCCCGAGCACTACGTGCCCGACCTGCAACTGCGCATGCAGCTCTACCGCCAGCTCGGCGACCTCAAGGACGCGCGCGAGATCGACGCGGCCGGGGCCGAGCTGATCGACCGCTTCGGCCCGCTGCCCGAAGAGGTCGAGGCGCTGCTCAAGGTGATTCTGGTGAAGGCGCTGTGCCGCGCCGCCAATGTCGAAAAGGTCGAGGCCGGCCCGAAAGGCGCGGTCGTCACGCTGCGCCACGGCGAGTTCCCGAACCCCGCCGGTCTCGTGCAGATGGTCTCCGATCCCGGCATGGCGGTGAAGCTCAAGCCCGACCAGCGGCTGGTGTTCATGCGCGACTGGCCGAACGCGGCATCGCGCCTCAAGGGCACCGCCGCCATCCTCAGCCGCATGGCCAAACTCGCCGAAGCCGCCCGATCACCATAAATTGCCCGGCGGAGGCCCCAATCACGCCGGGAATCCCATGCAGGATCGCCGCCAGATGAAGCAGCGGCGCCGATCCTTTGCAGCCGTGCAACAGCCCGCCGGAGAAAGCTTTGGAAACCTTGTCCGGTCATGCTATTGCCCGAATTCGCCCCTTGAAGGGCGGGTACTGCAAGGCGGCCACCAGAACCGCTGTATCGCTCGGGAACACCAAGGAACATCGATGACCGTGAAATCGCTTCTTGCCGCAGGGCTGACCGTTGTCGCGCTGGCGCTTCCCGCGGGAGCTTTCGCGCAGGATGCCGCGGCCCCCGGCGCCGCCGGCGACAAGGTGCTATCGCCGTCGGGCACGGCCGGCACGCCTGCCGCGGCCACGCCGGAGCAGAACTGGCTGAAGATTTGCGACCCGCTCAAGGACGGCAAGCGCGCCTGCATCATGCGCCAGGTCGTCGTCACGCCGAACAAGCAGTTCCTCGGCTCGTTCCTCCTGCGCGACGATCCGGGCCAGGAGAGCCGCCTGCTGGCCGTCGCCGCGGTGCCGCTCGGGGTGCTGCTGCCCTTCGGCGTCACCTGGCAGATCGACAGCGGCAAGCCCATCCGCATGCCCTACATGCTGTGCGATCCGCAGTCCTGCGCCAGCCAGCTCGTCGTCAACGAGGCCTATGTCAACAGCCTCAAGAAGGGCAACAAGCTGACGCTGACCGCCAAGAACCGCAAGAACGAGGATCTGACGATCACCATCAACCTCGCCGGCTTCACCGCCGTCTATGATGGCGAGGCGGCGCTGACCTTCGACGAGTTCTCCAAGAACGCCTCGGGCGAGGCCGCCCTCGAGAAGATCCTGCAGGACCGCGCCGAGGCGGCGCGCCAGAAGCTGTCGCAGGAAGGCGGCCAGGCCTCGAGCTCCGAGCCCCCGCCGGCGCAGTAGGCCGCCCCGCGCAGCCATCGCCTCAGGGCGCCCCACCGGGGCGCCCTTTTCGTTCAGCGCGCGCCCATCCCGACCCCGAACGCCGCCCGGCGCAGCGGCGGCACCAGCTTCAGCGCCCACAGGCCGCCGGCGCGCAGCGCCTGCGCCGGCAGGAAGTCGGCCAGCAGCGAGCGGAACAGCGTGTCTACCACCGTGCCGGTGCGCCTGAGATCGCCGGCCCGCCGGCGCGCGTAGTCCACCGCCACCCGGGTCGCGAAATCCGGCGCCGCGAGGTCGGCCGCCGCCAGCGCCGCGGCAAGGTCGGCAACGTCGCGCAGGCCGAGATTCAGCCCCTGCGCACCGATCGGCGGGAAGGCGTGCGCGGCTTCGCCGACCAGCACCACGCCGTCGCGCCCGGCGACGTCGACGCTCAGCGTCGACAGCGGGAAGACGAAGGCCGGCGTCAGCAGCTCGATGGCGCCGAACAGATGCTGCGCCTTTTCGTAGAACAGCGCCGCCAGCCCCTCCTTGCCGCGCGCCTGCGCCGCCGCCAGCGTCTCGCGCCTGTCGATCCACACGAGGTTGGCGCGGTTGCCGCCGGCCGGCACCAGCGTGAACGGGCCGTTCGGGTAGTGGAACTCCACCGAGGTGCCGCCGATGGGTCGCGCCAGCGCCAGGTCGCAGACCAGCGCGGCCTCGGCGAAGGCGTGCTCGCGGGCCCGGAAGCCGGCGCTGGCGCGCACCAGCGATTTCTTGCCGTCGGCGCCGACCACGAGGCGCGCGCTGAGCGTCCCGCCGTCGCCGAGGGTGAGCGTCGCCCCGTCCGGGCCGAGCGCGAGGTCGGCGAGCGTCGTCTCGCGCGTCGTGAGGTTGGCGAGCCCCTCGCGCGCCGCCGCGAAGGCTTCGGCGAGCCGCACATTGGCGAAATTCCAGCCGAAGGCCGGCAGTCCCGCCTCGGCGCTGTCGAACAGGGTCTCGGGGGCGCGCAGCAGGCGCGGCGTCGCGTCGATAATGCGGATCTGCGTGAGCGGCTGGCCGATAGCGGCGGGCTCGGCGATCAGCCCGGCCTGTTCGAGATAGGCCACCGCAGGCAGCATCAGCGCCGAGGTGCGACGGTCGGGTGGCGCCTTGGGCACGAGATGCACCGTGGCCAGCCCGGCCTTGGCCACTTCCACGGCCGCGGCGAGCCCGGCCAGCCCGGCGCCGACGACGACCGCGTCCGTCATCGTGCCAGCGCCAGCGCCGGCGTGCGCCGGCCCGGCATGAGCAGCGAGCCGCCATAGGAGCCGGCGAACAGCGCCAGGAGATAGATGGCGAGGTTCTGCGGCCAGAAGGCGACGAGCGCGATGGCCGGGCCCGGGCAGATGCCCGACATGCCCCAGCCGATGCCGAACAGGGCCGAGCCCACCACCAGCTTCGCGTCGATCCGGGTGAACTCCGGCTCATGGAACGCTGCCGCGAGGAGCGGCCGCTGCCGGCGCCGCCCGAGTTGCACGGCGACGGCCATCACCGCCAGCCCGCCGGCCATGACGAAGGCGAGGCTGGGGTCCCAGCCGCCGCGCGGGATCGCCGCGACGTTGAGGAAGTGCAGCACCTTTTGCGGATCGACCATCTGCGAGACGTAGAGGCCGATGCCGAACAGCGCCCCGGCCAGGGCGGCGACGGCGAGGGTGGCAATGTCGTTGGCGCGCGGCATCAGACGATCCCCGTAAGCGTCACGGTGAGGATGGCAACCGAAAAGAACACGCCGACCGCGACGAAGGAGCGCTTCGACAGCCGCGCCAGCCCGCAGATGCCGTGCCCCGAGGTGCAGCCATTGCCGAGCTTGGTGCCGAAGCCGGTCAGCAGCCCGGCGACGGCGATCCACAGTGGCGCGCCGGCGCCGAACCAGGCCGGCGGCGCGGCGAGTTGCGGCGTATTGCCGAGGGCAGGGAACAGTGCCGCCGCGAGGGCCGCCCCGCCGACGAGGCCCACCAGGAAGACCAGCCGCCACAGCACCGTGCGCGCCGGCGGCAGGAGCTGCCCGAAAATTCCGGAAATGCCGGCAATGCGCCCATTGCCGAGCCACAGCAGGGCCGAGGCGAGCCCGATCAGGGCCCCGCCGAGCGTGGCGGTGAGGGGGGTGAAGTGGTCCATCGTCAACTCCGGGGAGATGGCCCGGACTCTAGCACCCACCCCACGGGGCAGCCAGCGCGGCGCGGAGGCATTTATTGCGCGAGGCAGCCGCCCGGGGGAAACGCCGATATGCCGATTTCGCCCGGCGTGGGACTTCCAACCCGCGGGCCGCCTCCCTAAATTGCGGCGACCCGCACCTCCTTGGAGTCTGAGATGCTCGAGCTCTTGTCCGACCCGGCCGTCTGGGCCGCCTTTGCGACGCTCACGGTCATGGAGGTCGTGCTCGGGATCGACAACATCATCTTCATCTCGGTGCTGGTGTCGCGCCTGCCCAGGCAGCAGGCCGACAATGCCCGCCGCCTCGGCCTGGCGCTGGCGCTCATCTTCCGCATCGCGCTGCTGCTCATCCTCACCTGGATCATCGGGCTCAGCGCGCCGCTGTTCGAGCTCTTCGGCCAGCCCTTCTCGTGGAA
>JBDHTK010000140.1:0-8063 GCA_039808625.1 Devosia sp. | reverse complement strand
CAGCGAAGAACTCGACCATTTGCTGGGAGTAGAGATCGTCGCCGAGCGCCGTGACATAGTCCACCTGCCAGTCGGCGGGAAGGCTGGCGCGCGCGTACCAGGCGGTGTTGAGGGTATCGCCGGCATAGCCCAGGCGGTAGGTGCCGTCCTCGCCTCCCGACATTTCGATCATGCATTCGCCGACGCTGACGAATCTTTTCATCCGCTTCCCCGCACCCAGATGCTCCCTCCCTCTAGAGCGTGCGTCCGGCAACGACAAGGGGCCCCGCGGCGTCCGCGAGGCCCCGTGCCAAGTAGAATCGCGCTCTTACTTGTAGTTGTCGACGATGAACTGGTAGTAGCTGTCGATCAGCCGGACGCCGTAGTTGACCTTGTCGTCCTCGGCGACGTTGATGCCGCGGATGAACATGCCGCCATCCTTGGCGACCTCGAACATCGCGGAGCCGGACGAGCCCGCGAAGCTGTCGCAGGTATGGTAGTAGATCTGGTCGCCGAACTGGTCGGGGCCGATGTCGCAGGTGTCGATCCACATCGTGCCGTCGGGCTTGTCGCCGGGATAGCCGATGATGGTGGCGGCCCACTGGGTGGCGTCATCGGCGCGGAAGCCGAGCCAGCCGAGCTGGTTGCCGGCATCTTCCTGCAGCGTGATGACGGCGAGATCCCACGGCATGGCGGAGCCGTAATTGGTGCCGTCGTAATTGTCGATGTAGCCCTTGAGGATGTTGATGTTGTCCCAGTCCCACTGGCCGAACGGGGCGCTTTCCGGATCGGTCAGGCCGGGCAGGAACACCATCTGCTTGATCCAGCCGTTCTTCTCGTGGACGTAGACGCAGTGGGCCGCGGTGATGACGGTGTAGGGGCCGATGAGCGTGGCCGAGCAGGTGGACCAGCTGTCGTCCTGGGCCTGCGACCAGAGCCAGCCGACGATGCGCTCGGGATAGCCCGCCGCGTCGGTGATCTGCTTGCGATCGTCGGTGCCGACGACGACGCGCGCCTGCCCGTCCGGGTTGTTGCCCGCCATTTCCTGCTCGAGAATGGCGCGCAGGCCCTCGGATGCCGGCCGCGAGTCGGTCGAGCCGTCGCGGTTGAGGGTTTCGGTGCCCATGCTGTCGAGCGCCGCGGCGGCGTCGAGCCCGAGCGGACCACGGCTCAGCGTCGTGGAATCGATCTTGAGCGGCGCCATCGGCTTGGCCTCACCCGGCAGGGTGAGCGGGGCGTCGCGATTGGCGGGGATGTCGGCGGGGCCGGGATTGCCGGCGGTCTGCGCGAGGACCGGCGTGGTCAGCAGAGCGGCTCCCAGCAGGATTGTGGCAGTCAGTGTGCGAAGTTGCATGTCGGACGTTCCCTCATGGGTCTCGGGGTGGGAGAAAAGCTGGAAACAGCCCGCCCGTCAACGGCTTGCGTGACGGCCGGGGCGGGCGCGGGAGCGCTGCTCGCGCGGAGATCAGTCGGTGCCCATATGCGCCTCGAGCCAGTCGCGGAAGCTCGAGACGCGGGCATAGACGCCATAGACGTCGGCATGGCCGCATTTGACGTCGGCGTCGTCGGGGCCCTCGCCCCAGCTGACGATGCCGAGCTGGGTGGCGCGGCCGGCAATGGTGGCGATGAGCGGGCCGCCGCTGTCGCCGTAGCAGGAATCGCGGCCGCCGGCCTTGACGCCGGCGCACAGCATGTTGGGCGTCAGCGGGTCGGCGATGCCGACGGCGAGCTCGTCGGCGACACGACCGGTCGCCTCGCCCGGGATGCCGTAGCGCTCGCCGATGTCGGCGACGGCCTGCCTCAGCGCCCTGGCGTAGAGAACCTTGATGCCGCCGTTGCATTCGGCGTTGTCGACGACGGCGATGCCGGATTCCTGCAGGTAGCGCGGATAGTCGCCGTCCTCGGTGAGGCCCCAGCCGATGACCACGGCGTCGCCGGCGGCCGCGGCGGCGAAGTCGAGCGCCACGGGCTGCAGGTCGACCGGCTCGGCGAGGCGGACCAGGGCGATGTCGTGGTCCATCGTCCACTCGTCATAGTGCTCGTTGACGAACACCGTTTTGGCGGCAACGCGCTGGCCCTGCATGAGGTCGGTGCTGCCGGCGAGGACGACGAAGCTCTCGGCCGATACCGGCTCGCCATAGCTCATCATGCAATGGGCGGCGGTGAGCACCCAGTCGGGCGCAATCAGCGTGCCACCGCAGAACTCGGCCCAGTACTGGCTCTCAGGATCGTCGCTGAGGCTGTCGGCTCGCAGCAGCGCGACCTGGAACGGATATTTGCCCTCGTCGACCGCGCGGCCGCCGAAGACGCGGTCGGTGACGCCGCGTGCATCCGCCTGCGCGGCGCGCTCGGCAGGAACGGTGGCGAAGGGATCGGGCGCCTGGGCGCCAGCGGCGGTGGCCGTCACGGCCAGCAGGGCCGCGAGCGCGAGCAACTTGGCAACAGGCTGCATTTCGATGTCCTCCCCCTGGCGCCGCCCACTGCAACGGTCGACGCGGCACATGTCCCGTCCCCATCCCGGCGGCGCGTGATGAGGCCGTTGCATGGCGGCACAGTGAGGAGATGTTTGGCCGGAAATCGGACGGAAAGCGAATGATTTCGGGGCGTTTCCCGTACAGAATTCCGGCTCACACGGGCTCGCGGTCGCGTTTCGCCCTGCTGCCGCGGCGTGCGATCTCGCGGTCCGTGCGCTCGCAATGCTCCATGAGTGCGGTGCGCATTTCATGGAGCTCCTTGTCGGTCAGCCGCTCGGCGGCGACGAAGCGGTTGTCGGCGCCCTGGAGCGAGACGATGAGCTCGTCGAGCTTGGCCTGCACGGCCTCGCCGTCGCGCTCCTGGGTGTTCTGCAGCACGAACACCATGAGGAAGGTGACGATGGTGGTGGCGGTGTTGATGACGAGTTGCCACGTCTCGGAGAAGCCGAAAAGCGGGCCGCTCACAGCCCAGGCGAGCACCAGCCCGCAGGCCAGCGCGAAGGTGACCGGACGGCCCGCGAAATGCGAGACACGGTGGGAAAAGCGGGCGAACAGGTTCTGCGCGGACATCATCATCCCTTCGGTGCAGGCCATAACCGGAATGCCGCGAGGTTCGTTCCAATGCGCACGACGGAGCTGTATAGGACGGAGCCGCGAGAGGGTTTCATGACGACGCGCCAGCGCAAGGACGAACCCCGGCGCGCGGGCAGCCGCGACCCGGAAGGCACGAAGGCGTCGATCCTGGCGGCGGCGACCCGCGAGTTCACGGACAAGGGATTCGGCGGGGCGCGGATCGACGCCATCGCCAACAGCGCCAAGATCAACAAGCGCATGCTGTACCATTATTTCGGGGGCAAGGAGGCGCTCTACGTCGCGGTGCTGGAGCACAGCTATGGCGGCATCCGCGCGGCCGAAGCGGAGCTCGACCTGGCGCATCGCGACCCCGAGGAGGCGCTGCGCGAGCTGGTGCTGTTCACCTTCCGCTATTTCGTCGACCACCCGGAATTCCTGAGCCTGCTGGGCACCGAGAACCTGATGCGGGCGCGCTTCCTCAAGCGCTCGGAGCGGATCGTGGCGGTCAACTCGCCGCTGATCGACGAGTTGCGCGACGTGCTGGCGCGCGGCACCGCGCGCGGCGTGTTCCGCAAGCAGGCCGACCCGCTGGACGTGTATCTGACGATGGCGGCGCTGGGATTTTTCTACCTCTCCAACCGCTGGACGCTCGCCACCGTGTTCCGGCGCGACCTCGCGGCCCCCGCCGAGCTCGCCCGCTGGGGCGACCATATCGCCGATGTCGTGCTCACCTGGGTGCGCGCCGCTTGACCCCCGGCGCCACGGCGCGCTACGTGTAACCAAACGGTTACTATGACGCCTGGAGGGGAACCATGGCCGCGCGGCGCATTGGCATCATCATGCACGGCATCACGGGACGCATGGGCTACAACCAGCACCTCGTGCGCTCGATCCTGGCGATCCGCGCCGATGGCGGGGTGGCGCTGGGCAATGGCGACCGGCTGGTGCCCGACCCGATCCTCGTCGGACGCGACGCCGACAAGCTGCGCCGCGTGGCGGAACAGCATAATGTGGCGCGCTGGAGCACCGATCTGGGCGCGGCGCTGGCCAACCCGGACGACACGATCTTCTTCGACGCCGGCACGACGCAGATGCGGGCGGGCCTGCTGGGCCGCGCTATCGACGCCGGCAAGCACGTCTATTGCGAAAAGCCGGTGTCGGACGAGCTGGCGAGCGCCGTGGCGCTGGCCAAGAAGGCGAAGGCGGCCGGCATCAAGCATGGCGTGGTGCAGGACAAGCTGTTCCTGCCGGGGCTCCTGAAGCTCAGGATGCTGCGCGACAGCGGCTTTTTCGGGCGCCTGCTGTCGGTGCGCGGCGAGTTCGGCTACTGGGTGTTCGAGGGCGACTGGCAGAAGGCGCAGCGCCCGAGCTGGAACTACCGTGCGGCCGAAGGCGGCGGCATCATCCTCGATATGCTGTGCCACTGGCGCTACGTGCTCGACGACCTGTTCGGCGAGGTGCAGGCGGTGAGCTGCCTCGGCGCGACGCACATCCCCGAGCGGGTGGACGAGGCGGGCCGGCCCTATGCCGCCGACGCGGACGATGCGGCCTATGCGACGTTCCAGCTCGCCGGCGGCGTCGTGGCGCAGATCAATTCGAGCTGGGATGTGCGCGTGCGGCGCGACGACCTCGTGACCTTCCAGGTCGACGGCACGCATGGCTCGGCGGTGGCGGGGCTGCACAAATGCTTCACCCAGCACCGGGTGAACACGCCCAGGCCGGTGTGGAACCCCGACGAGCCGCAGGCCATCGACTTCTTCGCCGGCTGGGAGGAAGTGCCCGACAACTGGCCGGCGGCCAACGGCTTTCGCGCGCAATGGGAGCTGTTCCTCCGGCATGTGGCCGAGGACGGGCCGTGGCGCTTCGGGCTCGAAGCCGGCGCCAAGGGCGTGCAGCTCGCAATGGCCGGCCTGGAGAGCTGGCGCGAGCGGCGCTGGATCGACGTTCCAGAACTGGGGGTGTGAGGTGAGGCTGAAGGCCTCCTCATCGACCCTCCGAGCACCTTCGCCCGCGAGGGCAGACGGCCGCCCGTCCCGATGCCGGAAGGGGGATCGGCCATGACCGAGATCGTGCTGCCCAGTGCCGACCGCTCGCTTGAGACTTACCGGCTGGTGGGCGAGCCCCTGCCCTTTTTGCGGCACCGGGCCAGTGCGTTTCCGCGCGTCGCCTATGCGGCGGCGCATGTGGTGGCCGACCCGCTGGCGGCGGTGGACCCGTGGGTGGAGGCAGCCATCGACTGGGACGCCACCCTCGCCTTCCGCCACCGGCTGTGGGATCTCGGGCTGGGGGTCGCCGAGGCGATGGATACGGCGCAGCGCGGCATGGGACTCGACTGGCCGGCGGCGCAGGAGCTGATCCGGCGCAGCGCGGCCGAGGCGCGCGGACGCGACGACGCGCTGATCGCCCATGGCGCCGGCACCGACCACCTGGCGGCGGGCCCCGAGGTGCGCATCGCCGACATCATCGGCGCCTATGAGACGCAGGTGGGCTTCGTCGAGGGCGAAGGCGGGCGCGTCATCCTGATGGCGTCGCGCGCCCTCGCCGCCGCGGCGCGCTCGCCCGACGACTATGCGACGGTCTACGCGCATGTGCTGGGCGGCGCGCGCCAGCCGGTGATCCTGCACTGGCTGGGCGAGATGTTCGACCCGGCGCTCGCCGGCTACTGGGGCAAGGGCACGCATGAGGAGGCGATGGATGTCTGCCTCGACGTGATCGCGGCACATGCCGACAAGGTGGACGGCATCAAGATCTCGCTGCTCAGCGCCGACAAGGAGATCGCCATGCGGCGGCGCCTGCCGGCCGGCGTCAGGATGTATACGGGCGACGACTTCAACTATGCCGAGCTGATCGCCGGCGACGCCGAGGGCTTTTCGCACGCGCTGCTCGGCATCTTCGACGCCATCGCGCCGGCCGCATCGGCGGCGCTGGCGGCGCTCGGACGCGACGACCGCGCCGCGTTCTTCACGCTGCTGGAGCCGACGGTGGCGCTGAGCCGGCACATCTTCAGGGCGCCGACGCGCTTCTACAAGACCGGCGTGGTGTTCCTCGCCTATCTCAACGGGCTGCAGGAGCATTTCACCATGATCGGCGGGCAGCACTCGGCGCGCTCGCTGCTGCATCTGAGCGAGCTCTTCCGCCTCGCGGACAGGGCCCGCGTGCTGGCCGACCCGGAGCTTGCCGCAACGCGCATGCGCCGCGTGCTGGCGGTGCACGGCGTCGTATGAGGCCTGCCGCCGTCAGTCGCGGGCGCGCGCCCTGCCCTGGGCGACGAGGCCGGCGCTGGGGAAGCGCGCCAGATCGGTGAGATAGCCCCAGTCGGGATTCCAGGCGCTGCGATCGCCGGCGATCACCAGCGAGCCGTGGCAGCGTATGGCAAGGAAAATGCCGTAGCACAGCGCCGACTCCACCGACATGACAGGCGCCGGCGGCGGGTAGTCGCTCTCGGCAAGCCGCCTTTCCATGCCGGCCGGCAGGACGAGGCGCGCCACCGCGTTCGGGTTGCGGTGCAGCCAGACGGCGATGTCGTCGGGCCGCGGCCGGGCCGAATAGAGAAAGCTGCCGATCATCATCGCTCCCCAAGCGAGTCACGCGCCCACATCACACGATGGCGGCCCGCGCCACAACCTGAGCCGGCATAGGTAGTCTTCCCTATGAGAGGGTCACGCGCCGTACGATTTCGGCGAGGTGCATGGGCGAGCGCGCCCCGAGCTTGTCCATGATGCGCTGCCGATGCGCCTGCACCGTCTTGAAGGAAATACCGAGCTGGCGCGCCGCCTCCTTGTTGGAAAGGCCCGACAGCAGCAGGTCGAGCACCTGCAATTCGCGCGCCGTGACGAAGTAGGGCGCGCCGCGCAGCCGCTCGCCGCCGGCGGCCGCCGGCGGCACCGGCCCCGCCTCCGGCCGCGGCGCGGCGTCGGGCGGCGGCTCGTCGGGCGGCGGCAGGGTACGCTGGTCGGCAAGATCGAGCACGGCCTGCACCACCCAGCGCTCCTCGGTAGTGAGGGTCGGCAGGCGGCCGATGAGGCCCTTCATGGTCTGATTGAGCGACATGAGTCGGTCCCGGCATCTGGTCTTTCACCTGTGGTGGAATCGCGGGCGTTACCGGGGCGTGACAGAAGATGAACGGCGCCGCTCGCGCGCCGTCCAGAAGGGCGAGGCGGCGAGGCGCCACGCCGGCGCGACGCGGGGCGTGGCGCAGGCGCGCACCGCATCCACCAGCGCGAGCGCGTCACGCGTCTTCTGGCTGACGCGATGGGCGCGATAGAGCGGTTCGAGATGTGGTGCGCCGAGGGACGCGAACAGGGCATCGACGGTGCGGTCAGCGAAGAACAGGGCGCGGGCGGCGGCCTCGATGGCCGCCGCTTCGGCGGGCGTCACCAGGCGGCGCGCCAGGAGGCGCGCAATGGTGGCCGCGACATCGACCAGCGCCTCGGTGAGTGGCGGAAAGCCGAGCTCGGCCGGGCCGTTGGTGATGGCGACGTCGGCATCGTCGAACAGCGCGCCGCTGCAATAGCGCCGGGCGATGCTGCCGATGGGCACCATGCCGAAGGGCGCGCATTCGGCGGCACGCAGGGCGCCCATCGAAGCGGCGCCGAAGACGGGCACGCCGCGGGCGAGGGCGTAGAGGATTTCCTTGTGCCAGACGGCGCCGACCTCGCCGTAATGTCCGTCGACGAGGCCGATGACGCTGGCGCCATCGGCCAGTGCCTGCTCGACGGCCCCCGCCTCGGCGGGACCCCGGCAGACCACGTCGCCCCAGGCGACTGGCACGCCATGGAGGCTGGGGCCGGCGAAGACGATCTTCATGACCGGGCCAATGCGTCGAAACTGCGCCAGCCGGGGCGCCAGTTGATGTTGGCGGCACGATCCTCGAGGTCGGCCGAGACGAGCTTCACCACCGCGTAGGGCCGGTCGGGCGGGGCGAGATCGACCGCGACGACACCGATGCCGGCGGCGGCGAGGCGCGCGGTGAGGTGCGCGAGCAGCGCCGCGAGCGGCGTGCCGAGCGGCAGGCCGACCGGCGCCGGCGCGGCGGGC
>JBDHTK010000139.1:0-8071 GCA_039808625.1 Devosia sp. | reverse complement strand
TTCATGGTGTTCACGATGGCCAATGTCGGCCTGCCGGGCACCTCGGGCTTCGTCGGCGAGTTCCTCACGATGATCGGCATGTTCCAGGTCAACACCTGGGTGGCGTTCGTCGCGGCCGGCGGGGTCATCCTGTCGGCGGCCTATGCGCTGTGGCTCTATCGCCGCATCATCTTCGGCGCACTGACCAAGGAGAGCCTGCGCGGCATGCTCGACCTCGACGTGCGCGAGGTGACGGTGCTGGTGCCGCTCCTCGTGCTCACCATCCTCTTCGGCTTCTACCCCGCGCCCATCCTCGATGCGACCGCCGCATCGGTGAACCTCATCGCGGACAATTTCGGCAAGGCGATCGGGGCGGCCGTCCCGCTGGTCGCCGCGGCCCACTAGGAGAGAGATTTGATGACTTCCGACCTCTCCAGCTTCGCTGCGCTGGCCCCGGCCTGGCCCGAACTGCTGCTGGCCGTCGGTGCCGTGGTGCTGCTGCTCGCCGGCGTGCTGTTCGCGCGCGAGCGCTCCGCCGTCATCTCGGTGCTGGCCATCGTGCTGCTGGTGGCGGTGATGGGGGTCAGCATCTGGCAGCCGGCCGAGGGCACGCTGTTCAATGGCGGCTTCATCGCCGACAGCTTTGCGCGCTACATGAAATACCTGGTGCTGGGCGGTTCGGCCTTCGCGCTGATCCTCTCGACCTCGACGGCCCGGCCGATGGGCCTCGACAAGTTCGAATATTCGATCCTCGTGCTGCTGGCGACGCTGGGCATGATGGTCATGGTTTCGGCCAACGACCTGATGAGCCTCTATGTCGGGCTCGAGCTGCAATCGCTGGCGCTCTACGTCACCGCCGCGCTGAAGCGCGAGGATGCGAAAGCCTCGGAGGCCGGGCTCAAATATTTCGTCCTCGGGGCGCTGGCCTCGGGCCTGCTGCTCTACGGCGCCTCGCTGATCTACGGCTTCACGGGCCTGACGCAGCTCGACCAGATCGTCGGGGCGGTGAGCGCCGGCCAGCGTTCGGTGGGGCTCGTCTTCGGCATGGTGTTCCTGCTTGCCGGCATCGCCTTCAAGATCGCCGCCGTGCCGTTCCACATGTGGACGCCCGACGTCTACGAGGGCGCGCCGACGCCGGTGACCGCCTTCTTCGCCGCGGCGCCCAAGGCGGCGGCGATGGCGCTGTTCATCCGCGTCGTGATCGTGCCGTTCGGGCCGATCACGCATGACTGGCAGCAGATCGTCATCTTCCTGTCCATCGCCTCGATGGTGCTGGGCGCCTTCGGCGCCATCGGGCAGGACAATCTCAAGCGTCTGCTGGCCTATTCGGCCATCGGCCATGTCGGCTTCGCGCTGGTCGGGCTGTCGTCGGGCACCGCGGTGGGGGTCGAGGGCGTCGCCATCTACCTCGCCATCTACATCACCATGACCATCGGCGTGTTCGCGGCGCTGCTAGCCATGCGCACCGAGGACGGCACCTTCATCGAGACCATCCCGCAGATGGCGGGGCTGGCGCAGAGGCGGCCGTTCATCGCCGCCGTCGTCGCCATCGTCATGTTCTCCTTCGTCGGACTGCCGCCGCTCGCCGGCTTCTTCGCCAAATGGCAGGTATTCCTCGCCGCCATCGACGCGCATCTGTTCGCGCTGGCGATCATCGGCGTCCTGGCGAGCGCCCTCAGCGCCTTCTACTACGTGCGCATCGTCAAGGTGATGTATTTCGACGAGCCAAAGCTGGAGTTCGTCGCCGAGCCGATGGAACTGACCGCCGTCATGGGCGTCGCCGCGTTCCTGCTCGTCACCTATTACGTCACCGTGGGCTCGCCCCTCTATGCCGCCGCGCACGCCGCGGCCGGAAGCCTGTTCTAGTGGCTGGCTTCTGGTTCGGGCCGGTCGCCGCCAGCCGCGGCTACAGGCTCAATGGGTTCGACGCCATCGGCTCGACCAGCACCGAGGCGTCCGCCGCCGCGGCAGCGGGCGATGCGGGCGAAGTATGGTTCGCGGCCCTGCAGCAGACGGCGGGGCGGGGGCGGCGCGGCCGCGCCTGGCAGACGCCGGCGGGCAATCTCGCGGCGAGCCTGCTCGTCGTGCCTGCCTGCGATCCGGCCGTCGCCTCGACGCTCGGCTTCGTCGCCGGCGTCGCGCTCAACCGGGCGCTGGCGGCGACGCTGCCGGAGGGCGTGCTGCGCCAGGGGCTCGACGGCGCCAGCCGCGTGGCGCTCAAATGGCCCAACGACGTGCTCGCCGACGGCGCCAAGCTCGCCGGCATCCTGCTCGAGGCGCAGAAGCGGCCTGACGGGCGCCACGCCGTCGTCGTCGGCTTCGGCGTCAACATCGTCAGCGCGCCCGCGGGCCTGCCTTATCCGGCCACCAGCCTCACGGCGCTCGGGGCGGAAGTCACCGCCGAGGCGCTGTTCGCGGCGCTCGCCGAGGAATGGGTGGTGGCTTACGAGCTCTGGGATGACGGGCGCAATATCGCCGACATCCTGCGGCTGTGGCGCGCCTCGGCGGCCGGCATCGGCGCCGAGGTGGCGGTCGCCCGCGACGGCGACGTGGTACGCGGCATCTTCGAATCCATCGACGACGCGGGCCGGCTGATCGTGCGGGCGGGCGACGATTCCCGCATCGCGATCACGGCGGGCGATGTGCATTTCGGCGTGACCGCCAGCGTGAGGGTATGATGGCGGCAGCAATGCGCGATGAACTGGTCTTCGTGCCGCTCGGCGGCGTCGGCGAGATCGGCATGAACATGGCGGCGTACGGCTTCGGGCCACCGAATGCGCGCAAGTGGATCGTCGTCGATTGCGGCGTCACCTTTGCCGGGCCGGCGCAGCCGGGCATCGAGCTCATCATGGCCGATCCCACCTTCCTCGAGGACAATGCCGACGACGTGCTGGCGCTCATCCTGACGCACAGCCACGAGGACCACTACGGCGCCGTGCTCGACCTGTGGCCGGCTTTCGAGCGGCCGGTCTATGCGACCGACTTCACCGCCGCCATGCTCACTGCCAAGCGCGCCGCCGACAACATCGTCGATTCCGTGTCGCTGCGGCGCATGGTGGTCGGCCAGCCCTTCGCCATCGGCCCGTTCACCATCGAGGCGATCAACGTCGCCCACTCCATTCCCGAAAGCTGCGCGCTCGCCATCACCACGCCCGTGGGCCGCGTCGTGCACACCGGCGACTGGAAGCTCGACCCGAGCCCCATCGCCGCCCCCCCCACCGACGAGAAGCGGCTGCGCGCGCTGGCCGCCGAGGGCATCCCCATCGCGCTCGTCTGCGACAGCACCAACGCCCTCAAGGACGGCCAGAGCCCGAGCGAGGACGAGGTGGCGGTGACGCTCGAAAAGCTCATCGCCGAGGCGCCGCATCGCGTGGCGCTGACCACCTTCGCCTCCAATGTGGGGCGCGTCATCTCCATCGCGCGCGCCGCGCAGAAGGCCGGGCGGCAGGTGGTCATGTCGGGCCGGGCGCTGCACCGCATCACCACCATCGCGCGCGACCTGGGCCTGCTTGAAGGCATCGCGCCGTTCCTCGACCACGATGCGTTCAAGACGCTGCCGCGCGACAAGGTCGTGGTGCTGTGCACCGGCAGCCAGGGCGAGCCGCGCGCCGCCATCGCCCGCATCGCCCGCGGCGAGCATCCGGCCATCGACCTCAACGCCGGGGACCGCGTGATCTTCTCGTCCTGGGCCATTCCGGGCAACGAGCGCGAGGTCATCGACATCCAGAACATGCTGATCGACCGCGGCATCGACGTCATCACGCAGCGCGACGGGCTGGTGCACACCACCGGCCATCCGCGCCGCGAGGAGCTGAAACGCCTCTATGGCTGGCTGAACCCCGTGACGCTGGTGCCGGTGCATGGCGAGGCGGCGCATCTCGAGGCGCATGCCGCGCTCGGCCGCGACGCCGGCATCGCCAATGTCGTGCACGCGCGCAATGGCGACATGGTGCGGCTGTTCCCCGACGTGCTGCATTTTCCCGGCGAGGTGCGTACCGGCGAGCTCTACCTCGACGGCAACATCCTGTGCACGCCCGAGGAATCCGGGGTGCGGGACCGCCGGCGGCTGAGCTTTGGCGGCCACATCGTCGTCAGCGTGGTGATCGACGGGCAGGGGCGTGTCGCGGGCGGACCGGAGTTCGCCATCGAAGGGCTGCCCGAGCTCGAGGACGACGAGGAGCCGGTCGGCGATCTGGTGCGCCGCACCGTCTCCGGGGCGCTCAAGTCGATCCCGCCCAAGCGCCGCGCCGACCCGGAGCTGGTCGAGGCGGCGCTGCAGCGCGCGGTGCGCGGCGAGGTCAATGCGTGGTGGGGCAAAAAGCCCAATGTGACCGTCTTCGTGCACCGCCTATAGGCTCGCACCATGATTCAGCCGATCACCATCGTCGCCATCTATTTCGT
This sequence comes from Devosia sp., assembly GCA_039808625.1. Classification (GTDB taxonomy): domain Bacteria; phylum Pseudomonadota; class Alphaproteobacteria; order Rhizobiales; family Devosiaceae; genus Devosia_A. Next base: position 3,691 of record JBDHTK010000139.1, on the reverse strand, counting down.
GGTCTGGTGGCTGTGCCTGTTCCTCGTGCTGCCCTTCGGCGTGCGCAACCAGGTCGATGCCGGAGAGGTGGTGCACGGCTCCGAGCCGGGCGCCCCGGTGCGGCCGCTGTGGCTGCGCCGCGTCCTTGCCACGACGCTCCTCGCCATCCCGGTCACCGCGCTGGTCCTGTGGGGCCTGTCCACCCCCTGGCTGCAGGACTACTGGCGCTGAGCCCGCTTCGCGCTGGCGTGCGTCCAGGCGAGGCGGAGGGCGGCTTCGAGGTCGGGGAGGGGGATGCGGGCGAGGTCGACCGTCGTCCAGCCGGCGGCGCCCCATTTGTTGGGGACGGCCGCGAAGATCTCCGGCGCCAGCAGCGTCTTGAACTCCTGCTCCTCGGGCGTGAGCCGGAGGTTGAGCGACCTGCCGTCGCCCGCCAGCGTCGCATAGTTGCGGCGCACCTTGAAGGCGGTGCGGTCGAAATGCGGGTGTGCGGTGGTGCCGTCGAGCGCCAGGGCCAGTCTGCGGACGTCGGCGGCGGCGGCCATGGGCACGCTCCAGCAAGACAAAAAGAAAAAGCAGGGCGCGAAGCCCTGCCGGATGAGTTCTATCGACAATACGCTGGTCTTAGGCACGCTATCGAAGCGGCGGCCAGCGCTCCTCCCTTGACGTTGTCGACGTCAGCAGCTTCGGGGCTGCCTATGATTTATTGCGGGGGACCGTAACAACTCGCATAGGCGCTGTCACCTAGATTCTGCGACCTTTTTGTGGCAGGCGCGAGGCTGGACACGGCTTGACCGATGCGGTTTGACTACCGCGCCCAAAGGCCGAGAGTCGGCCGGCACCTCCCAGGAGTCTTCATGCGTCTCAGCCGATACTTCCTGCCCGTCCTTAAAGAGTCGCCGAAGGAAGCGGAGATCGTCTCGCACAAGCTGATGCTGCGGGCCGGCATGATCAAGCAGCAGGCGGCGGGCTCCTATTCGTGGCTGCCGCTCGGCTTCAAGGTGCTGCAGAAGGTCGTGCGCATCATCGAGGAGGAGCAGGACCGCTCCGGCGCCATCGAGCTCCTGATGCCCACCGTGCAGTCGGCGGAGCTGTGGCGCGAGTCCGGCCGCTACGACGCATACGGCAAGGAGATGCTGCGCATCGAGGACCGGCACGAGCGCGAGATGCTCTACGGACCGACCAACGAGGAGATGATCACCGACATCTTCCGCACCTACGTCAAGTCCTACAAGGATCTGCCGCTCAACCTCTACCATATCCAGTGGAAGTTCCGCGACGAGGTGCGGCCGCGTTTCGGCACCATGCGCAGCCGCGAATTCCTGATGAAGGATGCCTATTCCTTCGATCTGGATCGCGAAGGGGCGACGGCCGCCTTCTACCGCATGTTCGTCGCCTATCTGCGCACCTTCCATCGCATGGGGCTGGTCGGCATCCCGATGCGCGCCGACAGCGGCCCCATCGGCGGCGACCTGAGCTACGAGTTCCACGTGCTGGCCGAGACCGGCGAAAGTGCCGTGTTCCTGCACGCCGACCTCGTCGACAAGCCGATCCCATCCATCGACACCGATTTTCGCGCCGACCTCGCGCCGGTCTTCAACGACTGGACGTCGCTCTATGCGGCGACCGACGAAATGCTCGACGAGGCGCGCTTCGCTGCCGAGGTGCCCGAGGAGAAGCGCCTCAGCGCGCGCGGCATCGAGGTCGGCCATATTTTCTACTTCGGCACCAAGTATTCGGAGCCGATGAAAGCCAGCGTCACCGGCCCGGACGGCAGCGCCATCAACGTCCACATGGGCAGCTACGGCATCGGCCCGACGCGGCTCGTCCCCGCCATCATCGAGGCGAGCCACGACGAGGCCGGCATCATTTGGCCGGTTTCGGTCGCGCCCTTCGAGGTCGCGCTCATCAACCTAAAGGCCGGCGACGCGGCCACCGACGCGGCCTGCGACAGCCTCTATGGCGAGCTCGGCGCGGCCGGCCTCGACGCGCTCTATGACGATCGCGACCAGCCGGCCGGCGCGAAGTTCGCCACCGCCGACCTCATCGGCATCCCGTACCAGCTCATCGTCGGGCCGCGCGGGCTCAGGGACGGGCAGGCCGAGATCAAGCACCGCGCCAGCGGCGAGCGCGAGACGCTGCCGCTCGCGACGGCCGTCGCGCGGCTGCGCGGGCTCGTCGAGCCGCAGAGGCGGGACAAGGTTTGAGCGAGTCCGCCGCGCCGCCGACGGCCGGGCCGTTCTCGCGCTTCGAGTGGCTGCTGGCCGGGCGCTATCTGCGCGCCCGCCGCCGCGAGACCTTCATCTCGGTCATCTCCTGGCTGACGCTGATCGGGGTGGCGCTGGGCGTCGCGACGCTCATCGTCGTCATGTCGGTGATGAACGGCTTTCGCGGGGAGTTGCTGAGCAAGATTCTCGGGCTCAACGGGCATTTCACGGCCTATCCCATCGACGCGCGCTTCGCCGACTACGATGCCACCGCGACCAAGCTCGAGGAGGTGGACGGCGTCCTCTACGCCATCCCCTATGTGGAAGGGCAGGCGCTGGCCTCGGGGCAGGCGGAGTCGACGGGCGTCTCGGTGCGCGGCATCGAGGCCGCCTCGATCGACAAGCTGCATCTGCTCAAGGACAGTGTCGTGCTCGGCGGCTGGGATCAGTGGGACCAGAGCACGGGCGTCGCCATCGGCCAGCGCCTCGCCGAAAAGCTCGGCCTCACCATCGGCGACCCGATCACCATTGTCAGCCCCAACGGCGTCAACACGCCGTTCGGCAAGACGCCGCAGGTGCGCTCCTATCCGGTCAACGTCATCTTCAACCTCGGCATGGTCGAATTCGACAGCCTGTTCGTCTACATGCCGATGCGACTCGCGCAGAGCTATTTCCGGCTCTACGAGGACGTGCTGCGGCCCGGCATGGCCGAGCCGGCACCCGACGCCACGGACGAGGAGATCGACGCCGCCTACGAGCGCCAGTACCAGGCGACGGGGGTGGAGATCTTCATCGATGACCCCGACCGCGTCGGGGTGATGCGCGAGCGCATCCAGGCCGAGGTCGACCGCCCGCTCATCCTCTATGACTGGCAGCAGCGCAACGAGACCTTCTTTTCGGCGCTGCAGGTCGAGCGCGTGGTGATGTTCACCATCCTGTCGATGATCATCCTCGTGGCCGCCTTCAACATCATCTCGAGCCTCGTCATGCTGGTGAAGGACAAGGGCAGCGACATCGCCATCCTGCGCACGATGGGGGCCACGCGCGGCTCGATCATGCGCATCTTCTCGATGACCGGCTTCGCCATCGGCGTCGCCGGCACCATCGTCGGCGTGCTCCTCGGGCTGCTCGTCGCTTCCAACGCCGAGGCGCTGCGGGCCTTCCTGTCGTCGCTCACCAACGTGCCGATCTTCCCGCCGGAGGTGTTCTTCCTCTCCAGCCTGCCGTCGCGCATCGATCCCGGCGAGGTGGCCGTCGTCGCCGGGCTGGCGCTGCTCCTGAGCTTCCTCGCGACCCTCTATCCGGCCTGGCGCGCCGGCCAGTACGACCCTGTCGAGGCGCTGCGCTATGAGTGAGCCGCATCTGAGGCTCAGGGGCGTTCATCGCCACTACGGCGAGGGCGAGACCTTCGTGCGCGTGCTGGAGGCGGCCGACCTCACCGTTCTGGGCGGCGAGCTGGTGGCCATCGTCGCGCCGTCCGGCGCCGGCAAGTCGACCCTCCTGC
>JBDHTK010000138.1:0-8195 GCA_039808625.1 Devosia sp. | reverse complement strand
ACCTCCAAATCGTTCGGTTGATTCGCCAAGACCTGTTTGTTTTCAAGGCTGAAGAGCCGAATCTTGAACAAGACGAGGCCGTGTCCTTACGGCCACAGTCAAGGCGCGACAGCTGGCCGTGGCGGCCGCGGGCGACGGAGACCCGGCGGCGGGGCGCGGCGACTTCAGACCGGGCCGGCGGGACTCGCAGCCAGCGCGGCAAGCGCGTCGGCGATGCCGTCATGGCTGAGCGGGAAAGTCAGGGGCTGGCCATTGGCGAGGACGACCGAGGCCGACAGCTTCGTGGCGGCCGAGAGACTCGCGAGGAAATCGGGCGCCAGGTTGGCGACCACCTGGCAGCTGCCGCCGCCACAGCTGCTGAAGGGCATGACGATGGGCTGCGGGGTGCCCGCCTCGAGGGTCAGCCCGGCCGAGAGCAGCACCGTTTCGGGCGCCTGCCACATGCCGACGAGGCCGCCATGCCCGTCCTGGGCGATGCGCCAGATGAAGACCGCGGCACCGGTCTCGGCGACGAGCAGCTGCTGGGTGGCCGAGCAGGTCGCCGCAGCATCGGCCGCCTCGACGCAGACGAAGCGCCAGTCGCCGAAGACCTCGTCGCGCAGCACGCGCGGTGGCGGGACCGACGCGGCCGCGGCGGGTGGCGGCGCGGGCGCGGCGGCGGGTTGCGGCGCAGCGACCGAGGCGGCGACGGCGGGCGGCGGCAAGCCGGCGGGATTGACGGTGGGGTTGGCGCCGGTGAACAGGGCGATGAGCTGACCCTGCGAGATGACGCCGGCGAGCACACCGATGATGGCGATGGCGAAGCCGAGCACGACCAGCAACACGCCGCTGGCGATGCCCATTGCCCAGGCGCCGGCGCCGGCGCCCTGCCGCGTGTGCCGCCGGCGGGGCCGGGGCGGCTCGCTCAGGCGGTCGAGAGTGGGGTCCAGATGCATCGTGTCGCCTCGTCACAAGAAGGCAGGAGGAATGCCTTTCTCCTGCGGGACGCCGGGCGCCGACCGGATCGGCGGACCGCATCGCATGATCCTTGCATAGCCCATGTCGCCGCCGGCCTGTAGCGAAAAGCACGCGGCGCGCGCTGCCGGGTTCGGCGGTGCGGGCGGCGATCTGCCCGGCGCCCGGCAGGCGGCTTGCCGGGATGGCACCGGCGTGCTGGAGTGCGGCAATGCCCATGATGCTTGTCCTCGTTGCCGCTTTGCTGCTTTGCGCCGCGCCGGCGCTGGCAAAGGAGCAGGTGTTCGCGGCAGCGCCGAACGGGCAGATCAGCTTCGTCATGCCGTCGGGCAATATCGGCTGCGTCTATACGCCCAAGGGTGGCACCGACGTCTATGAGCCGGCCGATGGCGGCCCCGAGCTCAGCTGCGACCGCATCGCGCCCGACTATGTCAACATCCGGCTTGGCCCGAAGGGACCGGCGGTGCTGACCGAGGCGCCCGGCGAGCAGGCCTGCTGCGGCGCCGAGAACGTCTTCGCCTATGGCAATACGGCGCGCTTCGACGGCTTCATCTGCTCGTCGTCGACGGCGGGACTGATCTGCGAGACGCCGGACAAGCGGCACGGACTCTGCCTGTCGCGCACGCGCACGCTCCACTACTGAGCCCGCGCAGACGCCGCAATAGCCCGCTGAGCCGCGTGCGCCAGCCATCGAGCAGCGCAAAGCCGCCATTGCGGCCGATATCGGCGTAGACGGGCACCCCGGCGGCGCTCAGCTGGTCGATGTCGCGATAGACGGTGCGCACCGACATTTCGAGCTCGCCCGCCAGCGCGTCGGCGCTCATGCGGCCGTGCGCCGCCTGTGCAACGCTCGCCGCCGACAATGACGTGCCGGCGCTGCCGGTGCTGCGCCACCGCAGATGCAGTTCGTCTGGTGACAAACGGCGTGGCGTTGACCATTATGCGCGTCCCGGAAACGGCGGCGGGGAAAGCGGGTGAGCGAGGAGGCGAATCTCAACGCCTATCTCAAGCGGATCAATTATGCGGGGTCGATCGCACCGACCCTCGAGACGCTGGAGATGGTGCTCAAGCTGCATGCGGCGACGATTCCGTTCGAGAATCTCAACCCGCTGATGGAGCTGCCGGTGCGCCTGCAGCTTTCCGACATCGAGCAGAAGCTGGTGGTGGAAAAGCGCGGCGGCTACTGCTTCGAACACAATCTGCTGCTCAAGGCCGTGCTCGAGGCGATGGACTATGCGGTGACGCCGCTGGCGGCGGGCGTGCTGTGGGGGCACCCCGAGGGCCACGAGGCGCCGCTCGGCCACATGGTGCTCAGCGTCGATGTCGGCGGCGTCGCCTATCTCGCCGATGTCGGCTTCGGCGGGCAGGCGCCGACGGCGCCGCTGAGACTCAAGGCCGACCTCGAGCAGGAGACGCCCAACGAGCGCTACCGGCTGAGCGGCGGCTATCCCAAATGGCGGCTCGACATCGAGATCGGCGGCAGCTTCCGGCCGCTCTACGAGTTCACCCTCGCGGCGCACAGCTTCGAGGACTATGTGGCGATGAACGACGCCGCCATGACGCGCTTCAAAGCCGATCTCATGGTGTCGCTGGCCGAGGACGGGCGGCGCCTGTCGCTGCGCAATGCGCGCTTCAACACGCATGAAAAGGGCGAGACGACGACACGGGTGCTGACCAGCCTGATCGAGATCCGCGACGTGCTGACCAATGTGTTCGGCATCGCCCTGCCCGACACCGACCGGCTCGACCCGGCGCTGGAGAAGGCGCTGCGCCCGGTGTCGGCCTGATGGCGCCGGTCGTCGTCGCCCCCGAGGCCATGCGCAGCTTCACCGCGGCGGCGGCGCTCGAGCGCTGGTATCGCCAGCACCACGCCGGCGCGACGGAGCTGTGGCTGCGCCTCTACAAGACCGGCTCGGGCGTCGCCTCGGTGAGCGCCAGGGAGGCGCTGGACGTGGCGCTGTGCTGGGGCTGGATCGACGCCGTGCGCAAATCCTACGACGCCGAGAGCTTCCTGCAGCGCTACACGCCGCGCCGGAAGGGCTCGATCTGGAGCCAGGTCAACATCGCCAATATCGAGCGGCTGCGCGCCGCCGGCCGCATGCAGCCGGCGGGCGAGGCGGAGGTGGCGCTGGCCCAGGCGGACGGGCGCTGGGCGCGGGCCTATGGCAGCTTCAAGGGGGACGCGTTTCCCGCCGACCTCACCGCCGCGATCGCGGCCGAGCCGAGGGCGCTGGCGCTGTTCGAGAAGCTGAGCGCGCAGAACCGTTTCGCGCTCGCCTTTCGGACCCATGCGATGAAGACCGAGGCGGGGCGGGCGCGCAAGATTGCGGCGCTGGTCGCCATGCTGGCGCGCGGCGAGACGCCCTACCCCAACGGCAGGGCCAAATGAGCCGCTACGCCGCCTTCCTGCGCGGGGTCAACCTGGGCAAGCGCACGGTGAAGAGCGCCGAGCTGCGGGCGGCCGTCGCGGCGCTGGGCCTGACCGAGGTGAAGACGCTGCTGGCGAGCGGCAATGTGGTGTTCGAGGCCAGGTCGGCCAGGGGCCTCAAGGAGAAGCTCGAAGCCGGACTCGCCGCCGCCTTCGGCTTTCCGATCGGCGTGGTGCTGCGCTCCGTCGCCGAGCTCGAGGCGATGGTGGCGCGCGATCCCTTCGGGCGCAAGGAGGGCGAGGACGCCAAGCTGCACGTCATGCTGTTCGACGCGCCGATCCCCGAGGGCTTCGCGCTTTGCGACGTGCCGGGCGATTTCGCGGTGGCGCAGCGCAGCGCGCGCGAGCTCTTCATCGTCTTCTTCCGCAAGCCGGACGGCACCTATATGGGCACTTCCGCCATCGATGCGGAGAAGCGCCTGCCCAAGGGCACGCTCGTCACCACGCGCAACTGGAATACTATTCTGAAAGCCATCGCATGATCGTCGTCTTCGGCTCCATAAACCTCGACCTCATCGGCACGGTGAGCCGCATCCCGGCTCCCGGCGAGACGGTGCCAGGCACGGCGTTCTCGCGCGCGCCGGGCGGCAAGGGCGCCAACCAGGCGCTGGCGGCGCGACGGGCCGGCGCCAGCGTGCGCCTCATCGGCGCGGCGGGAGCGGACGCGATGGGCGACGAGGCGCTGGCGCTGCTCGCCGAGAGCGGCGTCGACCTCGGCGCCGTGCAGCGGCTCGACACGGCGCAGGGCGTCGCCATGATCTTCGTCGCCGAGGACGGCGAGAACGTCATCGGCATCTTTCCCGGCGCCAATGGCGCGCTCGGCGCCGCCGATGCCGAGCGCGAGCTGGCCACGCTCGCCGAGGGCGACGTGCTGGTGGTGCAGCAGGAGGTCGGCGCCGGCGCGACGATCAGCGCGCTCGGCATGGCGCGCGACGCCGGGGCGCTGAGCATCCTCAACACGGCGCCGTTCCTGCCGACGACGCGCGAAGCAGCCAAGCGCGCCGACATCGTGGTGGCCAACGAGACCGAGTTCGCGCTGCTCGCCGGTGCGGGCGACCTCGACGCCAAAATGGCAGGCTATGCCGAAGCGACGGGGCGCACCATCATCGTGACGCTGGGCGCCGAGGGGGCGCGGGCCGCCTGGCCGGGCGGCGCGCTCGGCGTGCCGGCGCTCAGGGTGACGCCGCTCGACACGGTGGGCGCCGGCGACACCTTCGTGGGCTATCTCGCGGCGGGGCTGGGCGACGCGCTCGCGCTCGAGGCGGCGATGCGGCGCGCCGGCGCGGCGGCAAGCCTCGCCTGCCTCGCCGCCGGCGCGCAGCCGGCCATCCCTCACCGCAGCGCGGTGGAGGCGGCGCTGAGCAGCGGCTCGAGGTGATCCTCGAACAGGAGCCCCGGCCGTGCCGCGAGGGCGGCGGGGTAGCTGGCCTCGGCGGCGAGCGATAGCCGCAGGAAGCGGGCCATGCCGGCGGGGCCTGCCGGATCGGCCATCGGGTAGACTCCCGTTTCGAGGCGGCGCAGCAGCTCGCGCTTGGCGACGAGCATCTTCTCGGTGACGCCCGGCCCGTTGCTCATCGACACGGAGAGCTTCAGATAGTCGTGGAGCGGCGTTCCGATGTGCCAGATCCCGGGCACGGTGCGGCAGAGCTGAAGGAGCAGTTCGAGGTCGGTCATGTTGGTGAGGACGAGGTCGTAGCGCGCATCGGTGCGCCGCCGGTCCCACACCAGCATCGAATCCATCGACAGGCAGGTCCATTTGTAGGCGGCCGGCGACAGGAAGCGGTCGGGCCCGGCGCCGACGCAGCGCAGGTGCCGGCCGGCCTCGTCATATTCGTCGAGCGCCACCGAGACGATGGCGTGATCGGCGAGGGCGGCGACGGCGCGGGCGAGCTTGTCCGGCTTGAAGCGGTCGTCGGCATCGAGGATCGCCACATAGGGCGCGCCGATCCGGTCCAGCGCCACGTTGCGGGCCCGCGAGGCGCCGCCGCCGATGGCGCCGGAGGCGAGAAAGCGCAGGCGGCCGTCGCGCAGGCCGGCAGTCGCCAGCACGGCCTCGTAGTCGACGCCGTCATCGGCGACGATCCAGTGCTCCCAGTCGGCATGGGTCTGGGCGAGGACGGAGCGCACGGCGGCGACGATGAAGCGCTCGGCCCGATAGCAGGGAGTGACGATCGCGACCGTCTCAGTCATGGGCGGGCAATCTTGAAGGCAGGCGGGCGCTGCCCCATATTCGGGCGGTCCGGCGGTGCCGCCCGACTACAGGGCCGCCGGGCGACGTTGCTTTTCGAAGGACGGCGCTCATGTCCCGCGTTTCCATGTTCTCGGCCCCGTTCCTGCTGGGTTTCGACGCCTATGAGGAGCGAATCGACCGGCTCAGCCGGGCCGCGGACGGCTATCCGCCCTACAATATCGAGCGCCTGCCCGGCGCGGACGGCAGCGAGACCTTCGTGATCTCCATCGCGGTGGCGGGTTTCGCGCAGGCCGAGCTGGAGCTGGTGCAGGAAGACAACCAGCTGGTGGTGCGCGGCCGCCAGCAGGACGAGGCCGGCCGGCAGTATCTCCATCGCGGCATCGCGGCGCGGCAGTTCCAGCGGAGCTTCCTGCTCGCCGACGGCGTTGAGGTGCAGGATGCCGTTCTCGAACACGGCATGCTGGTCATCTCGGTCATCAGGCCGCGCGCCGACAAGCTGAGCCGCCGCATCGCCATTCGTTCTGCCTAGAGAGGGGAACATCATGCAAGACAGACCAGAAGAACGCGTTTTCGACAATCCGCTGCGCCACCTCACGGCGGCCCAGTTCATGGCGCTGGGCGGCAACGCCGTCGTCTATGTACGCGCCATCAGCGGCGAGAAGCTGGCGGAGTTCATGAGCGACATCGACGAAGAGGACGCCGGCCAGGAATTCCACATGGTGGTTTCGGCCGATGGCTCGCCGCTGCTCGTCGCCGACAGCCGGGAAGCCGTGGCCGAGTGGCTGTCGGACAAGAATCTGGGGATCGTCGCGCTGCACTGAGCCCAGCGCGACGAAATAGAATCACGCCGCCTTGGTCGCTTCCAGCGGCTGCGTCAGGATGGCGTAGAGCCGGGCCGGATCGGCGGCCTGGCGCAGGCTCTCGGCCACCGCATCGGTGCGCAGCACGCGCGCCACCCGGGCCAGCGCCTTCAGATGGTCGGCGCCGGCGCCCATGGGGGCGAGCAGCATCATCACCAGATCCACCGGCTGGTCGTCCACCGCCTCGAAATCGACGGGCGAGGTGAGCTTCATGAACACGGCGACGACGCCCTTGAGGCCGGGGAACTTGCCGTGCGGCACGGCAATGCCGTTGCCCAGCCCGGTTGAGCCCAGCGACTCGCGGTCGTCGAGCGCCTCGAAGATGTCCGCGGCCGGATGGCCGGTCAGCGCAGAGACCTTGTCGGCCAATGTCTTGAGAACGTCACGCTTGGTCTTGATGTCTGTGCAAATAAGCACGGACTCCTCGGAGAGGATGTCGGCCAGTTCCATTCAGGTGATCCCAGATATTGTCCCGGCTTTGTTGGCCTAGCTGGCCCTGAGGGCTGGATCGATCCAGCCTATGTTGCCGTCGGCGCGGCGGTAGACCACATTTAGTCCGCCGTGTCCAGCATGGCGGAACATGACGACATCTGCCTGGGCAAGATCAAGCTCCATCACCGCCTCTTCCACACTCATCTGCCGCAGGTTGGCCGTGGTCTCGGCGATCACCGGCGGCGAATAGCCCTCGTCCCACTCGTCGCTGGCCTCCGGGCCGGCGAGCACATAGCTCTGCGCCTCCAGCACCTCCTCGCCGGCGGCCGGGCGGCGATGCTCCTTGAGCCGCCGGTTGTAGCGGCGCAGGCGCTTCTCGATGGCCGCGGTCATCAGCTCATAGGCCGAAATGGCGTCGCCGCCATAGGCGCTGGCCCTAAGCGCCGCGCCGGTGTCGAGATGCACCATGCACTGGGCGGTGAAGCCCGAGCCCTCCGGCTCGAGCGTCAGATGGCCGGCATAGCCGCCATCGAAATACTTCTTCACGACAGCGTCGAAATGCCCCTCCGCCTTGGTCCTGAGCGCATCGCCCACGTCCATGTTCTTGCCTGAGACGCGTAGGGTCATGGAAGTCCTCTGGGGTCGTTGATCCTGACACGAGCGAGTCTAGCCGCCGGGGTGCAAGGGGGCAATGCGTACGGGCGGGTTCGGTTTCACGACACGGCGACGCGCCCTCAGCGCGCGTGCCCCGCGCCGACGGCGTCGGCCAGGCGCTTTTCGCGGCGGCGCACGACCGAGGAGGCGATGTGCATGGCCTCGCGGTATTTCGCCACGGTGCGGCGCGCCACCGCGATGCCCTGCTCGCGGTTGAGCAGCTCGGCGATGGTGTCGTCGGAGAGGATGGCGTCGGCCGGCTCGGCGTCGATGAGCTGGCGGATGCGGTGGCGCACCGCCTCGGCCGAGTGGTCGGCGGCCCCGGTGGCCGAGGCGAGCGCCGTGGTGAAGAAATATTTGAGCTCGAAGACGCCGCGCGGCGTCGCCACATATTTGTTGGCGGTGACGCGGCTCACCGTCGATTCATGCATGCCGATGGCGTCGGCGACGAGCTTCAGCGTCATCGGGCGCAGCAAGGCGATGCCGTGGCGCAGGAAGCCGTCCTGCTGGCGCACGATCTCGGTCGCCACCTTGAGGATGGTCTGGGCGCGCTGGTCGAGGCTGCGCGTCAGCCAGTTGGCCGTTTGCAGGCAGTCGACAAGGAAGCTCTTTTCGCCGGCGTCGCGCGCCCGCGCCGAGACGCGCGCATAATAGGCGCGGCTGACGAGGACGCGCG
>JBDHTK010000137.1:0-8209 GCA_039808625.1 Devosia sp. | reverse complement strand
TGGCCTACATCGCCGGCCTGCCCAAGGGGCCGAACAACTACCATCCGTTCCGCCATCCGCAGGCGGCCATCGAGCGGCGCAACTATGTGCTCGACCGCATGGCCGAGGATGGCTACATCACGCCCGCCCAGCGCGACGCGGCCAAGGCGGAATCGCTCAACGTGGTGCCGCGGCAATCGGGCAGCCAGCTCTATTCGGCCGAGTATTTCACCGAGGAGGTGCGCCGCCAGCTCGGCGCGCTCTACGGCGAGGACCAGCTCTATGGCGGCGGGCTGTCGGTGCGCACGACGCTCGAGCCCAAATTGCAGGAATATGCGCGGCGCGCCCTGATGGACGGGCTCATCGACTACGACCAGAAGCGCGGCTTCCGCGGCCCGGTGGCGAGCGTCGATACGTCCGGCGACTGGGGTCCGGCCGTGGCCGAGGTCCGCCCGCTCCGCGACGTGCCGGAATGGACGCTGGCGGTAGTGCTCGAGATGGGCGCCAACGAGGCGCAGATCGGCCTTCGCCCCGGCACCGACGTCGAAGGCAAGCTGCTGCCGCAGCGCGCCACCGGCACGCTCAGCGGCCCCGACATCAAATGGGTCAGCAAGAAGCTCGGCGACATCCTCAAGGTCGGCGACGTCGTCTATGTGTCGCCGGTGGCCGGCAAGCCCGACCACTACACGCTCCAGCAGGTGCCCGAGATCGAGGGCGCGCTGGTGGCGATGGACCCGCGCACCGGGCGCGTGCTGGCGATGGTCGGCGGCTTCTCCTACGCCGAGTCCGAGTTCAACCGGGCGACGCAGGCGCTGCGCCAGCCGGGCTCGTCGTTCAAGCCGATCGTCTATTCGGCGGCGCTCGACAATGGCTACACGCCGGCCTCGGTCGTGCTCGACGCGCCCATCGAGGTGGTCAATTCCGACGGCTCGGTGTGGCGGCCGGAGAACTACGCGCAGAGCTTCTACGGCCCGCAGACGCTGCGCAAGGGCATCGAGAACTCGCGCAACGTCATGACGGTGCGGCTGGCGCAGGACATCGGCATGCCGCTGGTCGCCGAATACGCCAAGATGTTCGGCCTCTACGACAAGCTCAACCCGGTGCTGGCCATGGCGCTCGGTGCCGGCGAGACCACCGACCTGCGCATGACGGCCGCCTATGCCACCATCGCCAATGGCGGGCGCAAGATCGTGCCGACGCTGATCGACCGCGTGCAGGACCGCTACGGCAAGACCATCTACCGCCACGACGAGCGCATCTGCGACGGCTGCGAGGCGGCCGACTGGGAGCGCCAGCCCGAGCCGCTCATCATCGACAATCGCGAGCAGGTGCTCGACCCGATGACCGCCTACCAGATCACCTCGATGATGGAGGGCGTGGTGCAGCGCGGCACCGGCACCTACGCCAAGCGGCTCAACCGGCCGGTCGCCGGCAAGACCGGCACCTCCAACGACTACAAGGACGCCTGGTTCATCGGCTTCACGCCGGAGCTGGCGACCGGCGTCTATGTCGGCTTCGACAAGCCCAGGTCGATGGGTAACGCCGCGACCGGCGGCGAGATGGCCGTGCCGATCTTCACCGCCTTCATGGAAAAGGCGCTGCAGGGCAAGCCGCCGACGCCGTTCAACATGCCGGCCGGCATGACGCAGGTGTGGATCGATCCGGCGACGGGGGTCAAGGCCAATGGCGGCGGCCGCGCCATCGCCGAGGCGTTCAAGCCGGGCACCGGGCCCAACCTCATCACCTCGGTGATCGGCGTCGATTCCGCCGCCTTCCAGAACATCCAGGACCCGAACCAGAATGCCGGCAATGGCGGCTCGCTGGGCGACGGCGTGTTCGGCCGCATGGGCCGGGAGCCCGACAACGCGGGCAGCGGCACGATCTTCGGGCGCGGCGGGCTGTTCTAAGGGTTGATCGGTCGGGGCATTGCCCCTAAATCGGGCCCGCAACAGGACCGAATCCATGCGCGCAGAGACCGAGAAGAACGTCGCCGAAATCGAGCAGGTGCTGAGCCTGCTGAGGAGGCATCTTTGACTGGGATACAGCCGAAGCCCGCCTCGACGATCTGAACAACCGCACCGAAGCGCCCGATTTCTGGGGCGATCCCGACAGGGCCCGCGCCATCATGCGCCAGCGCGACGAGCTCGACGTGCAGGTCGGGGCCGTGCGCGATTTCGAGCGCCAGCTGCGCGACAACATCGAGCTCATCGCGCTCGGCGAGGCCGAGGGCGACGACGACATCGTCAAGGAGGCGGACGCCGCCGTCGCAGCGCTGGCCGACACGGCGCGGCGCCTGCAGATCGAGACACTGCTGTCGGGCGAGGCCGACGCCAACGACTGCTATATCGAGATCCACGCCGGCGCCGGCGGCACCGAAAGCCAGGACTGGGCCTCGATGCTGCTGCGCATGTACACGCGCTGGGCCGAGCGGCGCGGCTTCAAGACCGAGACGATGGAGTTCCACCCCGGCGAAGAGGCCGGCATCAAGTCGGCGACGCTGCAGATCAAGGGCCACAACGCCTATGGCTGGCTGAAGACCGAGAGCGGCGTGCACCGCCTCGTGCGCATCTCGCCCTATGACAGCGCGGCGCGTCGCCACACCAGCTTCTCGTCGGCCTGGGTCTACCCGGTGGTCGACGACAGCATCAACATCGAGATCAACGAGGCCGACCTCAAGGTCGACACCTACCGCTCGTCGGGTGCCGGCGGCCAGCACGTCAACACCACGGACTCGGCCATCCGCATCACCCACGTGCCGACCGGCATCGTCGTCGCCTGCCAGGCCGAGCGCAGCCAGCACAAGAACCGCGCGACCGCCATGCAGATGCTGAAGGCGCGCCTCTACGAACAGGAGCTCGAGAAGCGCGAGGCGGCGGCCAACGCCGAGGCCGAGGCCAAGACCGAGATCGGCTGGGGCCACCAGATCCGCAGCTACGTGCTGCAGCCCTACCAGATGGTCAAGGACCTGCGCACCAGCTACGAAACCTCGAACACCGCCGCCGTGCTCGACGGCGACCTCGACGGCTTCATGGAAGCCTCGCTCGCGGCGCGCGTCCAGGGCTACGCCGACAAGGCCGGCGAATAGCTGCGGGTCAGCCGGCCAGGATCTTCTGCAGGGCTTGCCCGACCTTGAGGTAGCGTGCCGGATCGACGGCGGTGTCGCTGCGCCGCACCTCGAAATGCAGGTGCGGCCCGGTGGAGCGGCCGGTCGAGCCGACGCGGGCGATCGGCGTGCCCGTCGCGACGCGCTGGCCCTCCTTGGCGATGAAGCTGTTGAGGTGGCCGTAGCGGGTGACGAGGCCGTTGCCGTGGTCGATCTCGACCACGTTGCCATAGCCCGAGATCTGGCCGACGAAGCTCACCGTGCCGGCGCCGGCGCTCAACACGGTGGAATCGCGGGGCGCCGCGTAGTCGATCCCCGAATGGAAGGCGAGGCGGCCGGTGAACGGGTCCTTGCGGTTGCCGAAGGTCGAGCTGGTGCGGGTCGCCACCCTGATCGGCTTGTGCACCGGGGCCAGCGCCGCCGCGCCGCGCGCCGCCCGGTAGCGTTCGAGCGCCTCGGCCACGGCATTGGCGTCGTCGACGAGGCCGCTGCTCTCGGCGCCTTCGACCGGCGGCAGCAGCGGGCCGCCGACGCCGTCCTCGCTGGCGAAGCTGGGCAGCTTCGGGCGGATGCCGACATTGGCGAGCGTATCCATGATGGCGTCGGTGCGCGTCGTGGCCTCGTCCGACAGCGCCGCGAGGGCAAGCCGCGACTCCGTCATCATGCGGTCGACGCTGGCCGCCGCCTCGGCCACCTCGGCGGCCGGATCGTTCGAGCGGGCCCCAGCCAGCACCGGCGGCGCGGCAGGGGCGGGCGCGGTTCCGGCCTCGATGCCGAGCTCGGCGGCGCGCTCGGCGAGCTGGCGCACATACTGGTGCTGCTCGAGCAGCAGCTCCTGCGTCTGCGCCAGGTCCTGGAGCTGCAGGTTGATGTCGCCGGCCTGCGCATAGTGGCGCGATTGCAGGCGGTCCACTTCTAGGCGCAGCTCGAAGATGCGGTCCTCATAGGCGGCGAGGGTGGCGTCGGTGTTGCCGGCGACCAGCTTGGCGATGTCGGGAGCCATGAACAGGCCGGCCAGCGTCAGCGCGTTGGTCGCCAGCAGCGCGGCGAAGCCGCCGTAGAAAAGCAGCGGATTGAGGGAGAGTCGCCGGGCGCGCGGCGGCGCCCCATTGGCAAAGGGTCTGGGGGAGACGCTCTTACGCAACGCCAGGAACTCCCGACTCTGAAAGACAGCCGGGCGATCATGGATCGTTAAGGTTAATAGGGGGCGAAGGAAGCGCTAATCAGCCCTTAACGAGCGCCTTCGCGGCCTCCAGTACGGCCTCGGCATGGCCCTTGATACGGCGGGCATGAAACACGCCGGCGATGCGCCCTCTGGCATCGACCAGATAAGTGACGCGGATGGTGCCCATATATTCGCGGCCCCACAGCTTCTTGAGCTGCCAGACGTCATAGGCCTTGTTGGCGACGAGTTCGGTGTCGGCGAGCAGGGGGTGGGCGAAGCCGTTCGCGGCCGCGAACTTCCTGTGGCTCGCCACGTCCTGCGGCGAGATGGCGACGACGTCGACGCCGAGCTTCCTGAAGGCCGGCGCCAGCGCCGAGAACTCGGCGTTCTCGACGCGGCAGCCCTCGCTGCCGTCCTCGCAGTAGAACTGCACGACCACCGGCCGCCCGCGCGCCTCGCTGAGCGTGAAGCTGCCGCCGCGATCGTCGTTCAGGGTGAAGTCGGGGGCCGTCTGGCCGATCTCGAGCATGGAAAACCGTCGCCTGGGCTGTCGGACAGGGGTGTCAGTGCCTTATTGCAGCCGGTATCATCCAGCAAGACAGTTTGACTGGCCCGTTGATTCCCGGGGCACTTGGGGTCGACGCCGATTTTTCCCGCGGACCAGAATTGAAGCCAACGCCGCCACCAGGACAGACGGTTCGCAAGCGCTCTGTCGCCCGGACCCTCGGCTTGGCCGCCGCGTGGCTGTTCGGCGTGCCGCTGGCGCTCGTCGCGCTGCTCTATGCGGTGCTGCTGGTGACGCCCATCCCGCTGCCCTTCATCGCCACGCAGGTGCGCAACCTCGTCATGGCCTCGCTGCCCGCGCACTCCGAGCTGGAGCTCGGCGAGATGGCGCTGGCGCTCGAAGGCTATGCCTGGCCCGTCATCCAGTTCACGCCGGTGACCTATCGCGACACTGCCTCGGGCGGCAAGGTGCACATGGAGGCGCTCGAGGTCGGCTTCTCGCCGATCCGCGCGCTCATCGGCCAGCCCGGCGCCACCGTCACGATGGTCGGCCCGCACATCCAGGTCAACCAGGACCTGTTCGGCCACCGCCTCGCCGAATTCGAGGTGGTGCCCGACCCGGATGGCGGGCCGGCGACGGTGCGCGTGCTCGAAGGCTCCACCGCCTTTCCCGACGCGACCTTCCAGCGCGACGGCATCGACGTGAACGGCGAGACCACCGAAGCCACGCATATGCGCTCGGACAATGACTGGCTGGTGTTCAACCTCGAGGCCGCGCAGGCGAGCATCGCCAGCGTCATCGAGCAGGCCGAGATGGGACGCTTCTCGCGGCTGGTGATCCGCGGCGGCACCGCCGACATGAACGACGCCATCTACCAGAGCCTGCGCACCTTCACCGACATCAGCCTCGACGTGGCGCCGACGCCCGACGGCCGCGCCGTGGAGGGCGATTTTTCCGCCAATTTCGGCGGCACCGTCCTCAACGGCATCTTCGAGCGGCTGGTCGACGGCAAGGGCGAGGCGCGGCTCAGGATGTCGCTCAACAATTTCGACCTCGCCGCCTTCGCGCCGACGATCAACGACCGCGAGTCGATGGTCGGCATCGTCGGCCCCTCGGCGGTGTCGCTCGACATCGGCTTCGACGCGACGACCGGCAAGATTCGCGACGGCGTGTTCCACATCGACATGACCGGCACCGATCTGCGCATCGGCACCGACTATTTCCCCATCGCCAGCAACATCATCGAGATCGGCTGGAAGCCCGAGACCGGCACCTTCACGATGGCGGAGTCGGCGCTCAGCATGGGCAAGACCACGGCGAAGGTGTCGGGCGTCTTCGTGCTCGGCCTCGACGAGCTCTACGGCCCCACCGTAGGCGTCTCGATGGTCAGCCGCGACGTGATGATCCGCCCCGACGATCTCGGCGAGCCGGCCGCCGGCTTCGACTCGATCAGCTTCAAGGGCTGGTCGGCGCCGCTCTATGGCGCCGTGGGCATCGACCAGGCGATCATGAGCAAGCCGGGCGCGCGCATCGAGAGCCGTGGCCGCATCGACCTGCTGAAAAAGGGCATGGGCTTCGACATGTCCATTGCCGGGCAGGGCGTCACCGCCGACGACCTCAAGCGCATCTGGCCCTATTTCATCGCCACGGACGCGCGCGACTGGTTCGTCAGGAACGTCACAGCCGGCCGCGTCGAGAGCGCCAACATGAAATACGCCTTCCCGGCGGGCACGCTCGGCCTCAATGGCGAGGACAAGCCGATCCCGCAGAACGGCATCTTCATCGAGATGGTCGCCGATGGCGTGCAGGTGAAGGCGCTGGACGGCATGGCGCCCATCGACATCGAGGGCAAGACGCGCCTGCAGATGCACGATTCCGAGTTCACCGTGGCTGGCGACGGCGGCGTCATCCCCACCGACAAGGGCGACATCGCCGTTGCCAATGCGGCGCTGGTGATGACCTCCGATGCGCCGGGCGAAAGCATCGTCGAGATTTCCGGCGACCTGTCGGGCGGCATTCCGGCCATCGCCGCCATCGCCAGGCAGTTGCAGCCCGACGCCATAGATTCGGCGGCACTGCCGGTCGATCTCGATGCGGTGGGCGGCGACCTCAACGTCCGGCTGGTGCTGACCAGCGTGCTCGATGGCGGCGGCGCCGTGAAGCGCACGGACTTTTCCGTCAACGGCAATGTCCAGGACTTCGCCGTGCCGGTCGAGGGACACAAGCTCAGCAACGGCCAGCTGTCCTTCATGGCGACGCAGGCCGGCTTCCGCGTCGGCGGCAATGCCCAGCTAGACGGCATGGCGGCGGAGGTGCTCGTCGAAGGCGACCTGACGACCGGCGCGGCGCAGCCGCCCATGACCATCAGCGCCGTGGTCGACCTCAACGACCTCGGCAAGCTCGGTTTCAACACCAGCGAGTTCGGCCAGGGCAAGGTGGCGGTGAGCGCCAGGCCGCTCGAAGGCGGTGCCATCGCCATCGCCGCCGATCTCAAGCAGGCCTCCCTTTCCGTCAAGGATCTCGGCATCAGCAAGCCGGCCGGGCAGGACGGCGTGGTCAAGGCCACCGTGCGCCAGAAGGGCGATGTCACCGACATCTCGAACCTCGATCTCGGCTTCGGCGAGGTGCGGCTCAAGGGCAGCATGGAGGTCGATTCCAAGAAGGGCCTGCGCTCGGCCGAGTTCACCAGCTTCGCCCTCAGCGACGGCGACGCGGCGCAGCTCTCGCTGACGCCGATCAAGGACGGCTTCGCCGTGCGCATCCGCGGCGACCAGCTCGATTTGAAGCCGCTGCTCAAGCGCTTCTTCGACCTCAACCAGGGGTCGGGCGGGCCGCAGGCCACGAGCTTCACGCAGACCATCGCGCTCGACGTCGAGCTGGCGCGGGCGCTCGGCATGTACAAGACCAACGCCTACAACCTCAATCTCGACCTGGCGCTGCGCGGCTCCGACCTGCGCAACGTCAATCTCCAGGCGCAACTGGGCGGCAACCGGTCGGTCTCGGTGGCCACCAACGCCTCCGGCAACGGCCGCACCATGACGGTGGTGTTCAACGACCTCGGCTCCGTGCTGCGCCTCGTCGGCGTCTATGCGCAGGTGCAGGGCGGCGAGGGCAGTTTCGTGCTGCAGCAGACCAATGGCAGCGATGTTGGCAAGGGCACCATCCGGCTCAAGAACTTCGCCATCGTCGACGAGGCCAACGTCGCCGCCATCCTCGACGGCCACCCGGATTCGCGGCGCCTGATCCGCAGCTCCAACACGCTGGCCTTCAACAGCGCCAAGGCCGATTTCGTGCGCCGCGTCGATCGTATCCAGATCGTCGACGCGGTCGTCACCGGCGACAGCATCGGCGGCTCCGGCGAAGGCTTCATCTATACCGACAAGAAGCAGTACGACATCGTCGGCACCTTCGTGCCGCTGTTCGGCATCAACAACGCCTTCGGCAAGCTGTTCGGCGG
>JBDHTK010000136.1:0-8232 GCA_039808625.1 Devosia sp. | reverse complement strand
CCGCCCGCGTCGCGGAAACGCAACTCCGTCTTTGCCGGATGGACGTTGACGTCCACCGCCGCCGGGTCTACCGCGACGAACAGCGCCAAGGCCGGGAAGCGGTCGCGGAAGACGAAATCGGCATAGGCCGCGCGCACCGCGCCGAGCAGTACCTTGTCGCGCACCGCGCGGCCGTTGACGAAGTAGAACTGGCTCAGCGAATTGGCGCGCGAATAGGTCGGCAACCCGGCCAGCCCGCGCACCACCACGCCGTGCCGGCTGGTCGCTAGTGGAACCGCGTTCGCGGTGAAGTCGGCGCCCATCACCTGCGTCACGCGGCTTTCGAGCCCGCCGTCGGCCGGCCAGTTGAGCGGCGAGCGGTCGCTGCCGTCGAGCACGAAATGGATGGCCGGGTTGGCCAGGGCGAGGCGCTTCACCACATCGGTCACCGCTGCCGCCTCGGCGCGGTCCGACTTGAGGAATTTGAGCCGCGCCGGCACCTCGGCGAAGAGCTCGCGCACCTCGACCACCGTGCCGCGCGTCATCGGCGCGGGCAGCGGCCCGCGCTTGCGCGAGCGTACCACCTCGACACGCAGCCCCGTCTCGGCCCCGGCCGGCCGCGAGCACACCGACAGCCGCGCCACGGCGCCGATCGAGGCCAGCGCCTCGCCGCGGAAGCCCAGCGTGCGGATGTCGTCGAGCCCGTCATCGGCGAGCTTGCTGGTGGCGTGCCGCTCCACCGCCAGCACGAGGTCGGCGCCGTCCATGCCGCTGCCGTCGTCGCTGACGCGGATCAGGTCGCGCCCGCCGCCGGCCGTCGTCACCGCGATGCGCCGCGCCCCGGCGTCGATGGCGTTCTCGACCAGCTCCTTCACCACGCTCGCGGGCCGCTCCACCACCTCGCCGGCGGCGATGCGGTTGACGAGATCCTCGGGAAGCTGGCGAACGGGCACGGGCGATTCTCCTCGGTCCCGAGTGTAGCGTGCGGCCAAAACCTGCTACCACCCGCAAATGCCGCTATCCCCGATGGACATGGCCCTGCGCCTCGCCGAGGAGGCCGCCGCCGCCGGCGAGGCCCCGGTGGGCGCCGTCATCGTCGAGGGCGAGCGCGTGCTCGCCGCCGAGCGCAACCGCATGCGCGCGCTGGCCGACCCCACGGCCCATGCCGAGCTGCTCGCCATCCGCGCCGCGCTCGCCGCGCGCGGCAGCGGCCGGCTCGACGGCTGCGACCTCTACGTCACGCTCGAGCCGTGCGCCATGTGCGCCGGCGCCGTCGCCCACGCCCGCCTGCGCCGGCTGGTCTATGCCGCCGCCGACCCCAAGGCCGGCGCCGTCGACCACGGCGTGCGCCTGTTCGACAGCCCCGCCTGCCACCACCGCCCGGAAGTCGTCTCGGGCATCGGCGAGCGCCGGGCGGGCGAGCTGCTGCGGACGTTTTTCGCCGGCCTGCGGCGCTAGTCTCCCGCCCGGATCGTCTGCTCGGCGCCGGTCAGGAACTGCTCCACCTCGCGGGTGAGCTGGCGCTTGAAATTGTCCTTTTCCTTGTCGGCGTGCTCGAGGATTTCCTTGACGCGCCAGAACTCCAGCGCGCCGAAGACGCTGAGATGCGGGCGCACATACACATCCGGCGGATAGGCCGCCATCATGTGCGCGGTGAGCGAGTGCATCATGATCTGCGCCGAGCCGAACCACACGTCGAGCGCGCGGAAATCGGCGCGGCCCAGCGAATCCGAGGGGTCGCCGTTGACGTCGATGGCGACGAGGATGTCGCAGTCCGACGCCTGGTCGAGCGGCAGCGGATTCACCACGCCGCCATCGACGAGGACGTGGTTGGCGTAGTGCACTGGCTTGAACAGCGACGGTATGGCGATCGAGCCGGCAATGGCGGGCCTCAGCAGCCCGGTGTGGAACACCGCCTGGTGCCACGACTGGAAATCGGTGGCGACGACGTAGAGCGGCGTCTGCAATTCGGCGAAATCGTCGGGGAAGGGGGTCGGCAGGAAGGCGTCCACCACGCGGTCGGCGTCCAGTTGCACGCTGAGGCCGTTGCTGAACAACCCGCCGAGGTTGCGGATCTGCGCTCCCCACAGCCGCGCGGCGATGATGCGCATGGTGCCCAGCACCCGCATGGCGTGCTCGCGCAGTTCCGCCCCGGTCATGCCGTTGGCCCAGCCCGAGCCGATCAGCGCGCCGATGGAGGTGCCGGCGATCACCGCCGGCCTCAGCCCCAACTCGTCCATCGCCTCGATGAACGGGATATGGGTGAGCCCGCGCGCCGAGCCGCCGCCCAGCGCCACGCCGATGCGCGGCAGGCCCGTCCGGGCCGGCGCGCGCGGCTGCGGCTCGGCCTCGACGGCCCGCAACCGGTCGACGAGATCCTGCCCCCGCCGCACGATGGGGAGTGTCTCGTCCTCGGAAGGAAGGTCCTCTGCCATGATGGGAGGATATGCTGGGCGCCGAAGGTTGATAAGACCTTTCGGCCGGCCTCAGGGCGCCGCGCCGCCGTCGAGGCGGGCATTGCGCTCGCGCAGGATCTCGCGCCAGCCGATGTCGCGGCGCCAGAAGCCCTCCGGCCAGTCGATCGCCGCCACCGCCGCATCGGCCCGCTCCTTGGCTGCCGCCACCGAGGGGCCGAGCGCGGTGACGTTCAGCACCCGTCCGCCATTGGCGAGCAGCCGCCCGCCGGCGCGCCGCGTGCCGGCGTGAAAGACGACGAGGTCGTCGCCGTCGAGCCCGTCGGCGCCGCGGATTTCGCTGCCCTTGTCATAGGCGACGGGGTAGCCCCGGGTCGCCATCACCACGGTCAGCGCCGTCTCGTCGCGCCACTCGGCGCCGAGCCCGGCGAGCCGGCCGGTGGCCGTCGCCAGCAGCAGCTCCAGCAGGTCCGACTTGAGCCGCGGCAGCAGCACCTGTGTCTCGGGGTCGCCGAAGCGGGCATTGTATTCGATGAGCTTCGGGCCGCTCGCGGTAAGCATCAGCCCGGCATAGAGCACGCCCTGGTAGGGGGTGCCGCGCGCCGCCATGCCGCGCACCGTCGGCGCCACGATCTCGCCGAGCGTGCGCTGCACCAGCTCCGGCGTCATCACCGGGGCCGGCGAATAGGCGCCCATGCCGCCGGTATTGGGCCCCATGTCGCCGTCGAAGGCGCGCTTGTGGTCCTGCGCCGTCGCCAGCGGCAGGATGGTCTCGCCATCGCACAGGACGAAGAAGCTCGCTTCCTCGCCGGCGAGGAAGTCCTCGATCACCACCGCCGCGCCGGCCGCGCCGAAGGCGCCGGCGAAGCAGTCGCGCACCGCCGCTTCCGCCTCGGTGCGTGTCGTCGCCACCGTCACGCCCTTGCCGAGCGCCAGCCCGTCGGCCTTGACCACGACCGGCAGGGCGTGGGTCGCGAGATAGGCGAGGGCAGGGGCGGCCGCGTCGAAGCGCCTGTAGGCGGCGGTGGGGATGCCCATCTCGTCGCACAGCGCCTTGGTGAAGCTTTTCGAGCCTTCGAGCTGGCCGGCCGCGCGGCTCGGGCAGAAGCAGGCGATGCCGGCCTCGCGCACCGCGTCGCCCAGCCCCTGCACCACCTGCGCGTCGGGGCCGACGACGACGAAGTCGATGGCGTGCGCCCGCGCCAGCGCCACCACGGCGGCGTTGTCGGTGATGTCGCAGCTCAGGTTCGTGGCCAGCGTCTCGGTGCCGCCATTGCCGGGCGCGACGAACAGCGCCGCGCAGCGCGGCGACTGCGCCAGCTTCCACGCCAGCGCATGCTCGCGCCCGCCCGAGCCGATGACCAGTACCCGCATCCTGCACCTCCGGGGCTGACTTGACCCATCCTCCGGCAAAGCGCAACAGGGGGCATGGACGAGCCGCAGAGCAACGCGCACGAATTCTCCGTCTCCGAGCTGGCCCTGGCGGTGAAGCGCGCCGTCGAGGACGAGTTCGGCTTCGTGCGCGTGCGCGGCGAGATTTCGGGCTTTCGCGGCCAGCATTCCTCCGGCCACGCCTATTTCACGCTCAAGGACGACGCCGCCTCGATCGACGCCGTGGTCTGGCGCGGCAACTGGGCGCGCCTGCGCTTCAAGCCCGAGGAGGGCATGGAGGTGATCGCCACCGGGCGCCTCACCACCTTCCCCAAGTCGAGCAAGTACCAGATCGTCGTCGAGCAGCTCGAGCCGGCCGGCGCCGGCGCGCTGATGGCGCTGCTCGAGGAGCGCCGCAGGAAGCTCGCCGCCGAGGGCCTGTTCGCCGCCGAGCGCAAGCGCCGGCTGCCCTATCTGCCGCGCGTCATCGGCGTCGTCACCTCGCCCACCGGTGCCGTGATCCGCGACATCCTGCACCGGCTCGACGACCGCTTCCCCTCGCATGTCCTCGTCTGGCCGGTGCGCGTGCAGGGCGAGACCTCGGCCGCCGAGGTCGCCGCGGCGGTCGAAGGCTTCAACGCGCTGCCGGCGGACGGCCCCATCCCGCGCCCCGACCTCCTGATCGTGGCGCGCGGCGGCGGCTCCATCGAGGACCTGTGGAGCTTCAACGAGGAGGTCGTCGTCCGCGCCGTCGCCGCCAGCGCGATTCCGGTGATCTCCGCCGTCGGCCACGAGACCGACACGACATTGGTCGATTTCGCCGCCGACCATCGCGCTCCCACCCCCACCGCCGCCGCCGAGGCCGCCGTGCCGGTGCGCGCCGAGCTCGTCGCCTATGTCGACGACCAGGGCCAGCGCCTGCGCAACTGCACGCGGCAGGCGCTGCGCCACGGTCGCGACCGGCTGCGCGCCGCCGCCGGCGAATTGCCGCGCCCGCTCGACCTGCTCGACATCGCCCGCCAGCGGCTCGACCTCGCCAGCTCGACGCTTTCCGCCTCGCTCCGCCATCTCGGCCAGCAGAAGCGGCTGCGCCTCGCCACCGTCGGCGCGCGGCTCTCGCCCAACGCCCTTCGCGCCGATCTGCGCCATGCGCAGACGCGCCTCGCGCCCTGCGCCGAGCGGCTGGCGCCGGCGCTGCGCCGCATCGTCGGGCAGCGCGGCGACCGCCTCGCCGGGCTCGGCAAGCTGCTCGACTCCCTGAGCTACAAGGGCGTCCTCGCGCGCGGCTATGCGCTGGTGCTCAGCGGCGACGAGATCGTGCGCTCGCCGGCCCAGGTCGCGCCCGGCGCCGCGCTCAGCGTCACGGTGGCCGAGGGCGAGTTCGGCGTCACCGTGGCCGGCGCGCCGCCGCCGCGCCGCAGGCCGCGCCCCCCGGAGGAGCCGGGCGGCCAGGAGAGCCTGTTCTAGCGTCCGGCCGTATTTGCGCCTATATCGGTCGCGAAAGGCAGCGCGCGATGAATATCTACGACAAGAATTTCACCCCGTCCGAGGCGGTCATCCGCTATCTCGACGGCGACTATGTCGTGGTGCGGGCGGGCAGCTTCGTGCGCTGCGCCGTCACCGGCAAGCCTATCCCGGTGGACGAGCTGAGCTACTGGAACGTCGACCGGCAGGAGGCCTATGCCGACGCCGCCGCCGCGCTCGAGGCCTATCGCCGCCACGGCCTCTCCGGCAAGTAAGCGTGCCGGTCGGAAAGCTTCTCGTCATCTCCAATGGCCACGGCGAGGACTCCATCGCCGCCGAGATCGTGCGCCGCCTGCCGCCGGAGATTGCCGTCGCCGCCTATCCGACGCTGGGCGACGGCCGCGCCTATCACGGCGTCTGCCCGCTGGTCGGGCCGCGCCGGCACCTGCCGAGCGAGGGCCAGCGCCGCCGCTTCTCGCTGCTGCGCGACGCCGTCGCCGGCTTCGGCATCCGTCCCGCGCTGCGCTTCATGCGCCGGCAGGCCGGCGACTACGACGCCATTCTGGTCGTCGGCGACCTGCTCGGAATCGTCATGTGCTGGCTGAGCGGCCGGCGCGCCCGCATCTATCTCGACGTCTACAAATCCGGCTACGCCAACAGCTATGCCGCCCTCGAACGCGCCGTGCTGCGCCGCAGCGCCGACCTCGTGCTGACGCGCGACGCGCTGTTGGCCGCCGAGCTTGCCGGCGCCGGCGTCACCGCGCGCTTCGCCGGCAATGTGATGATGGATACGGTGGTGACCGGCCCCTACGACGCGGCGGGCCGCCGCCGCCACGTGAGGGCCATCGCCGTGCTGCCGGGCAGCCGCGCCGCGCTCGCCGACAATTTCGCCGTGCAGCTTGCCGCGCTGCAGCGCGTGCCGGGCATCGAGGGCATCGACGTCTTCGCCGTGCTGCCGCGCGCCGCCGATGCCGCCCTGCTCGATGGCGTCGGCGGCGCCCGCCTCACGCCCGGCGGCGGCCGCGACGGCGACCTCGGCGTCTTGAGCGACGGCCGCGTCGCGATCCATCTCGCGACGGGCGCGCTGGGCGCCGTCGTCGCCGCTTCGGACGTGGTGCTGGGGCAGGGCGGCACGGCCAACCTGCAGGCCCTCGGCCTCGGCCGTCCGGTCGTCTCCTTCCTTGCCGACGACGCCCGCGAAACGCGCCGCCGCCGCATCGCCGCGCTCGCCGGCGACAGCCGCATCGTCGTGCCGCGCGACCCTGCCGCGCTCGCCGCGGCCGTGGCGGGCCTCCTCGCCGACGACGCCGACCGCGCCCGCCGCGGCGCCCTCGGCCGCGAGCGCATGGGGCCAAGTGGGGCAATTCCGGCGATAATAGAAGAGCTGGGCGAATAGCGAATAGCGGGGCGCCTCTTCGGCTATTCGCTACTCCCTATTCGCTCCCTTCCCATCCGCCATGTCGAACGCCTTCGCCAGCACCCGGTCGAGGCTTTGCGCCAGCTCGGCCGCGTACGCCTCGTCCGCCACCGCCTCGTCGGTCATGTAGAACGGCCCTTCACAGGCGAAGGCGATGGTCGAGAAGGGGAAGTTGAGCTGCATCCTGTCCCACACCCGCTCCAGGATCTTGCGGCGCGAGGTGGCGGTGGCGATGGCGTAGACCGGCCGCCCGGTGCGCCGCGCCAGAGCGATCATGCCGAGCGACACGTGGCGCCCCGGCTCGGGCGGGATGTCGGCCGTGGCGAACAGCGTCGTGCCCGACTTCAGCACCTTGACCATGTTGCGGAAGGCGGTGAGGCCGCCCGTGCCGTGCGTCCGCCGCGCGCTGGCGCCCGAGCCGGCGATCACCTGGTAGCCGAGCGATTGCGCCATCGCGCCCATCATCATGCCGTCGGGATGCATGGAGATGAGCAGCGCCACGCGCTGCGGCTCGGGCATCACCACATAGGCGAGGTTGGATTGGCCGTGCCAGCTCACGGCGATGGCCGGCCAGTGCTCGGCCCGCGCCCGCTCCCAGAAATCGGGCGGGTCGGCGACGACGCGCGAGGTGGCGCGCACGAAGCGGATATAGCTGCCGATCAGCCAGGTGCCGATGAACCGCCGCACGGCCGGCCGGTCGATGAATTTCTCCCGCTCGGCCGGCACCGGCTCGTTCACGCGCCCTCGACCTCCGGGTCGAGCAGCCGGTGCAGGTGCACGACGAAATAGCGCACATGGGCATTGTCCACCGTCTGCTGCGCCTTGGCCTTCCACGCCGCATAGGCGGCGGCGTAGTTGGGGTAGACGCCGACCAGGTCAAGCTTGTCGAGGTCCTTGAAGGTGATGCCGTCGATGTCCTCGAGCTCGCCCCCGATGACGAGATGCAGCAACTGCTTGCCGGCGTCGGCCCTGGGCGCTGTCATGGGGTGCTCCGTTCGCGATCCTCTTGCGGCTCGGGGCAGCCATAGACCTTGACCAGCGCCCCGCGCAGCACCTCTCTTAGCGAAACCTGGGCGAAGGCGGCAAGCGCCCCCTGCCGTACGTCGGCGCGGTTGAGCCGCAGCGTGCCGGTGCAGGCGTCCTCGAAGGCGATGCCGCATTCGGCGAGGATGGTCGCCGCGCCGGCGATGTCCCAGTCCTGCGCGCCGCGCCGCACCACCGTGGCGTCGAGCTTGCCGGTGGCGATCTGCACCAGCCGGTAGGCGAGCGAGGGGTAGAGCGGCCCGCGCACGTAGTCGAGCCCCTGCGCCTGCAGCTCCTGGTGCACCGCGCCCGGCGCCGGGATCAGCGGCGCGCGCCGGTCGGGCGGCGTGTAGCGGCGGATCGGCTCGCCGTTGAGCCGCGCCCCGCCGCCGAGAAAGGCGATGGCAATGAAACCTCCGACCACCAGCGCGACGAAACCCGCAGTCGCCAGGCCAAGGTACTTGTCGATGAGTGCCTTGATCGGCGGCCCGAACAGCCGGAACAGCACGCCGACGATGAGGAAGCTGATCGAACGGCTGACCAGGCTGGCGCCAATGAAGGTCA
>JBDHTK010000135.1:0-8244 GCA_039808625.1 Devosia sp. | reverse complement strand
CGTCATCGACAAGGCGGCGCTGGAGGCGGCGACGGCGCAGCTCATCGCCGAATGGGGCGTGCCGCATGTGCTGGTCAACAATGCCGGCATCGATTCCAAGCCCGACGGCGCGGCCGACCAGAACGGGCCGTTCGAGACCTATCCCCAGAAATACTGGGACGAAATCATCGACGTGAACCTCACCGGGGTAATGCTGTGCAGCCAAGTGATCGGCGCGAAAATGGCCGAGGAGCGGCGCGGCAGCATCATCAATGTCGGGTCGATATACGGCATCGTCTCGCCCAATCAGGCGCTCTACGCCTATCGCGAGGCGCGCGACGGCGTCCCCTTCTACAAGGCGGTGTCCTACGCCGCGTCGAAATCGGGCCTCGTCAACCTCACGCGCTATGTCGCGACCTACTGGGCGGAAAAGAACGTCCGCTGCAACCTGATCTCCTTCGGCGGCGTCAAGACCGGCAGCTTCGACAAGGAATTCGTCGACAATTTCCTCGAGCGCGTGCCGATGCGGCGACAGGCCGAGAAGGGCGAGTTCAACGGCGTCGTCCAGTTCCTCGCCTCGGACGCCTCGTCCTACATGACCGGCTCGAACGTCGTGGTCGACGGCGGGTTCACGGCATGGTGAGCACCACCGCTCCCGAGCGCGACAAGCTGCACGCCGCGGTGGTCACGGCCATCGAGGCGGACATCCTGTCGGGCAACCTCGAGGTGGGCGCGCGCCTGCCCGCGGAGGCGGAGCTGGCGCGCCGGTTCTCGATCAGCACGCGCTCGGTGCGCGAGGGCTTGCAGATTCTCGAGACCAAGGGGCTGGTGCGCCGCCGCCACGGCGAGCGTGCCGAAGTGGTGCGCGACGACGTGGAAAAATTCCTCGGCTCGCTCGCCGCGTCGATAAGAGGCCTGTTCGCGCAGGACGCGACCTACCTGGTGCAGCTCATGGACGTGCGGCGCATGTTCGAGCTCGAAGTCGCGGGCCGGCTCGCCGCCGGCGAGGGCAAGCTTTCGGACGAGGTGACGGCGGCGCTCGAGGCGCTGGCGGCGGCCAAGGACTTCTCGCACTACGCCGACGCCGACGCCAATTTCCACCGCGCGCTGGTGCAGTCGCTGGGTAACGAGATCATGTCGAGCGTCTACGACAATCTCTACGCGCTCATCACCGACATCATCCGCCTCACCAGCCGCGTGCCCTCGAAGACGCAGGCCGAGGGCGTCGCCGAGCACGAGGCGATCCACGCCGCCATCGCCAGCGGCGACGTGGCGCTGAGCCGGGCGCTGATGCGCGAGCATATCGACAATTCCGCCGCCTATCTGCAGCAGGCGGTCAACCGACAGCAGGGACGGAAAGACTGATGGCGAGCTACGACTACAACCAGACCGACTGGGCGGCGATCAGGCGGCTGTCGAAATGGTATTCCGGCGACATCCACGACGTGCTCGACGGGCGCGGTCCCTATGGCTTCCTCAAGGGCATGAGCCAGTTCGGCGTGCTGCAGCCGGGCCAGGTGGTATGCGGGCCGGTCTCGACGGTGCGCTACGAGCCGAGCACGCGCACCGGCCAGCCGCAGGACGTCTATCACGGCGCCATCGACGCGGTGGTGAAGGGCGGCATCCTTGTCGTCGATTCCTCGTGCGCCGAAGGCTCGGGCACGGGCGAGCTGATGTCGAGCGGCGCCAAGACCAAGGGTGCGGCGGCGACGGTGGTCAACGGCACGGTGCGCGACCTCGCCGAAGTGCGCAAGCTCGACTACCCGCTGTTCGCCAAGGGCATGAGCCCGGTGGGCGTCTCCGGCCGCATGGAGCCGGTGCACTACCAGGTCGAGCTCGACATCGACGGCGTACGGGTGCGGCCCGGCGACGTGATCTTCGCCGACGTGACGGGCGTCGTGGTCATTCCGGCGGAACTGGTCGGCACCATCGCCGATGCGGCCGACGCCTTGGGCCAGAACGAGGCGGCCTGCCGCCGGCGCATCCTCGCCGGCGAGAACCTGCGCGACATCTGGCCGGCGGGCGGCGGCGGCCTCGCCTGAACGAAACGGCCGGCCCACGGGCCGGCCTCAATCCTCGCGACGCCGGGAGGAGGCGATGCGCACATCACCGCACATAGCCCAGCCGCTGCGAGATCAGATTGGCGTGGTAGATGACGACCTTGTTGAGCTCGTCGACCTCGGCCACCGGCAATTGCCAGGCGGGAGCGCTGACGCTGATGCCGGCGAAGACGGCGCCGGCCTGGTTGCGGATCGGCGCGCCGACGCAGCGCAGCCCCGGCTGGTGCTCGCCATTGTCGATGGCGTAGCCGCGCGCGCGGGTGAGCGCCAGCTCGGCTTGCAGCGCCGCCGGCTCGGCGATGGTGGTCTCGGTGAAGCGCTCGAGGCCGGCGGCGACGACGCGCTCCACGACGTCGTCGGGCTGGAAGGCGAGGATGGCCTTGCCGACGCTGGTGCAATGGGCCGGCGAGTTCTCGACCATGGTGTTGGACAGCATCGGCTCGGCCTCGGTGCGCTGGATCACCACGGCGCGCAGGCCGTCGAACACGGCCAGGTGCACGGCATGGCCGGTGAGCCGGTGCAGGGCATCGACGATGGCGCGCCCCTCGCGATGCAGCTCGAGATTGGCGAGGACGATGTTGCCGAGCTCGAACAGGCGCAGCCCCAGCCGGTAGGAATCGCGCTCGCGGTCCTGCTCGATGAAGCCGACCTCGCGCATGGCGGTGAGCAGGCGGTGCGCGGTGGAGCGCGGATAGCCGGTGCGGGCGCAGATGTCGGCGAGGCTGAGTGCGCGCTGGCTGGTGCTGAAGCAGTCGAGGACGCGCGACACCTTGGTCAGCGACTTGAGGCCCTCGTCGCGGCGCGGCGGTGCGGCCCGCGGGGCTTCGTCGACGGCATCGGTCATCGGTCGCGTTCCAGAATCGTCAAGTCCCACACGCCGGAGCCCGGCCGTCCCTGCCCTCATAGTTCAGTTGCCGGGGCACCTCAAGCAAGCCCGGAGGCAGCATGAGCCGGCGTGCCCTGCCCGGATACGGCACGGACGAGCCCGGCCAGCGCGAGCATGCCCGGGTCGTCGAGGCCGATGCTGCGCTCGCCGAACATGCGGGCGCGGCCCATGCCCGAGGGGCGCGCGCGGAACTCGGCCAGAACGCTGGTCATCGCGGCATCGGCGGCGATCGCGAGGGCGGCCGGGTCGTCGAGGCCGTCGAGTGCTCCCGCCAGCGCGTCGAGGCCGTCGATGATGGTCTTGGCGCCGAGCTCGGCCTTGCCGCGCGCCATCGCGGCGTCGCGGATGCCGGCGAGCAGCGGGCCGAGGCGATCCCAGTCGAGCTCGGTCGCGCCGGCGGTGGCGCGGCCCGCCGTCAGCATGGCGGTGATGACGAGCGTGCCGAGGCTCGAGCCGGTGGACGCGGCGCCGGCCTTGCCGAGGGCCATGAAGGCGGCGCCGAGGTCGGGGGCGGCATCAACATCGACGGCGGCAAAGACGCCGATGAGGCGGGCCAGCATGGTGCCGGTGTCGCCGTCGCCGAGGCGGGCATCGGCGGCGTTGAGCGGATCGGCGAGCGTTGCCATCGCCGCGTGGGCGCGGGCAATGGCGGCGGCGAGCGTGGGGACGGTGAGGCCCATCGGTCAGCCGACCTTCCAGAACGGGCAGTCGGCCGGCGCGGCGAGCAGCGGGGCGATCTCGTCGTCGAGAAAGCACAGGCTGATCGAGGCGCCGCCCATCTCCATCGAGGTGACGTAGGGGCCGACCAGCGGCTGGACGATGGCGAGGCCGGCGGCGTCGAGCAGCTCGGCGGCGCGGCGATAGAGGATGAACAGCTCCTCGAAGGGCGTGGCGCCGAGACTGTTGACGAGGATGGCGACGCGGCTGGCATCGGCGGGGCGCTCGGCAAGGAGCATGGCCAGCATTTCATCGACCAGCGAATCGGCGGGACGCAGCGTACGGCGCCAGATGCCGGGCTCGCCGTGGATGCCCATGCCCAGCTCCACCTCGTCGTCGCCGATGGTGAAATTGGGAGCGGCCGCGCCGGGGATCTGGCACGAGGAGAGCGCGATGCCGATGGTGCGCGTGCGGTCGACGGTCCGTTGTGCGATGGCCGCGACGGCATCGAGACTGCCGCCTGCCGCGGCCAGCGCACCGGCGGTCTTGTAGGCGAAGACGAGGCCGGCAACGCCGCGGCGCTTGTGGGCCTCGGCCGGGCCGGCGCTGGCCACGTCGTCGGTGCCGAGGACGAGGCGCGTCTCGATGCCGTCGAGGGCAGCGAGCTCCGCGGCCATCTCGAAATTCATGCGGTCGCCGCCGTAGTTGCCGAAGAGGCACAGCACGCCGGCGCCGCCATTGGCGGCGGCGATGGCATCCTGGCAGGCATTGATGGTCGGTCCCTCGAAGACATTGCCGATGGCGCAGGCGTCGAGCAGGCCCTCGCCCACATAGCCGGTAAAGAGCGGCAGATGGCCCGAGCCGCCGCCCGAGACGACGCCGACCTTGCCGGGGCACATGGGCGTTGCCCGCGCGATGGTGCGCCGGTCGGCGCCGGCGCGCGTGAGGCCGGGATGGGCGCGGCAGAGCCCGTCCAGCATCTCGTCGACATAGTTCGCCGGATCGTTGATGAGCTTCTTCACGCCCGTCTCCCTTCCATGCAGGTGGCGGGCCGGCCGCCCAGCAGGCCGCCGGCCGACCGCGTCTCAGGCGGCGCGGGCGCGCACGTCGACCAGCTCGAGGATCGGCCCGAGGGTCTTGTCGATGCCGCGCTTCTGCTCCTCGCTGACGCGCTCCATCGGCGCGCGCGGGTGGAACATGGGCAGGCCCTGGCGGTGCTGCACATATTTGACGCAGGCCGGCAGGTTGTCGTGCCGCATGGCGTTCCACATGGCGTTGAGGCGGAAGTGGATGTCCTTGGCGGTGGCGTAGTCGCCGGCCTCGACGGCGTTGAAGAGCTTCACCGTGACGCCCGGCACGGCGCAGGTGAGCGCGCTGATGGCGCCGTGTGCACCGAGCGAGAAGCTGGGGAACAGCAGCGCGTCGATGCCGGTCAGAACGAGATTCTCTGGCTTGGCGCGCAGCAGCAGGTCCGAGACCGACTTCACGTCGCCCGAAGACTGCTTCATGCCGATGACGCCGGGCACCGCATCCATGATCGCCAGCATGTCGTCGATGCTGAGATAGTTCCACGGAATGACGTTATAGATAAGGATCGGGATCCGCGTCGCTTCCCAGATGGCGCGGAAGTGCTCGATGGTGGCTTCGCGGCCCGGCTTGAACAGGTAGTGGACGGGCGTCACCTGCAGGGCATCGATCTTGATGTCGCCCAGCGCCTTGACGCGGTTGATGGCCTCGCGGGTCGACTGCACGATGAGGCCGACGACGAAGGAGACGCGGCCGGCATTGGCATCGTGCGCCTCGCGCATGGCGGCGGTGAACTCGTCGGCCGAGAGCGTGTGGCCCTCGCCGGTCGAGCCGCCGACGACGATGCCGCGCACGCCCGATTCGATCATGAAGTCGATCTGCGGCTTGAGCGCCCCCGGCACCAGATTGCCGGCTTCGTCGAAGGGCATCGACAGGGGCGGCAGAATGCCCGTGAGCGTGTTGCGCAAAGACAGCGCGATCGAGTTCGTCATCACCTTCCTCCAGGGCCGGGCGCGCCGCCACCGTGGCGCCGTGCGCTCCGCAGGCCCGTTGCCTTGTGCCGCGACAGGGGACGCGGCCGTCACCATGAAATCCCACAATGCGGAATATCATTCGCCCATTTGATAGGAGCGAACGCCCTATTATGTCAAGAAACGTGGTATTTCTTTTGTGCACAGCCGATCTTGCATGCCAAAAATCGGCATGATAATTCCGCAATGTGGTATCAACAGGCGCAATGCGGTAAGCAGGCGCCGATGGCCGGATGGTCCGGCATTTCCCTGGGAGGACCTTGAATGACCCTGATGAAGACACTCGCCGGTGCCTTGGCCCTGTCCGTGCTGGCGGCATCCCCGGCGCTGGCGCAGCAATATCCCGACCACGCCATCAACCTGATCGTGCCGTGGGCGGCGGGCGGCGGCACCGACGCCACCGGGCGCATCATCGCGACGCTGCTCGAAAAGGAGCTGGGCCAGCCGATCAACGTCATCAACCGCACGGGCGGCGGCGGCATCGTCGGGCACACCGAGATCGCCTATTCGCCGCCGGACGGCTACACGCTGGGCGTCATCACCACCGAGCTGTCGATGTATCACTGGACCGGCGTTTCGCCGCTGAGCTACGCCGACTACGAGCCGATCGCGCTGTTCAACGCCGACCCGGAAGCCGTGTTCGTGCGCGCCGACGGGCCGGACATCAAGACGCTGCTCGACGAGATCCGCGCCAAGCCCGGCGCGATCAAGGCATCGGGCGCCAATCTCGGCGGCATGGCGCATCTGGGCTGGGCCGGCGTGCTGGTGACCAACGGCATCGCGCCCGATGCGGCGCCGTGGGTGCCCTCGGAAGGTGCCTCGGCCAGCCTGCAGCTGCTCGCCTCGGGCGCCATCAGCGTCGTCACCACCACCATGCCGGACGCGCGGCCGATGGTGGATGCCGGCGAGGTGAAGCCGCTCATCGTCGCCGCCAATGAGCGGGTGGCCGCGGCGCCCGACGTGCCGACCGCCGAGGAAGCGCTGGGCAACAAGTGGGCCGCCTATGCGTGGCGCGGCATCGGCACGCCCAAGGGGCTGCCCGACGCCGTCAAGACGCGCCTCACCGAGGCGCTCGACAAGGTGGTGAACAGCCCTGAATTCGAGGAGTTCATGGCGCAGCGCAATTTCGGCATCGACTATCGCGACGCCGCCGGCTTCGCCGCCTTCATGGAAGACGCCGACGCCTCGATCGGCAAGGCGCTGCAGGCGGTGGGCCTCGCCAAGTAAGGCGCCGCCCGCGGCCATCCAAAGCGGCGACCGGGGTCCGCCCCGGCCGCCTCCCGAGCGAGGAGACAGCATGACGCGCGCGATTCCGACGGACAGCATTCTGGGACTCTGTTTCGCGCTCGGCGGCGCGGCGATCTTCGCCCATGCGCTGACGCTGGCGCCGCTGCCCGGCATGAATGTCGGGCCGGGCTTGTTCCCCGCCATTGTCGGCGCCGGCATGGCGCTGATGGGTGCCGCCCTCACCATCCAGGGCTGGCTCATGCGCCACGCCGCCGGCGAGGAGGAGGACGCGCCGCCGCTCGTCACCTGGTTCGCACTGGGGATCGTGGTGGCAACCGCCGGCGTCACCGCCGCCATGTCCTATCTGGGCTTTCTCATCGCCGGCACGCTCTATGCCGTCGTCATCGTGCTGATGAGCGGTGGGCGCTGGCCGGCGGCGCTGATCTTCAGCCCCATCGCCACGGCCACCATCTACTACCTCTTCACGCTGGCCCTGCGCGTGCCCCTGCCGCGCGGCCTTCTGGGATAACGCGGAATGGAAGCCTTCTCGCTCGCCGCCGGCCTCGTCTTCAATGTCGAGACGCTGCTCACCATCTTCCTCGCCGCCGTGTTCGGCCTGTTCGTCGGGGCCATCCCGGGCCTCACGGCGACGATGGCGACGGCGCTGCTCGTGCCCATCACCTTCTACATGGCGCCGATCCCGGCCATCGCCGCCATCATCTCGTGCACGGCGATGGCGATCACCGCCGGCGACCTGCCCGGCACGCTGCTGCGCATCCCCGGCACGCCGGCCTCGGCCGCCTATGTCGAGGATTCCTACCGGCTGGCGCAGAACGGCCAGGCGGGCCTCGCCATCGGCATCGGCGTCGTCGGCTCGGTGCTGGGCGGGCTGTTCGGCTTCCTGTTCCTGCTGTTCACGGCGCCGATCCTCGCCAAGGCGGCGCTCGGCTTTTCGAGCTTCGAGTATTTCTGGCTGGCGCTGCTGGGGCTGAGCTGCGCGGCGCTGATCTCGTCGGGCGGCATGGTGAAGGGGGCGCTGGCGCTGCTCATCGGCCTGTTCATCGCGCAGGTCGGCATGGACCCGCTGACGGCGACGCCGCGCTTCACCTTCGGCGTGCTGGAGCTGATGGGCGGCATCAGCTTCATCCCGATCATGATCGGCATGTTCGCGGTGGCCGAGATCATGCGCTCGGGCCGCAGCGCCGTGGCCGAGGTGCCGCAGATCAACCTCAAGAACCCCTTCGCCGGCACGATGGGGGCGCTGTGGAAATACCGCAAGAACCAGATTCGCGGCTCGGTGGTCGGCTCGCTGCTCGGCGCCCTGCCCGGCGTCGGCGGCGACCTCGCGGCGTGGATCACCTACTCGCTGGCCAAGAAG
>JBDHTK010000134.1:0-8362 GCA_039808625.1 Devosia sp. | reverse complement strand
GCGCCGCCTCGCTGTCGGCGCTCGACTGGCGGATCCATTCGGGCGTTTCGCTGGGCGTTGCGGCGGAACTGGCCTGTGCATGGGCGGCGACGGGCGCGGCGCAGGCCACAGCCACCAGCACCGCCGCGCCAAAGCGGTTCACGCCCCGCATCCCGCCCGCCATCCGAATCACCCGAAAACCGTATCCCCCACCCGTTAACAGCCTTGCCTCTTTGGTTTTTCGATGGCTGCGGGCGCCGGCGCGCTCACTCGCGGTGATAGGGGTGGCCGCTCAGGATCGTGGTGGCGCGGTAGAGCTGCTCGGCCAGCATGATGCGCACCAATTGGTGCGGCCAGGTGAGCGGGGAAAAGCTCAGCGCCAGTTCGGCGGATGCGACGAAGGCCGGGTCGAGCCCGTCGGCGCCGCCAATGGCGAAGCTCACGGCGGGGCGCCCGGCGTCGCGCCAGGCGGCGAGCTGGCGCGCGAAGGCTTCCGAGCCAAGCGCCTTGCCGCGCTCGTCGAGCGCCACCAGCACGCCCGCCGCCGGCAGCTGGGCGGCCAGCGCCCTGGCCTCCTCGGCCTTGCGCGCCGCGGCCGCGCCGGCGCGCGATTCGGCGGCTTCGCGCACGGCGAAAGCGGTGAAGCCCAGCGCCTTGCCGGTAGCGGCGGCGCGCGTGAGGTAGCGGCGGACGAGCTCGCGCTCGGGGCCCTCCTTCATGCGGCCGATGGCGCCGACGCCGACGCGCATGGCGCCGAAATCAGTGCGTGTCGCCGGCGAAATCCGCCTGCCACATCTTCTCGATGTTGTAGAACTCGCGCACTTCGGGGCGGAAAATGTG
Organism: Devosia sp.; assembly: GCA_039808625.1. Classification (GTDB taxonomy): domain Bacteria; phylum Pseudomonadota; class Alphaproteobacteria; order Rhizobiales; family Devosiaceae; genus Devosia_A. The sequence goes on along the minus strand of JBDHTK010000134.1, from coordinate 7,543 downwards.
GACGATGACGTCGCCGCCATCGACCAGCACCCAGTCGGCATGCGGCAGGCCCTCGATGCGCGGCTTGCCGAAGCCGTTGTCGCGCAGCGCCTTCACCACCTGGTCGGCGACGGCGCTGACATGGCGGTTGGAGCGGCCGGAGGTGACGACCATGTGGTCGGCCAGCGAGGACTTGCCGGCGATGTCGATGGCGACCGTCTGCTCGGCCTTGGCATCTTCGAGGCTTTGCAGCACGACGTCGATCATTTTGGGGTCTGGGTTGGGGGTCGGGGCGGCCGGCTTGGCCTTGGTCCTGGGCGAGGGCGCCATCAGCGGATGGTCCTCGGCCCGAAATGCGCATGCATCATGCGGGGTTCAGCAGTCCTTGAGGGCTGGGAGCGATGAGGTCGCAAAGCAGCGATGATTGTTCATCCCGTTCGGCGGCAGGGGCCGCCTCGTTCCTCATAATGGGGATTCGCACGCCGTTGTGCAAGGCGGGGTCAGGCGGCGGCGCGGGCGGCGCGGATCGCCGTGGACGACAGCGGCGAGGTGACCCCGTGCAGATATACCCAGGCCGGCGGCGTACGGTCGGCCAGCGTCCGGGCGTCGGCCTCGGGCAGGCGGCAGGCGGCGAGGGCCTTGGCGGCGCGCGAGCGCAGTGCCTTCTGGCCGGCGCCGGGCCGGGCATAGACCGCTATCGGCAGCAGTTGCGCGATATCCTGCCAGCGTTCCCACTTGTCGAAGCCGGCCAGGCTGTCGCCGCCCATGATCCAGACGAACTTCACCCCCGGCTCGGCGGCGGTGAGCCAGGCCAGCGTCTCATAGGTGTAGGTGAAGCCGCGGGCCGCCTCGAAACCGGTGACGACAAGGCCGGGGTGGGCCATCAGGGCGCGTGTCGCGGCGAGGCGTGCGGTGAGCGGCGCCAGCTCGGCAGGATCCTTGAGCGGGTTGCCGGGCGTCACCAGCAGCCAGACCTTGTCGAGCGCGAGGCGCTCGAGGCATTGCAGCGCCACTAGCCGGTGGCCCTCATGGGCCGGGTTGAAGCTGCCGCCGAACAGGCCGATCCGCATGCCCGGCTCGGCCGGCGGGCGCTGCAGCGCGGCGTCGGGGGACGCGTCCATCAGGGCCGCGTCTGGCCGCTGCCGCGCACCAGATATTTGAACGAGCAGAGCTGCTCGAGCCCCACCGGGCCGCGTGCGTGGAATTTTCCCGTGGCGATGCCGATCTCGCCGCCGAAGCCGAACTCGCCGCCATCGGCGAACTGCGTCGAGGCGTTGTGCAAGAGGATGGCGCTGTCGACGCCGGCGAAGAACTTTTCGACCGCCGCCGCGTCCTCGGCGATGATTGCCTCGGTGTGGTGCGACGAATAGGTGCCGATATGGGCGATGGCGCCGTCGACGTCGTCCACCACTCTGACCGACAGGATCGCATCCTCGTATTCGGTGCGCCAGTCGGTCTCGGTCGCCGCTTTGGCCGCCGGCATGACGGCGCGCACCGCGGCGTCGCCGCGGATCTCGCAACCGCCGGCGACGAGCGCATCGAGCACAGCCGGCAGGTGGGAGTGCAGCACGTCGCGATGGACGAGCAGCGTCTCGGTCGCGCCGCACACGCCGGTGCGGCGCAGCTTGGCGTTGAGCGTTACCGCCACGGCCGTGTCGAGCCGCGCCGAGGCGTCGATATAGGTATGGCACAGGCCTTCGAGGTGGGCGAAGACCGGTACGCGCGCTTCGGCCTGAACGCGGGCGACCAGCGATTTGCCGCCGCGCGGCACGATGACGTCGATAGTGCCGCCGAGCCCGCCGAGCATCTCGCCCACCGCCGCGCGGTCGATGGTCGGCACGAGCTGGATGGCGTCGGCCGGCAGGCCCGCCGCGACGAGGCCCGTGACCAGGGCGGCGTGGATGGCGCGGGCGCTTTCGACCGAATCCGAGCCGCCGCGCAGGATCACGGCATTGCCCGATTTGAGGGTCAGCGCGCCGGCATCGGCGGTGACGTTCGGGCGGCTCTCGAAGATGACGCCGACGACGCCGAGCGGCGTGCGCACGCGCGTGATGTCGAGCCCGTTGGGCCGCGTCCATCTGGCCAGCGCGGTGCCGACCGGGTCGGGCAGGGCGGCGATGGCGTCGAGCCCCGCGGCGATGCCGTCGAGGCGCGCCTCGGTGAGCGTCAGCCGGTCGAGGAAAGCTGCCGACATACCACGTTCTGTCGCGGTTGCGATGTCTTCCGCGTTGGCGGCAAGCACCGCGGCGCGCTCGGCGCGCAAGGCCTCGGCGGCGGCGGTGAGGGCGCGGTCCTTGGCGGCGGTCGGGGCCTTGGCGAGCACCGTGGCGGCGGCGCGGGCGCGGCGGCCCATCTCCGCCATGAGGTCGGGGAGCGGGATGTGCGGGACAGTGTTCATGCCGTACGGACCTCCCAGCCGGCGAGCACCACCATATTGTCACGGTGGATCAGTTCGGAGCGCGCGCCAAGCCCGAGAATTTCGGCGGTGCGGCGCGAGTTCTTGCCCTTGACCAGATCGGCTTCCTCGCGGCCGAGGCCGGCGAGGCCGCGCGCGATCTCGCGGCCGTCGGGGTCGAGGATGGCCACGGCGTCGCCGCGCGCGAACGCGCCGCTGACGCGGGTCACGCCGATCGGCAGCAGGCTCTTGCCGTCGCGCAGGGCACGGGCGGCGCCGGCGTCGACATGGATGGCGCCGGCCAGCGCCAGCGTCCCCATGATCCAGCGCTTGCGCGCATGGGTGCGGCTTTCGGCGGCGGCGAAGAGCGTGTGCCGGCCGCCCGTGCGCAGCGCCCGCAGGGGATGCAGCTCCGTGCCCCTGGCGATGATCATGGCCGTGCCGGCCTGGGTCGCGATCTTGCCGGCCTCGATCTTGGTGGTCATGCCGCCGCGGCTCAGATGCGTCGCGGCACCGCCCGCCATGTCCTCGATCTCGGCGGTGATCGCCGGCACCAGGGGCAGGTGGCGGGCCGCCGGGTCGCGCGCCGGCGGGGCGGTATAGAGCCCGTCGACATCCGAGAGCAGCACGAGGCAGTCGGCCTCGATCATCGTCGCCACGCGGGCGCTCAGCCGGTCGTTGTCGCCATAGCGGATTTCCTGGGTGGCGACGGAATCGTTCTCGTTGATGATGGGGATGGCGCCGAGGCTCAGAAGCGTCGTGATGGTGGTGCGGGCGTTGAGGAAGTAGCGCCGCTCCTCGGTGATGTTGGGGGTTAGCAGGATCTGGCCGGTAACGATGCCGTGCCGGCCCAGATGCTCGGCCCAGGCCTGGCTCAGCGCGATCTGGCCGGCGCTGGCGGCGGCCTGCTGCTGCTCGAGCGTCAGGTGCCGCGCGGTCAGCCCGAGCAGGCCGCGCCCGAGCGCGATGGCGCCCGAGGAGACGACGACCACGGCGGTGCCCGCCGCCTGCAGCGCCGCGAGGTCCTCGGCCAGCGCCGCGAGCCAGTCGGCGCGCACGCGGCCCGTCGCGCCGTCGACGATGGTCGCCGAGCCGATCTTGATGGTCAGCCGATGGAAGGGGGCGAGGGCGTCGTCCGTCACGGTGTCCATTGCGGCTCCGTGGCGCGCCGGTCGGCCTCCGCCGCCTCGGCGCGGGCCGCGTCCAGTATGGAGATAACGCGATATAAAACTTCGGGAACACCCTCGCCGGTGACGCCGGAGCAGGCCATTACCTCGGCCTTGCTGGCGCGCTTCAGGCTCATGCGCTTCTTCTTCAGCTCGTCGGGGCTGAGCGCATCGATCTTGTTGAGCACGACGATCTCGGGCTTTGCGGCCAGCGCCGCGTCATAGGCGGCGAGCTCGGCGCGGATGGTCCGATAGGCTTTCGTCACCTTCTCCGCCGTGCCGTCGATCAGGTGGATCAGCACCCCCGTGCGTTCGACATGGCCGAGGAAGCGGTCGCCGATGCCGGCGCCCGCATGCGCCCCCTCGATCAGGCCGGGGATGTCGGCAAGGACGAAGTCGCGCTCGCCGATGCGCACCACGCCGAGGTTCGGGTGCAGCGTCGTGAAGGGGTAGTCGGCGATCTTGGGCTTGGCGGCCGACACCGCAGCGAGGAAGGTCGACTTGCCGGCATTGGGCAGGCCGACCAGGCCGGCATCGGCGATGAGCTTCAGCCTGAGCCAGATCCATTTCTCGGTGCCTTCCTGGCCGGGATTGGCATGGCGCGGCGCCTGGTTGGAGGCGGTCTTGAAATGAGCGTTGCCGAAACCGCCATTGCCGCCCTTCAACAGGACCATGGACTGGCCCACCTGCGTGAAGTCGGCGATCAGCGTCTCGTTGTCGTCCTCGAAGATCTGCGTGCCCACCGGCACCTTCAGCACGACGTCGGCGCCCTTGGCGCCGTGCCGGTCCTTGCCCATGCCGTGCGTGCCGGTCCTGGCCTTGAAATGCTGCTGATAGCGATAGTCGATCAGGGTGTTGAGGCCATCGACGCACTCGACCACGACATCGCCGCCGCGCCCGCCATTGCCGCCATTGGGGCCGCCGAATTCGAGGAATTTCTCGCGCAGGAAGCTGACCGCGCCGGCCCCGCCATCGCCGGAGCGGACATAAACCTTTGCCTGGTCGAGGAATTTCATGCGCCCCTCTCCTGCCAGCGGGCACGGGTCAGTTGCGTGTCGATATGGCGCAGCTCCTCGTGGCGCGCAAGGCAATGCAGCATGCCGGTGCCGGTTTCGACGAAGCCGAGCTTTCTCTGCACGGCCAGCGAGGCGGTATTGAAGGCGAAGACGCCCGAGGCCAGCGTTTCCGCGCCGGTCTCGGCGAAATACCACTCGATCACCGCCGCGGCAGCCTCGCTCATCAGCCCGCGGTTCCAGAACGGCTCGCCCAGCCAGTAGCCGATGACCGGCACGCCGTCACGGCCGAGGTGAAAGCCGCAATGGCCGACGAGCCCCTCGCCCGCCAGATCGAGCGTGAAGCCGGTTTCGGCCGGCAGCCGGTCGGGCCGCCAGCTCGCGAGCCAGGCCGCGGCGTCGCTTTCGAGATAGGGAAAGGGGACGCGCGCGAGATTGCCCGCCACCGCGAAATTGTCGAGGAAGCGGGCGATCCGCGGCGCGTCGCCGGCGCGCGGCGGGCGCAGCGTGAGGCGCGCCGTCGTCAGTGTCACATCCATCGCGGCCGCCTGAGCTCGAGGAACACCACCGGCCGGCCGCTCTCGGCGGTGCCCGTGCCGGTGCGGGTGAAGCCCAGCTTGGCGAGGACGTTGAGCGAGGCGGCATTGTCGGCGAGCGCCCGCGCCGCGATCAGCTCGAAATGCCCCGTGCGGTGCGCCGCCTCGAGCAGCCCGCGCGCCGCCTCGCTCATCAGCCCGCGGCCCCAATAGGGCTCGCCCAGCCAATAGCCGAGCTCGGGCGGCTTGCCCTCGCTGAAGGTGAAGCCGATGACGCCGGCGAAGCGGTCGTCCAGCGTGATGGCGTAGGGCCGCTCGTCGGGGCGCTGGGCGAAGATCTCGACGAAGCCGATGGCGTCGGCGCGCGTATAGGGATGCGGCAGCCGGGCCAGCCGCGTGGCGATGGCGGCGTTGTCGGCGAGGCGCACCAGCTCGGGCACGTCGCCGCGCATGGGCGCGCGCAGCACGAGGCGGCGCGTCGCGAGCTTGCCCGGTAGGCTGTCGCGGATGCGCCGCAGCGTCAGCCGGTGTGTCGCCGCGGCGAGGTCGCGCGCGGCCTTGCCGGTGCCGCCTGGCGCCGAGGCGAAGGATTCGGACGATGCGGCCTTGGCCTTGGTCATGATTGCCTCGAAACGCGAAAAAGGGGAGCCGGCTCCGGCTCCCCTTGGTCGAATTTCGCTTGGCGGAAGGGCCATGCCGGGGAGCGCGTCTCCGGCAGGGGCTGCTGCCGGGCTATTCAGCGGCGTCCATGTGCGGCAGGACCGACACGGTGGAGCGCTGCTTGGCGCGGGTCTTGAAGGTCACGGTGCCGTCGATCGTCGCGAAGATGGTGTGATCGACGCCGATGCCGACGCCCGCGCCGGGATGCCATTTGGTACCGCGCTGGCGGACGATGATGTTGCCGGCGGTGACGGCTTCGCCGCCGAACTTCTTGACGCCGAGGCGGCGGCCGGCGGTGTCGCGGCCGTTGCGGGAGGACCCGCCTGCTTTCTTGTGTGCCATGACTCGCGCTCCTTACTTCTTCGCCTTGCCGGCGGCGGCGGATTCCTGATCGACCTTGGCGCGCGGCGGCTTGCCGGCCACAAGGTCCTTGGCCTGCGCCACCCATTCGTCGCGCTCGGCGCGGCCGTGCAGGGCCAGCTCTTCGTCGTACTTCTTCAGATCGTCGGCGGTCCAGGCGGCGATCTGGGTCAGCGAGGTGACGCCGGCGCCGGCCAGCTTCTTGGCGAGGGCCGGGCCGACGCCGCCGATCAGCGTCACGTCGTCGGTGAAGCCGGTGGCCGCCTTGGCCTTGGGCGCCGCCTTGGCCTTGGGCTCGGCCGCCGGCTTGTCGGCAGCGTCGGCCTTGGCAGGCTTGGCCGCCTTGGTTTCGGGCGCCGCCTTGCGGGCGGCCGGCTTCGCCTTGGGCGCCGTATCGGTCACGGCAGGGCTGGCCGTTCCCTGCGCCGCGGCGCGCGCCTTGATGGCGTCGTCGACGGTCAGCGTCGTCCTGGCGCCGCCGGTGAGGATCTCGCCGATGCGCACGGTCGACAGCAGCTGGCGGTGGCCGTTGCGGCGGTCGAAATGCTGGCGGCGGTGCTTCTTGACGATGAGCACGGTGCGCGACTTCTTGGTGCCGACGAGGTGGCCGGCCACCGAGGCACCGGCGACGAGCGGGGCGCCGACGGTGACGTCGTCGCCATTGCCGAGCATCAGCACCTCGTCGAAGGTCACCACGTCGCCAGGCGCGGCGTCGAGCTTTTCGATCTTGACGAGGTCGTTGGCGGCGACCTTGTACTGTTTGCCGCCGGTCTTGATCACTGCGAAGTTCATGTCGTTTCCGGCACGCCGGCCGGTCCTTCTGTCGCGCCCTGCGGCGGAACGCCGGGGGCGTTCACTTGGGGGCCGATCGGAGGATCGGCGCCGGCCTCGGGCTGCGGTTCGTGCTTTCAAACCAAAACACGCCCCGGTCGCCCGGCGCGTGCAGTCGGCGGCCTTATCCTCGCAAAGCCCGCCGGAGTCAAGCCGAGGCGGGGAGGCGGGGAGGGGCGGCGCGGCTATGCGTGGGCTGTTGCGGGTATCGTGCCACTATGCCATAAGCCCGGCCGTATCGGCCGAGCCGCCTTGGGGTGGCTTGCATCTCGCGGAGAGGTGGCAGAGTGGTCGAATGCACCGCACTCGAAATGCGGCGTGGGGGCAACTCCACCGGGGGTTCGAATCCCTCCCTCTCCGCCACTTCGGTATAAAACCGGGAACGCCGATTCCCGCCGTTTTCCCTCCTCCAGTGGCTACCAGCGTCCTCAACAGGACGTTTTTGTTTCCTTTGATGTAGATTGCGTCGTCCGCGACCTCGACGTGTTGGGCGAAGGCCCGGACGTGTTCCCGCCGATAGCCGCCCTTTCCAAGCCGGAGCCGGGTGCGGGCTTCGCTCGCCATTTCCCGCACGGCTGCCCCCGTGAGGCCCTGATGGGCCGA
>JBDHTK010000133.1:0-8633 GCA_039808625.1 Devosia sp. | reverse complement strand
GGCGGCGGCGGCGGTGAGCGAGGTGACGCCGGGGACGATCTCGACCCTGGCGTGGGGCGCGAGGCGCGCGAGCAGATACATGGCCGAGCCGTAGAACAGCGGGTCACCCTCGCAGAGGAACACCGCATCGTCGCCGGCGCGAAGGCGGGCAAGCAGGGTCGCGGCGGCGGCATCGTAGGCAGCCCGGGCGGGGGCACGCGCGCTGCTCATGGGCAGGAGGATGGGCAGGTGCTCGGCATCCGGCGCAAGGTGCGGCGCGGCGATGTCGCGCGCCAGCGCGGCGCCTCCACCGGTGGTGGGATAGACGACGAGGCGCGCGGCGGCGATGAGGCGGACGGCGCGCAGGGTGAGGAGGTCGGGGTCGCCAGGGCCGACGCCGACGAGATGCAGCGTGCCGCTCATGGCCTTGCCACCGCCCATTGCGTGACGGTGCGGCGCGGGTGGAAGGCGCGGTGGCCGCCGAGACTGTCGAGGGTGGCGACGTCGAGGCGGACGAGGTCGCCGCCGAGGCGGGCCTGCCGGGCGAGCAGCGCCGCCTCGCCGTCGAGCGTCACGGCATTGGCGACGAGGCGGCCGCCGGGGCGCAGCGCCTGCCAGCAGGCCTCGAACAGCGGCTCGTCGGCGACGGCGCCGCCGAGGAAGACGGCGTCGGGCGTGGGCATGCCGACAAGGCTGTGCGGGGCGTCGCCGTTCTCGATGCGCAGGGTCGGCACACCCAGCCGGGTGGCATTGACGGCGATCATCTGCAGGCGCTCGCTCTCGCGCTCGAAGGCGATGGCCGCGGCGTCACGGGCGGCGCGCAGCCATTCGATGGCGACGGAGCCGCAGCCGGCACCGACATCCCAGAGCAGCGCGCCGGGATAGGGCGCGAGCTTGGCCAGGGTAGCGGCGCGCACCTCGCGCTTGGTGATCTGGCCATCGGAGAGGAAAGCCTCGTCGGGCAGGCCCGGCACGGCGGGGAGCAGCGGCGCACCGGAGTCGGCGACGCAATCGACGGCGAGGACGTAGAAATCGCCGATGGGCGCGGCGAAGGCATGGGCCTCGGCGGTGACGCGGCACTCGTCCGGGCCACCGAGATTTTCGAGCACGGTGAGATGCGAGGGGCCGTAGCCGCGCGCGGTGAGCAGGCGGGCGACGTAAGGGGCGGTGGCGCGGTCGGAGGTAAGGGCAAGCAGGCGCGCGCCGGGCACGACATGCGGCTGGATGAGTTCGGGCGGACGGCCATGCAGCGACAGGGTCGCGACGTGCTGGAGCGGCCAGCCGAGCCGGGCGGCGGCAAGCTGGAAAGCGGAAACGCTCGGCTGGACGACGATCTCGCCGGGCGGCAGGCGGGCCGCCAGGCTGGCGCCGATGCCGAACCACATGGGATCGCCGGTGGCGAGGATCAGCGTCGGCGTGAAGCGCAGCGCCATGACCTGCTCGAGCATGGCGGAGAGCGGCGCCTGCCAGGCGAAGCGGCGCGCCGGTCCATCGGCGCCGAGCCGGTCGAGCACGCGCTGCGGCGCGATGATGGTGTCGGCGGGCGGCAGCGGCGGCAGGGCCCCCTCCCCGACGCCGACGACAGTGAGCCAGGCCGTCACGCGAGGCCGCGCAGGATGGCGTTGAGCGCGGCCGCCGCGATGGCCGAGCCGCCGCGCCGGCCGAGCAGCGTGATGAAGGGCACGCCGCGCGTGTCGAGCGCCAGTTCGGCCTTGGCCTCGACGGCACCGACGAAGCCGACGGGCGTCGCGATGATGGCGGCCGGACGTGGCGCACCGGCATCGAGCATCTCGAGCAGATGGAACAGCGCCGTGGGGGCGTTGCCGATGACCACCACCGCGCCGGCCAGCCGGTCGCGCCACAGCTCGACGGCGGCGGCCGCACGCGTCGTGCCGAGCTTTCTGGCAAGCGCCGGCACGGCGGCATCGTTGAGGGTAACGACGAGGCGGCCGGCGTCGAGGCCCGGCGCCGAAATGCCGGCGCGTACCGCCTCGCAATCGCACAGGATCGGCGCGCCCGAAACCAGGGCGAAGGCGGTCTTTTCCACGGCATCCTCGCTGGCGCGGAGCTCGGCGGCGATGTCGACCATGCCGCAGGCATGGATCATGCGGATGGCAACGCTGGCGAGATCGTCGGGCAGCCCGGCGAGGTCGGCCTCGGCACGGATGGCCGCGAAGCTCTGGGCGTAGATGGCGTCGGGGTCACGCAGATAGGCGATCATGTGCCGCGCTCCTTGCGGGCCAGCTTGCCCGGAACCTTCGGCAGCGTCACCGGTCCGAGCGGGTGGCTGGCAAAGGGATAGGGATGATGGTGATGGTCGTGTCCGTGCGGGCCATGCGCGTGGTCGTGGCTGTGCGGGTGCGCATGGCCGTGGGTGTGGAGGGGCGTGAAGGGCAGGTTGTGAGCCTTGCAGAACGCCTCGTCGCGGCAGGAGCTGTCGCAGTCGCCGCCGCAGGGGCAGGCTTCGAGGCCGCCGCCGATGCCTTCGACATGGTGGTGATGCGATTCCTGGGCGAGGCCGATCTCGGACTCGAAGCCGAGCACCTGCTCGCGATATTTGCACAGCGCGCAGTTCATCAGGTTCTGGCCGACCAGCATCTCCTCGATGCGCGCGAGCAGCGTGTCGATGACCAGCGGATGGTCGTCGAGATAGGGCGCGGGCAGGATCTCGACGGTGGGATATTTCGCCTGTGCCTCGGCCGCGGCATCGTAGATGCGGTTGACCAGGACGCCGGTGAACAGGAAATAGGGGAAGACGACGATGCGGCGATAGCCGAGCCGCACGGCGTGATCGAGTGCCGGCGTGACGAGCGGGAAGGTGACGCCGGAATAGGCCACCTCGCCCCAGCCGAAGCCCATGCCCTCCCAGAGCATGCGCATGATCTTGGCGACGTTGGAATTGGCATCGGGATCGGAAGCGCCGCGGCCGACGACGAGCAGCAGCGTGTCGGCCCGCGCGATCTGGCGCGGCGACTGGCGCAGCCCCTCCTCGATGCGGTCGCCGGCGGCGCGCAGCATGCGCGTATCGACGCCGAGCTCGCGGCCATAGGTGATGCGCAGGCCCTCATGCGCGGCCTCGTAGGTCCTGAGCACCGATGGAATGTCGTTCTTGGCGTGGCCGGCGGCGAAGAGCATGCCGGGGACGGCGAGAACGTGACGCACGCCGCGGGCGCGCAGCTTGTCGAGGCCGTGATGGATCACCGGATTGGCGAATTCGAGATAGCCGTATTCGACGGGCGTATCGGGCAGGTGCGCGCGCAGCGCCTCGGCAAGGGCGGCGAACTCGCCGACCGCAAGCTGGTTGCGGCTGCCGTGGCCGCACACCATGACGCCGGTGTCCGGCGGCAACAAAGACAGATCCATTTTCCCTCGCAGCCCCGGAATTGGTCCCCGATTTGGGTCGACCGCACCGGACATGTGTTTCAGCCCACTGCATGCGGGCTGCCGCTCGAGGCTTCTTCTTAGGCGGAGGCAAAGCATCCGGTCAATCAAGGGCTTAGCGATTCGCTGATGCTGTTGAAAATCATTCGCGAATTCAGCACCTTGCGCGCTCTGCCCGACCCCGCTATGGCGCAGCCAGACGGTTTGGCGGCGACCCCATGAGCAACGAGTCGGCAGGCAGGAGAGTGGCGCGGATCGCGGCGGGCAGCCTTGCGGTCGGCATCGCCGTGCTCGCCCTCAAGGCGCTGGCGGCGTGGCTCACCGGCTCCATCGCGCTCTATTCCGACGCGCTCGAAAGCGTGGTCAATGTGGTGACGGCGCTGGTGGCACTGATCGCCGTGCGGCTCGCGGCGCGGCCGGCCGACGCCAGCCTGCCCTATGGCTATGGCAAGGCGGAATATTTCTCGGCCGTCATCATCGGCGTGTTCATCGCCGTGGCGGCGCTCCTCATCTTTGCCGAGGCGTGGCGCGGCTTCGTCAGCCCGCGCGCCTTCACCGCCGACCCCGTGGGGCTCGGCGTCTCGGTGGCGGCGAGCGCGCTCAACGCGGCATGGGCGTGGTATCTCATCCGCACCGGGCGGCGCGAGCGCTCGCCGTCGCTGCTGGCGGATGGCCAGCACCTTGCGACCGACGTGATTTCGACCGTGGGCGTGCTGGTTGGCGTGCTGCTTGCCATCGTCACCGGCTTCGCCAAGCTCGACGCGATCCTTGCGGCGCTGGTGGGGCTCACCATCCTGTGGTCGGGGTGGCGGCTGATCCGCGAAAGCGTCGTCGGGCTGATGGACGTGGCGGTGGACCCGGCGCGCCTCAAGCTGATCCGCGAGGTGATCCAGGCCAATGCCGACGGCGCCATCGAGGCGCACGACATCCGCACCCGGGCGGCCGGGCGGTTGACCTTCATCGACTTCCACCTGGTGGTGCCGGGCACGATGAGCGTCGAGGCGGCGCATGCCATCTGCGACCGGATCGAGGCCAAGCTGCGCGACAGCGTGGCCGAGGCACAGATCACCATCCATGTCGAACCCGAGGAAAAGGCCAAGCATTCCGGTATCGTCGTGGTGTGAAGCCGGGCCCGGCGCGGGCCGCCCGAATCTCTCCATTGCGCGTCCACATTCCCGCCGCACTCATTGACGAGCGTAAGGCATCGGTGCGGGGGTGCTTGGTTCGGGCGGCGGGGCCCAGGCGGCAGGGAGCACGGATTTGGCCCACCCATTGTTGGTCGCGCTCGGGCGGAGCCCGCTGGGGCGCGCCGGGCTTGCGACCTTCTCGATCCTGACGCTGGCGGCCGTCGCGGGCGGCATCATCCCCATGACCTGCCAGGCGGGCGCGGCGTTCTGCAGCGGCGACACCTCGGCGCTGGCTGTGCCCGAGGACATCGTGGCCGAAGCGGCGCCGGAGCCGGCGGCGGGCGCCGCGCCCGCCGTGGTGGCCGCGGCCGATACCGAGGCGGCGCCGGACGCCGCCGATTTCATCGCCGATACCTTCGCAACGCTCGAAGCCGGACTGGCGGCGGCCGCGCCGGAGCTGACGACTCGTACCGTGCGCACGGTGGACATCGGCCCCGACGGGACGCCGGCCAGCAGCGCGCCGCTCGCCGCGCCGCCGCCGCTGGTGGCCGAGGCGATGGACAGCTCACCGCCCGCCGACACCGAGCCCGAAGCGGCCGCACGGCCCGTCAGCGCGGCGGCTCCGACGGCTGCGTCGGCCAGCACGGCGCCCGTGGCGACGGCGGCATCGGCCGAGCCGGAGCCGGCGCCGCGCGACTCCTCGCTTGCCTATGCGCCGGGGACGGGCGATGCGGCCACGGTCGCCGGACAGGGCGCCAATGTGCGCTCGAAGCCGCAGATGACGGGCTCGGAGGTGCTGTTCGCGCTGCGTGGCGGCGCCGAGGTCACCATCGCCGCGATGCAGAGCGGCTGGGCACGGGTGGTGGACGAGCGTGGGCGCAGCGGCTGGATGTACAGCAAGTATCTCGACCGGCAATAGGCCTCTAGTGCTCGTGCGCGCATTGCTGGTGGTCGGCGAGCACCTCGAGGACGCGGCAATCGGCGACGGTGCCGTGGCGGTGGCTGACGAGCATGCCGCTCAGTTCCTCACGCAGGGCGGTGAGCCGGGCGATGCGGGTCTCCACCTCGGCGAGGCGCGTGCGCACCAGGGCGTCGATGTCGTCGCAGGGTGCGTCGCGGTGATTGGCGATGCGCAGCATGGCCTTGAGCTCGGCCATGGGAAAACCCATCGCCCGGGCATGGGCAATGAAACGCAGCCGGTCGCGCGCCGCGGCATCGTAGCGGCGCTGGTTGCCGCCGGTGCGCGGCGGCGCCGGGATGAGCCCGATCGATTCGTAGTAGCGGATGGTGGGGACCTTGACGCCGCTCAGCGCGGCCAGTTCGCCGATGGAATAGTCGAGGGGACGCATGGGGCTTGAACCTCTAGTCGCTAGAGGTCCTAGATAATGTGCCGACGCGACGAATCACAGGTGAAAAATGGGCGCCGGGCACGAGCACGCCTCGACCTTCGAGGGCATGGACGACACCTACAAGCGCCGGCTGATCCTGGTGACGGTGATCAATATCGGCATGTTCGTCGTGGAGATGGGCGCCGGGCAGCTCAGCGGCTCGCAGGCGCTGAAGGCCGACGCGCTGGACTTCTTCGCCGACGGGCTGACCTATGCACTGAGCTTCTGGGCCATCGGCAAGCCGGTGGGCGTGCGCACCGGCGCGGCGGTGCTCAAGGGCCTGTCGCTGCTCGGCATGGGCGTCTGGATTGCAGCGACGACACTCTACCAGTTCTTCGTGCATGGCGTGCCCGAGGCCGAGGTGATGGGCGCCATCGGCTTCCTCGCGCTCGCCGCCAACCTGCTCTCGGTCTACCTGCTGATGGCCTACAAGGACGGCGACGCCAATGTGCGCTCGGTATGGCTGTGCTCGCGCAACGACGCCATCGGCAATGTGGCGGTGATGATCGCGGCGGGATTCGTGTCGGTGCTCAATTCGGGGGCGCCGGACCTGATCGTCGCCGGCGTGATGGCTGTGCTGTTCCTGAGCTCGTCCTACCAGATCCTGACGCAGAGCTGGCAGGAGTGGCAGGAGGCGCGCAGCGGCCACGTGCATGAGCACGACCACGAGGGGCACGGGCATTGAGGGCGCTGGCGCTGCTGGTGCTGCTGCTGGCGACGCCGGCGCTGGGCGACGAGTGGGGGCACTACGCCAATACGCGCTTCGGCTATGAGATCGACGTGCCGCCGGGGCTTCTGGCGCGCGGCGAGGCGGGCGACGGGGCGGGGCAGGATTTCACCAGCCCCACGGTGACGCTGATGGTCACGGGCGAGGCGGCGGACGCGGCCGGCTTCGAGGCAGCGGTGGCCGACTGGCGCCAGTGGGAGGAGCGGCAGGGCTGGAATGTCATGTTCCAGGCGACGACGCCGTCCGAGGCGCAGTTCAGCGGGCGGCGCAGCGGCTGGGCCATCGAGGCGCGGGCCATCAGCCTGTGCGGCGGGCGGGCGCTGGCACGCTACCAGCTCGAATACGGCACGGCCGACGGGCCGCGCCTCAGGCCGGTGATCGAGCAGCTGGCGCGCTCGTTCCGCGCCACGGGACGCTGCTGAACTCTGGCAAGCGCGTTTCCGAACCGGAACGCCGCGCCACACTTTTCCTGGAAACGCTCTATTTCAACGGTCCGTTGAAGACGAACCAGGCGCCGAGCGCGATGAAGGCGAAGCCGACGACATGGTTGAGCGTCATCGGTTCCTTGAGCACCAGAACGGCGAAGCCGAAGAAGACGGTGAGGGAGATGACCTCCTGGATGGCCTTGAGCTCGGCCGCCGTATAGGTGCCGTAGCCGATGCGGTTGGCTGGAACGGCCATCCAGTACTCGACCAGCGCAATGCCCCAACTCGCCATCACGGCGATCCACATCGGGGCGCCGGGGAATTTGAGATGGCCGTACCAGGCGGTGGTCATGAACAGGTTCGAGCCGATGAGCAGCAGAATCGGCAGCAGGGCGGGCGACGAGAGCGGCATGGGGAGCGACCCGTTGAGCGGTGCCATTGCTTAACCCGGCGCGGTGTGGCAATTCTAGGGGGCTGGTTCCCGATGCCGGTCAGGCCAAGGGATCAAAAGGGAACACGGTGAGGCGTACCCATCAGGGACCGAGACCGTGGCTGCCCCCGCAACTGTGAGCGGCGAGTGCTCCGACTAGCCACTGGCGTCATCGCCGGGAAGGCCGGAACCCACAACGACCCGCGAGCCAGGAGACCTGCCAGCCGCAACCGGGCGCAGAGCCCATCTTCAACGTGAACACGGTGGGTGTCACATGAACTCGTCTTCGGCTTCGGCCGTCTCCGGCCTTACCCTTTCGCACCGGCTGGCCGCCGGTCTCGCCGCGCTGGTCCTCGGCTTTCTCATCATCGGCACGGTGGGCTTCGCCAGCGACATGGCGGTGCACAATGGCGCGCACGACACGCGCCATGCGCTCGGCTTTCCCTGCCACTGAGCGCCCGGAGACATCGATGCAGCTTTTCCAGCGAATCTTCTTCGCTGCCGTCCTGTCCGGGCTGGTGGCGGGAGCGGTGATGGCCGGCCTGCAGCAATGGCGCGTGGCGCCGCTGATCCTCGAGGCCGAGATCTACGAGACTGCGGCGCCGGCCGAACCGGCGCATGAGCACGCGGCGGAAGCGCCCGCCCACGAGCATGACGAGGACGCCTGGGCGCCGGCCGACGGCGCCGAGCGCATCGGCTTCACCGTCGGCGCCGACCTGCTCGCGGCGCTCGGCTTCGCCTTCCTGCTTGCCGCCGCCTCGGTGCTGAGCGGCATGGAGGTAACCGCCCGCAACGGCGCGATCTGGGGCCTCGCGGGCTTCGCCGTATTCCAACTGGCGCCGGCCTTCGGCTTGCCGCCCGAATTGCCGGGGATGCCGGCGGCCGACCTCTTCACGCGGCAGGTGTGGTGGTGGGGCACCGCCATCGCCACGGCGACGGCGATCTTCGGGATGGCGAAATTCCGGAACTGGCCGGCCGTGGCCGTGGGCGCGGTGCTGATCCTGCTGCCGCACATCATCGGGGCGCCGGCGGCGCCGCATGAGGAGTCGGGCGTGCCGGCGCATCTCGCCACGGCCTTCGCGGCGGCGTCGCTAGGCACCGGCGCGGCCTTCTGGCTCTGCCTCGGCCCGCTCTATGGCTATCTGGTCGAGCGCTTCGCGACGGCCGGGGCGAAAA
>JBDHTK010000132.1:0-8670 GCA_039808625.1 Devosia sp. | reverse complement strand
CACCCGCACGGATGGCAGCGTCGTCGAGGGGCCGTCGCTGAGCGCGCTCGTCGCGGCGCGCGACGCGGCGCTCGACGCCGAGCTGCGCGGCCTGCTCGACACCACCGTCGCCAGGATGCAGGCGATGGCCGAGCGCGGCGAGACGGTCGAGAAATACGACCAGATGATCGGCGAGGGGAACACCGAGGGCAACGCCGTGGTGCAGGCCGCCATCGACGGGCTGATCGCGCAGACGCGCGGGATCGAGCGCGTCGTCGCCCTGCTCGAGCTCACCGATGTGAGCGTCGAAGGCAGCGACAGCCTCGACAATCCGGATGTCGTTTTCCAGTAGTCTATCGCACCGGGGGCTTGTGCGAATCCGTCGCGCGCCCCCACATTCGCCGGTGACCGGGACGTGCTAGAAGCGCGGGACATGCACAAGTGCTTCACAGCGGTCCTGGTCATCGCGCTCGTGGCCGGCCTCGGTCTCGGCTTTGCCGAAGACGGGCCGGTGCGCGGCGACCTCACGCCCGAGGACCTGGCGCGCGTGCGTGCCGTCACCGCGCCCACGACCGATTTCAGCACGCCCGAGAAGTTCGAGCAGTTGCCGGCCGGCGCCACCACCAACCGCAAGCTCGTCAACCGCGATTCCTTCTCGCTGTTCAGCCAGAATCTGAGCTTCGAGGACCAGGAGCGCTTTGCCCTGGGCAACGGCTTTTTCCGCAAGGTCTGGGTGGCGGCGCCGTCCTCCACGCAGTCCTCCGACGGGCTCGGGCCGCTGTTCAATGCGCGCGGCTGCCAGAACTGCCACCTCAAGGACGGGCGCGGTCATCCGCCGATGGGCGCCGAGGACGATGGCGTGTCGATGTTCCTGCGCCTCTCCGTGCCGCCGCGCACGGACGCCGACCGGGCGGCGCTGGCGCGCGGCGACGTGAACGTCATCGCCGAGCCCACCTATGGCGCGCAGCTCCAGAATTTCGCCGTCAACGGCTTGCGCGCCGAAGGGCAGATGGCGATCGCCTACAATGACGTTCCGGTGACGCTCGGCGACGGCACCGTCGTCACCCTGCGCGCACCGGCCTACAGCGTCGCCAATCCGGCCTTCGGGCCGCTCGCGCCCGATGTGATGCTGTCGCCGCGCGTCGCGCCGCCGATGATCGGGCTCGGGCTGGTCGAGCAGATTCCGGCCGAGGACATCCTCGCCCGTGCCGATCCCGACGACCGCGATGGCGACGGCATTTCCGGCCGTGCCAACTGGGTGCGGGCGCTCGAGACCGGCGAGCTGGCACTCGGCCGTTTCGGCTGGAAGGCCGGGGCGGCGTCGATCCGCACGCAATCGGCCGAAGCCTTCGCCGGGGATCTCGGCCTCTCCACGCCGCTCGTCGACAGGCCCCACGGCGACTGCACCGCGGCCGAGACGGACTGCCTCGCGTTCCCCACCGGCGAGCAGGAGCGCCTCGGGGTGAGCGAGGTGCCCGACCCGATCCTCGACCTCGTGACGCATTACTCGCAGAATCTCGCCGTGCCGCAGCGCCGCGCCGTCGACGATCCCGCCGTGCTGCGCGGCAAGGCGGCGTTCTACGGGGCCGGGTGCATTGCGTGCCACACGCCGAAATTCGTCACCTCGCGTGCAGCGCCCAACAAGGCGCACCGCTTCCAGCTCATCTGGCCCTATGCCGATTTCCTGCTGCACGACATGGGCGAGGGGCTGGCCGATCTGCGGCCCGAGGCGCAGGCGGACGGCTATGAGTGGCGCACGCCGCCGCTGTGGGGGATCGGGCTCACGCAAACCGTCTCCGGCCATACGCTCTTCCTCCATGACGGGCGGGCGCGTAGTCTCACCGAGGCCATATTGTGGCATGGCGGCGAGGCGCAGGCGGCGCGCGACGCCTTTGCCGCCCTGCCGCAGGCCGCGCGCGACGACCTCATCGCCTTCCTGGAGTCCCTGTGATGCGCCTGCTGCTCGCCGCCTTCGCCCTTGCCGCCCTCGCGGCGCCCGCCGCGGCGCAGACAGCGCCGGCTGCGCCGCTCGCGCCGGCGCAGTCGGCCATCCCGCATCACGATCTCATCGTCGGCGCCATCGAGACCTATATCCGCCCCGGCTTCCGGCGCTTCGCGGCGGAGGCCGAGGCGCTCGCCGGCGGTGTCGTGGCGTTGTGCGCGGCGCCGTCGCCCACGGCGCTGGCAGAGGCGCGCGCGCGGTTCCGCGCCGCCGTGCTCGCCTTCTCGCGCGTCGAGTTCATCCGCGTCGGGCCGCTCACCACCGCCGACCGGCTGGAGCGGCTGCTGTTCTGGCCCGACCGCAAGGGCATCGGCCTGCGCCAGGTGCAGCAGGCGCTGGCCAACCGGGACGAAACCGCCGCCGATCCGGCGACCCTGGGCGGCAAGTCGGTGGCCATGCAGGGGCTGGCGGCCGTCGAATATCTCCTGTTCGGCACCGGTGCCGAGGCACTGGCCACGGGCGACGCCTATCGCTGCCGCTATGCCGAGGCGAGCGTGACGCTCATCGCCGGGCTGGCGCGCACCATTTCTGCGGAGTGGGACGATCCGGCGGGTCCGTCCGACCACATGCTGGTGCCGCTGCCGGAGTATGACGATTTCCGCACCGAGCTCGAAGTCATCGAAAAGCTCGCCGCGACGCTGATCCACGGCACCGAGATGATCCGCGACCAGCGGCTGACGCCGATCCTCGCCGGCAAGGCGCCCAGGCCGCGCGCCGCGCTGTTCTGGCGCTCGGATATGACGGTGCCGGCGCTGGCGGCCAATTTCGCCGGCCTCTACGACTACTTCCTCGCGGCGCGCTTCCCCGATGCCGTGGCTGGGTCCAATGAGTGGGTGGCCAACAGCGCCATCTTCGAGTTCCAGAACGCGGCGCGCGCCACCGCCGTCATCACCGCGCCGCTGGCCGAGGCGCTGGCCGATCCGCGGCAGCTGCGCGCGCTCAACTATCTCGTGCTCATCACCGGCTCGTTCGACACCATCGTCGGCCAGGATCTCGCCGCCGCGCTCGGCCTCGCCGTCGGCTTCTCGGCGCTGGACAGGGACTGACCATGTGGCGGCGGCGCGCCTTTCTCGAAGCGGCGGGGGCGGGGTTCCTCGCGTCCCTCATGCCCGGCCGCGCCGAGGCGCTGGCGCAAAGCGAATTGCTGCTCGCCTCGGCGGTGCAGCAGTCGGCGGGCCGCTTCGGCGCCGTCGTCCTCACCGAGACGGGCAGGCTCGTCCATGCCGTCGACCTGCCGGTGCGCGGCCATGACGTGACCTGGTCGGCCGCGGCCGGCCGTGCCGCCGTGTTCGCGCGCCAGCCGGGCCTGTTCGCCGTGGTGTTCGATCCTACCGGCCGTGTCGCGCCCGTCACCATCGCCAGCGCCGAGGGGCGGCACTTTTTCGGCCACGGCGCCTTTTCGGCCGACGGCCGGCTGCTCTATGCCACCGAGAACGATTTCGAGAACACGCGCGGCGTCATCGGCATTTTCGACGTCGCCGGCGGCTACCGGCGCATCGGCGAGTTCGACACCTACGGGGTCGGCCCGCACGAGGTGCTGCTGCTGCCCGACGGGCACACCTTCGCCGTCGCCAATGGCGGCATCGAGACGCATCCGGACTATGGCCGCACCGAGCTCAACCTCACCACGATGGACCCGTCGCTGAGCTTCGTCGACGCCCGCGACGGCCATCTCGTCGGCCAGTTGCGCCTGCCGCCGGAGCTGCACCAGCTCTCCATCCGCCACATGGTGGTCGACGCACGCCACCGCATCTGGTTCGGCTGCCAGTACCGCGGCGAGGCCGGCGTCAATCCGCAACTCATCGGTTACGCGACGCTCGACGGCGAGATCGGCCTCATCGAGCTGCCGCGCGACGCCCTGCGCGGCCTGCGCAACTATGTCGGCGGCCTCGCCATCTCCAACGACCGCAGGACCGTCGCCGCCTCCTCGCCGATCGGCGGGGCGCTCCTCACCTTCGACGCCGACAGCCGCCAGGTCGGGGCGCTGGTCGATTTCCGCGTCACCTGCGGAGCGGCGCCGGACGAAACCGGCTTCATCGCCACCAACGGCCTCGGGCACATGGCGGGCGTCGCCGGCTCGGACGTGCCGGCGCAGGATTTTCCCTTCCAGTTCGACGAGCATCTGCGGGTGCTGTGAGCGCCCTTGTGTTTCGGCGCCCGCCGGTGCAGGAACTGCCAGCTTTGCCAAAACGTTTTGGCTGCCCGCGAGCCGAAGGAGATCCGCATGTCCATCCGCGTCACCGTGTGGGGTGAAAACGTCCACGAGCAGAAGAACCAGGCGGTCGCCGACAACTATCCCAACGGCATGCACGCGCAGATCGCGGCGCTGCTCGGCGAGGACGCCGGCATCGCCGCCTCGACCGTCACCCTGCAGGACCCCGAGCACGGCCTCGGCGAGGCGAAGCTCGACGCCACCGACGTGCTGGTCTGGTGGGGCCACGCGGCGCACGACCAGGTCGACGACGCCGTCGTCGAGCGCGTGGCGCAGCGCGTCTGGCAGGGCATGGGCCTCATCGTGCTGCATTCGGGCCACCACTCGAAGATCTTCCGCCGGCTGATGGGCGCGCCGGCCAATCTGAGCTGGCGCGAGGCGGGCGAGCGCGAGCGGCTCTGGGTGGTCAATCCCGGCCACCCCATCGCGCGCGGCCTGCCGGCCTGGTTCGAGCTCGAGACCGAGGAGATGTATGGCGAGCCCTTCACCGTGCCCGAGCCGCTCGAGACGGTGTTTATCTCCTGGTTCCAGGGCGGCGAGGTGTTCCGCTCCGGCCTCACCTACCGGCGCGGCGCCGGCAACATCTTCTATTTCCGCCCCGGCCACGAAACCTATCCCACCTATCACGACAAGACGGTGGGGCAGGTGCTGCGCAACGCCGTACATTGGGCGTACAGTCCCGAGCGCCATGCGCGGCTGCTGACGGCCCCCAACACGCCGGTGGACAAGGCGCTCGAAAAGCTCGTCGAGCGCGGCCCCAAGCTCACCAGCCACCCCAAGGCCTGAAGGCTCTCCAGATGCGTCTGCTCATCCTCGGCACCGGCGGCATGGCCGCCAACCATGCCAAGCATTTCGCGGCCATCGACGGCGTCAGCGTCGTGGGCGGCGGCGATGTCGATCCCCTGCGCCTCGAAAAATTCACCGTCCAGCACGGCATTCCGCACGGCTTCGCCTCGCTCGATGCAGCGCTGGCCTGGGGCGAGTTCGACGCCGTCGCCAATGTCACGCCGGATTCGATCCATCACCCCACCAGCATCGCGGCGCTCCGGGCCGGCAAGCACGTCTTCTGCGAAAAGCCGCTGGCGACCGACGCGCTCAAGGCCTTCGAGATGGTCGAGGTGGCCGAGGCGTCGGGCCTCGTCAACATGGTCAACCTCACCTATCGCAACGTCGCTGAATTGCAGCGGGCGCGCGAGATCGTCACCGCCGGCCAGATCGGCGCGGTGAAGCATGTCGAGGCGAGCTACCTGCAGAGCTGGCTCGTCTCCAAGGCCTGGGGCGACTGGCGCACCGAGAGCCAGTGGCTGTGGCGCCTGTCCAAGAAGCACGGCAGCAATGGCGTGCTCGGCGACATCGGCGTGCACATCCTCGACTTCGCGTCCTATGGGGCGGGCCTCGACATCGAGCACGTCTTCGCGCGCCTCAAGACCTTCGACAAGGCGCCCGGCAACCGCATCGGCGAGTACGAGCTCGATGCCAATGACAGTTTCGCGATGACGGTGGATTTCTCCAACGGCGCGCTCGGGGTGATCCATGCCACGCGCTGGGCCACCGGCCATTTCAACGAATTGCGCCTGCGCGTCTATGGCGAGCGTGGCGGCGTCGAGGTGCAGCACCGGCATGACGGCTCGCGGCTGCGCGTGTGTGTCGGCGCGGACGTCGAGACCGGTACGTGGCAGGAGATCGAGGTGCCGCCCGTGCCCACCAATTACGAGCGCTTCGCCGCGGCGGTGCGCATCGGCGTCACGCAGGAGCCGAGCTTCCGGCACGCGGCGAACCTGCAGCAGGTGCTCGACCTCGCCATCGTCTCCGATGCCGAGCACAAGGAGCTGCCGACGCACTGAGCCCGTGATTCGGGGTGGCGTGACCGGTCGAAATGGGTAAGCTCCGCCCGGTTTTCGAGGCGGGAGCAGACCGATGCGCACAGCGATGATTGTCTGGGGCGGCTGGAACGGACACGACCCCGAGGAATGCGCGGCCATCTACCGGCGCTGGCTGCACGAGGACGGCTTCATGGTGCGCGTCGAGTCCGACATGGCGGTGTTCGGCGATCCGGCGATCCATGACCTGTCGCTGATCGTGCCGATCTGCACCATGTCGAAGCTCGCCACCGAGCACGCGCGGAATTTCGCCAGCGCGGTGGAAGGCGGCGTCGGCGTCGGCGGTCACCACGGCGGCATGAGCGACGCCTTCCGCGAGGCGGTGGAGTATCAGTTCGTCATCGGCGGCCAGTGGGTCGCCCATCCCGGCGACATCATCGACTACACGGTCGACGTGGCGAAGCCCGACGATCCCATCATGCAGGGGCTGCCGGCGTCGTTTCCCTACCATTCCGAGCAATACTACATGCATGTGGACCCCTCCGTGGAGGTGCTTGCCACCACCACCTTTTCGGGCGAGCACGCGCCGTGGACCAAGGGCGTCGTCATGCCCGTCGCCTGGAAGCGCCAATACGGCAAGGGCCGCGTGTTCCACTCCACCCTCGGCCACCGTGCCAGCGAATTCGAGATCCCCCAAATGGCGACGATGCTGCGGCGCGGCATCAACTGGGCGGCGCGGGAAGAGGCAGCGGGCGGCCGGCAGTAGCATTCCCGCCTGCCGTCCCATCTCATCACGCAACTTTGCCCGCCCGCGCCTTGCAACTCCGGGCAAAAAGGTGCCGTCTCTGCTCCGGTTCTCGCAAGCGACGGCAAACATGGCCAGCATCGAGCATAGAGCAGCGATCGCGGTAAATCCGGGCGCCCGTGCGGCGGCGGTGGGGCTGAGCCTCGCCGCGGCGCTGGCTGGCGCCGTGCTCGTCTTCGTGCCCGGCATCACGGCGCCGGCCGGCGGCCCCGTCGCCCTCTCGCTCCTCGTTGCGGCGCTTGTCTTCATGGGCGGGGGCGGCCTCGCCGGCCTGCGGTGGCCGGGTCCCGGCGGCGCCGCGGCGTTCGTCGGCGCGCTGTTGTGGATGGCGGGGTGCATCGTCTTCAAGAGCTTTGGCTGGGCATTGGCGACGCCGCCGGCGCTGGCCGCGCTCGGCGGCCTCGCCGGCATGATCGCCGGCGATCGCAGCGCCGCCGCCGCGCAAGCCGATCTCGTCTATCGGCATGACGGCGTGACGCGGCTCACGCATTGGGTGTGGGCGGGGGCGATGTTCTTCCTGCTGCTCTCCGGGCTGCAGATCTTCAACGCCCGGCCCAACCTCTATATCGGCCACGAATCCGGATTCTCCTACCAGAACTCCATTCTGGACATCTACGCGACCCGCGAGCCCGACGGCTTCAAGGGCCAGACCAAGCTGTTCGGGCAGGTGTTCGACACGACCGGCGTGCTCGGCGTCTCCGGCACGGCCGAGCAGCCGAGCTTCACGGCGTTTCCGGGCTGGGCCACCATCCCCTCCTATCGCGACCTTGCGACCGGTCGGGTCGTCCATTTCTTCTTTGCCTGGCTGCTGGTGGGCACGCTTGCCATCTGGCTCGTCAACGCGCTGTTCAACGGGCATTTCTGGCGCGACATCGTGGTGAAGCCGCGCGACCTCGGGGCACTGCCGGGCGACATCGTCGCGCATCTGCGCTTCCGTTTCGCGCACCGGCGCAGCTATTCGCCGCTGCAGAAGCTCGCCTATTTCGTCGTGCTGTGCATCCTGTTTCCGCTCATCGTGCTCACCGGGCTCACCATGTCGCCGGGCATGGATGCGGCGTGGCCGTTTCTGGTCGATCTGTTCGGCGGGCGGCAGACGGCGCGCACCATCCACTTCTTCACCATGCTGGCCTTCGTGCTGTTCTTTGTCGCGCATATCGCGATGACGCTCCTGGCCGGCCCCATCAACGCGCTGCGCTCGATGCTCACCGGCTATTCTCGCGTGCGCGAGCGGATGGATGACTGACATGACCCGCTTCACCCTCAGCCGCCGCAAATTCCTCACCGCCTCGGCGGCGGGCGCGTCGAGCCTCGTGCTCGCCGGCTGCGATCAGTTCGACTTCCTCGGCCAGAGCGACAACGAGGTGCGCAATGTGCTGGAGCGCGCCAATACGCTCACCTATCACGCGCAGCGCCTCCTGGCCGGCGAGCAGGCGCTGGCGCGGCTCTATGACGAGTCCGAAATCCGCCAGCCGCAGCGGCCCAACGGCACCAGCGACCCGCGCACCGAAGACTATCTCGCCTTGCAGGCCAATAATTTCGCCGACTATCGCCTGCGTATCACCGGCCTCGTCGAGCGGCCGCTCAGCTTCTCGCTCGACGAGCTGCGCAACATGCCGGCGCAGAGCCAGGTCACGCGGCACGATTGCGTCGAGGGCTGGAGCTGCATCGCCAAATGGAGCGGCACGCGGCTCGGGCCGCTGCTCGACGCGGCGGGCGTGAAGCCGGCGGCGCGTTTCGCCGTCTATCACTGCTACGATGTGATGGGCACCGGGGCCGGCGGGCCGGAGGTCTATTACGAGAGCTCCGACCTCATCGACGCCCATCACCCGCAGACGATCCTCGCCTATGGCCT
>JBDHTK010000131.1:0-8675 GCA_039808625.1 Devosia sp. | reverse complement strand
CCGGACCTGTTCAACCCGCCGCTGCTCGCGTTCCTCGCCACGATGAAACCGCATTAGCGGCACGGGCTGGCCGTGGCGGCTTCATACCGGTGCCGCAGCTTTTGCCTCTTGTGCGGCGGCTTCCGGCATGGCCCATTGCCGGCGTAACCTCATGGGGGCTTTCATGCTCAAACCACTGCTCGTCGGCGCAGGATTTGTCCTGGCCACCGCCCTGCCGGCTGCGGCCGCGTGCACCGACATCGCCAGCAAGACCATCGCGCTCAGCGGCTGCATCGACAGCGAATGGCAGTCGCTCGAAGGCAGCGGCGCCCAGGAATTCCTGTACCAGACGGCGGACGGCAATTTCGCGCTGATGGTGGTGACCGAGGCGGAGAGCTTCCCGATGGGGCAGTTCCGCGATGCCATCCTGAAGAACGCCGTCACCGGCTCGGGCGCCGCGCCCGAGGACGTGACGGTGGTCAGCGAGCGCGTCGTCAGCATCGGCGACAAGCCGTTCAACGTCATCGAGTACCAGGTGCCGCTCGACGACAACCTGCTGCGCTTCCAGAATTTCTACTATTCGGCGGCCGGGCTCGGGGCGGTGCAGATCCTCGCCTATTCGCTCGACAGCCAGGCAAGCGCCGCGGCCTATCGCGCCGGCGTCTTCGCCGCGACGGTGAAGCTGGGCGGCTAGCTCAGCCTGCCAGCGGGCTGACGCCGAACAGGATCTGGTGCAGGCCGAGGAGCAGGGCGGCGGTGAGGGCGAGACCGGCCGTCACCGCCACCACGTCGCCGCGCCAGGTGGCGAAGGCGAGGCGGGCGGGCCGGCCGAGGGCGGCAACGATGTCGACGACGCCATAGGCGAGGAAGCTGCCGAAGACGAGCACGCCGGCGAGGTCGCCATTGGCGAGCAGATGCGCCAGCGCCCACAGCATGACGCCGACGAGGAAGGGGTGTTGCAGCGTCGCCCTGATCCAGCCGGCCGGCTGGTAGGCGGCGGCGAGGCAGATGAGCCCGAGCGGCACCAGCAGCATGGCGACGTGCCTTCCCCAGGCCGGCGGCACGTAGAGTTGCGGTGCCTCGGGGCGCCAGATGATCCAGCCCCACACGACGAGGGCGAAGCCGACGAGCGAGGCCAGCGCGTAAAGGCCTTTCCAGCGTCCCGGATTGGCCGCCAGCAGGCGCTCGCGCCAGCCGGGCGCGACGACGCGCGCCAGATGCACGGCGAAAAAGATCGCCAGCCCCGCAATTAGCAGCGTCATGGCGCGCCTCCCCGCAAAACCTCGCGCGGCAGCATGGCGTGGTTCGGCGCCCGCGTGAAGCCCCGGGGGCTCAGACGGCGATCAGCCCGTCGAGATGCGGGCCGAGCTTGGCCACCGGTACGTTGGTGAGGTCCTTGGGCAGCTCGCCGAGGATGGCGCCGCGCACCGCCTCGCCGAGGGCCGGGCGGATGTCGCCGAGCGCCGTGGGGGCGGCGGCGATCACCAGCCGCGCGAAGCGCCCCTCGGCATATTTTTCGTCGAGCGCCTTGGCCAGCTTCTCGACGAAGCGGCGCTCGCGCACCTGCACCGGGTCGGAGGTGTATTCGATGCTCGAGCGGGCGCCAGGGCCGCCGACCGAGCTGAAGCTGCGGCCGGGCTTGTCGGCCATGATTTCGCCGGCGCGCAGCGGCTCCTGCTCGACGCGCAGGTCGCGGATCTCGGCGAGGCCCTTGCCCGGCCCCTGGTGCTCGAACACCTTGGCGCGGTTGCCATCGGCGATCACGATCCAGGTGATTGTCGGCTTCATTGTGCTCTCCTTGGGTTGCTCATGGAGCAAACGCGGCGCGGGGCCGATTGGTTGGCCCTCCGGTGCCACTCGGAGCACAGCAAAAAGTAAGATTTGCGGCAAGCGCGGGGCGTTGCTAGAAGCCCCGCCGAGAACCGCGGGGTAGCCTCATGCCGCGGCGCGAGACGGTATTGGCCACACCCCTGGACTCCCCTGCCGCCGGCCATGCGACGGCGGCCCGCGATGCACGCGCCGGCCTCATCGGCGGGCTCGCGTGCTACCTGCTGTGGGGCTTTTTGCCGCTGCTGTTTCACCTGCTCGAGCCGGTCGGCTCGGTCGGGGTGGTGGCCAACCGCACCATCTGGTCGCTGTGTTTCGTCGGGGCGATCCTCCTCGCCTTCCGGCGCATGGGCGAGGTGCGGGCGGCGCTGGCCGATCGTGCGACGCTGCGCTCCATGCTGATCTCGACGCTGCTGCTGGCCGTCAACTGGCTGGTCTATGTGTGGGCGGTCGAGACGGCGCAGGTGCTCGAGACCAGCTTCGGCTATTTCATCAATCCGCTGGTCAACGTCGCCATCGGCATGGCGCTGCTCGGCGAGCGGCAGAACCGCTGGCAGACCGTCGCCATCGTCATTGCCGTCGTCGCCATCGCCATCCAGGCCGTGGGCATCGGGCGGGTGCCGTTCGTGGCGCTGACACTGGCCCTGTCGTTCGGCTTCTATGGCTTCTTCCGCAAGACGGCGAAGGTGAACTCGGCGAGCGGGCTGTTCGTCGAAACGCTGCTGCTGCTGCCGCTGGCGGTGGGCTATCTCACCTACGTCTTCGTGCGCGACCAGGGGTTCGGCGTGCAGGCCGATCCCTATTACCTGGGTCTGCTGGTGCTCACCGGCCCGGCCACCGCCGTGCCGCTGCTGCTGTTCGCCTTCGCCGTGCAGCGGCTGCGGCTCACCACCATCGGCATGCTGCAATACTTGGCGCCGACCATCCAGTTCCTGCTCGCCATCTTCGTGCTGGGCGAGCCGATCAACCCGGTGCAGCTCCTCAGCTTCGGGCTGATCTGGCTGTCGCTGGTCGTCTACAGCGCCGATTCCCTCATGCGCCGCGGCCGGCTCGGAACGTCCCGCAGCGCCGGCTGAATGGGATCGGTGGCATTTTAATCAATTTCGCGCGGCGCCTTTCAGCGCCTGCTCCCGCGTCCCGTGCCATCCTGTGTCGATCACGGCAGAAAGCCGGGGGAGCAGAAAGTGTCTCAGGAAATGGACGACGGCCAGCGCGCGTTCTCGACCTTCCGTGTGCTCAACGGGGACTCCAACATCCTCGAACGCGACCA
Organism: Devosia sp.; assembly: GCA_039808625.1. Taxonomy (GTDB): domain Bacteria; phylum Pseudomonadota; class Alphaproteobacteria; order Rhizobiales; family Devosiaceae; genus Devosia_A. The sequence continues at coordinate 5,599 of JBDHTK010000131.1, read as the reverse complement.
GTTGTTCCGCAACATGGCGCAGCTCTATTCCTACGTTTCCGACCGCTGCGACGACGAGCAGGTCGCCCAGTACGACGAGGTGCTGTGCCAGTTGGCCGAGCTCGTCGAGGTCGAGGCGCGCACGCATGTCGCGAGGCTCCTGGCGCCGCTGGAGCGGGCACCGGGCAATGTGGTGGCCAAGCTCGCCAACGACACCATCGAGGTGGCGTCGCCGCTGCTCGAGTTCTCCAATGTGCTGTCCGACGACGATCTCATCGACATCGTCGCCAACCAGAGCGAGGACCATCGCGTCGCCATCGCCGGCCGCCCCGGCGTGCCCGAGCGGGTGGGCGATGCCATCGTCGAGCATGGCGGCACGCCGTCGGTCGGCCGGCTCGTGCGCAACAGCCAGGCCGAGATCGGCCGCGAGGCGCTGCAGAAGCTCGTGGCGCTCGCCTCGACCGACAGCACGCTGGCGACGGACCTGCGCGGCCGCCCCGAGATCGACTGGAGCTCGCTGCGCGGGCAGATCGACGCCGCCGGCCAGAAGGTGCTCAACAGCCTCGGCGCCCGCAGCCGGCCGCTCGACCCGGTGACCGCCGGCAAGGTCAACGCCGTCGTCTACAACCGCATGCGCAACCGCGCCGGCTTCTCCGCGCAGGAGTGGAAGCTCGCCTACAACCAGATCAAGGCGCTCAGCGACCGCCGCCAGCTCGACGAGCGGGCGCTGGCCCGCTTCACCCGCTTCGGCTACGGCCACCACGTCGCCGCGACGCTGTCGGTGATGCTCAACGTGTCGCCGGAAGTGTTCGTCAAATGGCTGGCCATGCAGGACTACGTGGCGATCACCGTGGCGCTGCGCGCCGCCGACCTGTCGCCCGACCTGTTCGAGGCGGCGATCGCCACCATGCCGTGGCGCGACCTGCCCACCGAGGCCGACAAATCGAACGTGCGCACGCGCTATGAGGCGCTGAGCCGCGAGGAGGCCGCCGACATCTTCGAGCTGTGGCGCACGCATGCGTTCCGCCGCAAGCCGGCCGGCGTCGAACGCGTCGCCTGATCCCTTTCTGGCCTGACCTCCCCCTCCGGCGACCGCAAGGTCGCCGGCTTTGTCTTGGGCACCTCAAAGCCTTTGCATCGCAGGGGATATAAAGATAACTTTATATCACTGGAGGCCGATTTGGCGGATGTGGCGACATTGGTGGGGGCGCTCAGGGCGGCGGGGGAGACGACCCGGCTGCGGCTGCTCGCGCTTCTCGCCGAGGGCGAGCACTCGGTCAAGGACCTGACCGAAATTCTCGACCAGAGCCAGCCGCGCGTGTCGCGGCACCTGAAGCTGCTCGCCGATGCCGGGCTGGTGACGCGCCATGCCGAGGGGGCGTGGGCCTATTACCGGCTCGCCGAGTCCGAGGCGGCGGCCGAGCTCGGGCGCTGGCTGGTGGCGCGGCTCGACGCCGACGACGCCGACCGCGCCGCCGACCGCGTGCGGCTTGCCGCCGTGCGCGCCGCGCAGCAGACGCAGGCCGCCGCCTATTTCGCCAAGGTCGCCGACCGCTGGGACGAATTGCGACGCCTGCACGTGCCCGAGGCGGCGGTGGAAACGGCCATCCTCGAGGCGCTGGCGGGGCGCACGGTCGAGCTGCTGCTCGACCTCGGCACCGGCACGGGGCGCATGCTGGAGCTGCTCACGGGGCACTATCGGCGCGCCATCGGCATCGACGCCAGCCGCGAGATGATCGCGGTGGCGCGGGCCAAGCTTACCGCTGCCAATATCGCCCAGGCGCAGGTACGGCTGGGCGACATCGCCGACCTCGACGGCACGGCCGGGCCGGCCGACCTCATCGTCATCCACCAGGTGCTGCACTATTTCGACGATCCCGGCCGGGCCATCGCGCAGGCGCGGCGGGCACTGCGGCAGGGCGGCGAGATGCTGGTGGTCGATTTCGCTCCGCACGAGCTCGAATTCCTGCGCGCCGAGCACGCGCATCGCCGGCTCGGGCTATCCGAGCCGCAGATGGCCGGCTGGGCGCGGGCCGCCGGCCTCGACGTCGCGGCGCTCAACCGCTTTCCGCCGGCCAATGCCGCCGAAGGGCTCACCGTATGCCTGTGGCGGCTCCGAGAAGCATAGGACCGAAGATGACCGTTTCCAGCGAGACCCGCGCCAGCCGCCAGTTCGGCGACTCGAGGCCGCCGCACCAGGTATCGTTCGAGTTCTTCCCGCCCAAGACCGACGCGATGGAGGAGCGCTTCTGGGACGCCGTGCACAAGCTCGCGCCGCTCCATCCGCGCTTCGTCTCGGTGACCTACGGCGCCGGCGGCTCGACGCGCGAGCGTACGCTGCGCATGGTGTCGCAGATCCAGGCGCAGACGGGCGTCAACGCCGCCGCGCACCTCACCTGCGTGGGCGCCTCGCGCGACGAGGTGGACGCCGTGGTGCGCGCCTACCGTGCCTCGGGGGTGACGCGCGTCGTGGCGCTGCGCGGCGACCCGCCAGAGGGTGTCGGCCAGCCCTTCGCGGCGCATCCCGAGGGCTATCGCAGCTCGGCCGAGCTGGTCGCCGGCATCCGGCGGCTGGGCGATTTCGACATCTCGGTCGCCGCCTACCCGGAAAAGCACCCGCAATCGCCGGACTGGGACGCCGATATCGACAACCTCAGGCGCAAGTTCGACGCCGGCGCCGACCGCGCCATCACGCAGATGTTCTTCGAGAACGCCGATTATTTCCGCTTCGTCGAGCGGGCCCGGCGGGCCGGCATCACCCAGCCCATCGTGCCCGGCATCCAGCCGATCCACTCGTTCCGGCAGATTTCGGGCTTTGCGGCGCGCTGCGGCGCGTCCATCCCCGACTGGCTCAGGGCGCGCTTCGAGGGGCTCGACGACGACCCCGAGACGCATGCGCTGGTGGCCGCGGCGGTGGCCGCCGAGCAGGTGCTGGAACTGGTCGATGCCGGCATCACCGAGTTCCATTTCTACACGCTCAACCGCGCCAATCTGGTGCTGGCGCTGGCCCGGCTGCTCGGCGTGCGGCCGGACTGAGGCCGGCGCGTTCAGCGCGGGTTCAGGCAGGCCGGTCCAGAGTCGGCGCGGCTTCACAGTATGGCCATGTTTTTCGCCTCCAACGCGCCTCTGGCGCGGGGGCGACAGGAAGCGGACGCGAGCAGATGAAACTCAACCCGAAAATCGCCTGGGGCCTCGCATGGGCGGGTCTGGCGGTTGTCGTCGCCGTTCCCTCGGTGGACTTTCTGACCGGGCGCGGCGCGGCCGACTCCGCCGCCGTGCTGGCACCGGCCGCCCCGCAGGCCGTCGCGACCGCCCAAACGCCGGCCAGGAGCCCCACCGTCACCACCACGCGCACCGCCACCGGCGTCACCATCACGCCTGCCGGCAGCACGCCGCCGGCTGACCCGGTCGACGCCTATGTGAACAGCGGCAAGGCGATGCCCGACTACATCTCCGACGGCCCCACGGCGGCGCAGGCGCCCGCGGCGGCGACCGTCGCTCCGCCGGCGGCGCCCGCCGCGTCCACGCAGGTCGCCGCCCTCGACCCGGCGCCCGCGGTCACGGCGCCGACGCCGTTCCCGCGGCCGCTGTTCGCGGCGGCACCCAAGGCGGCGCCCGTCGCGGCGGAACCCGTGGTCATCGTCGACGAGACGACCGTCACCGGCGCGCTCGGCGTGCCGGCCGGGCCGACGCCGCCGGCACCGATCGTCGACGACTCCGCCAATTGGGAAACCGAATCGCTGCGCCAGTATCTCGAGCGGCGCGGCATCCTCGAAGGCGACAGCACCGGGACGCGCTCGAGCGCCCGGGTGACCGAGCGGAACACTTACGACCCTGACGGCTTCTATCTGAGCGACGGGCCGAACAATGCCCGGCTGGAGCGCCAGCGGCGGCTCTACCAGCTTTTCGAGGATAATGGTGCGAGCGAGGATTTTACCCTGTTTTGACCTGTGCGGGCGGGCCGCTTATGGTCCGCCGCGCAACGAGGCGAACACCATGTCTTCGGTCTGGCAGCGGCTGGCTGACATCGTCGGATCGGTGAGCGCCCGGACGGGCGTCGCCGGCTCGCTCGCCACGCTGCTCGATCCCGATACGTGGCTGCCCGGCGGACGCGACGCGGCCTTCACCCTGGCGCTGATCGCGCTCTCGGCGAAGATGGCGGTGGCCGATGGCGTCGCCACCGCGTCGGAACTGCGGGCCTTCAAGCGCACGGTCGAGATTCCGCCCGGCATCGAGGACCAGGTCGACCGCGTTTACGCGCTGGCGCGGCAGGACGTCGCCGGCTTCGAGGCCTATGCCCGCAAGATCGCGCGGTTTTTCGCGCGCGAGCCGGAAACGCTGGAGCATGTGCTCGACGGGCTGTTCTTCATCGCCTCCGCCGATGGCTACGTGCATGAGGCGGAACTGGCCTATCTCAAGCAGGTCAGCGATGTCTTCGGCTTCGACGCGGCGCGTTTCGAGCAGATCGCGGCGCAGCATGTCGAGCTCGATACCGGCGTCGATCCCTATGTGGTGCTCGGGCTGACGCCCGATGCCGACCGGGCCGAGGTGCGGCGCGTCTACCGCCTGCTGGTGGCCGAGCACCATCCCGACCGGCTGATCGCCAAGGGCGTGCCGGAGGAGCTGATCGACATCGCCACGGCCCGCATGCAGGCGATCAACGCGGCCTATAACCGCATCGTCCGGCTGCCGCCGCCGGCGACTGCCGCTTGACGTGGCGCCCGTTCGTTTGCACATAGGCAGCGCCAGTTGACCGGGTGGCCGCTCCGCTTCGCGGCGGGGAGGAAAGTCCGGGCTCCATCGAAATACGGTGGCGGCTAACCGCCGCCGGGGGCGACCCCAGGGAAAGTGCCACAGAAAACAGACCGCCGGCCAATGACCGGCAAGGGTGAAAAGGTGCGGTAAGAGCGCACCGCGGGACTGGCAACAGGACCGGCACGGCAAACCCCACCGGGAGCAAAACCAAATAGAGACGAGTCGGGGCAACCCGGGCCGCGTTTCGAGGCAAGTCGTCTGGGTTGGTTGCTTGAGGTCCGTGGCAACACGGACCCCAGAGGAATGGCCGCCACGTCCGCGCTTTCGGGCGCGGGCCATACAGAACCCGGCTTACAGGTCAACTGGCGCCGCCTCCATCGCGGTTTGCTCAATGGAATCTTAATTCCGCTCCACGAAAGTGCGGGGATATTGCGTACCGGCCCGGCGGGGGCCGGATGGAGTGTATCGCGCGACATGTCGAAGCCGGATGACAGCGTGCCCGAGGCGCCGCATGTGCCCGTGCTTCTGGCCGAGGTGCTGGAGGCGCTGGCGCCGCTCGACGGCGCCCGCATCGTCGACGGCACGTTCGGCGCCGGCGGCTATTCGCGGGCGCTGCTGGCGGCCGGGGCCAGCGTCACCGCCATCGACCGCGACCCCTCGGTGCAGCCCTTCGCGCGGGCGCTCGAAAGCGAATTTCCGAGTCGGTTCAGATTCGTAGCCGGAGCTTTTGCCGAACTGGATCGGCTCGCCGCCGGCCCGATAGACGGCGTCGTGCTCGACATCGGCGTCTCCTCCATGCAGCTCGACAAGGCCGGGCGCGGCTTCTCCTTCCTGCGCGAGGGGCCGCTCGACATGCGCATGGCCG
>JBDHTK010000130.1:0-8729 GCA_039808625.1 Devosia sp. | reverse complement strand
AGATCGTCGTGCCGATGAACAGGATGAAGGCCAGCCCGCCGCCCCAGCCATAGACGTGCAGCACATTGACGTAGCTGTTGTGCGGTTCCTCGCGGATATGCAGGTTGCGGAACTCCAGCGGCCCGATGCCGAGCGGATTGGCGAGCGCCAGCTCGAAGGCGTAGCCCTGCCGGCCGAAGCGGCCGGTCTCGCCCTCGTCGTAGGTCTGCGCCGCAGCGCGCGTCTCGAACAGCCGCTGCACCGAGGGGATCGACAGCAGGCCGCCGATGGCGACGACGAGCGCCAGCGCGCCGACCAGCGCCAGCACCAGCATGCGCACCTTCTCGCGCGCATGCGCGACGAGGCCGAAGCACATGAGGTAGACGAGCGCCGCCGACACCGCCAGGTGCCCCCACGCGGCGCGCGAGAAGCTGGCGAAGACGCCGATGGCGATCACCATGAAGATGACGCCGCCCCAGAAGGCGCGCTTCGGCGGCGCCAGCAGCAGCCGTTGCAGCGCATACATGGCGGGCAGGATGAGGAACGGTCCGAACACGTTGGGGTCGTTGAACAGCGCCTTGGCGCGGCCATAGAGGGTCAACAGGTCGTGGCCCGGAATGAGCTTCAGGTAGCCCAGCGTGCCGAGCAGCGCCGCCAGGACCGCCGCCGCGCTGTAGGCGCCGACGATGAGCCGCATGCGCGCCTGCGGCGCCCCGGCCGCGTAGTTGGCCAGCCAGTAGCTGGTGAAGAACAGGAAGATCGTCACCGCCTGGAAGATCAGCGCATTGGGCAGCGGCGTGAAGGTCGCCTGGAACGCCGCGATCAGCGCGAAGGGGATGAAGCTGGCCCACAGCACCAGGAGCCCCAGCGTCTCGCGCCGGAAGGCGAAGCCGGACGCGCCCAGCGACACGGCCAGCACGGCGAGGAAGGCCACTTCGTAGGGCGACGGCTCGGTGATGACGATGCTGCCGCAGAACACCCACAGCGCCACCGCCCAGCCGAGCAGCGTGTCGAGCCGCGCCCGCACATAGAGGCTGCCGCGCGCCCGGCCGCTCGCGCTGGCCTCGGCGAACGCCATTTCAGTAGGCGTTTTCGGATTTTGTGACGAGCGTGAACGGCGTCATCACGACGATGTAGAGGTCGAGCAGGATCGACCAGTGCTCGATGTAGTAGAGGTCGTGCTGCACGCGCTGCATGATCTTGTCGACCGTGTCGGTCTCACCGCGCCAGCCGTTGATCTGGGCCCAGCCGGTGATGCCGGGCTTCACCTTGTGACGGGCGAAATAGCCTTCCACCGCCTCGTAGTAGAGGATGTTGTCGGCCTTGGCCTCGAGCGCATGCGGACGCGGGCCGACCACCGACAATTCGCCGCGCAGCACGTTGAAGAACTGCGGCAGCTCGTCGATCGAGGTCTTGCGGATGAAGCGGCCGACGCGCGTCACGCGCGGATCGTCCCGGGTCACCTGCCGGCGCGCCGTCGGGTCGGCCGCGTCGGTGCGCATCGAGCGGAACTTGAACACCTCGATGAGCTCGTTGTTGAAGCCGTGCCGCTTCTGGCGGAAGAACACCGGCCCGGGGCTGTCGAGCTTGATGGCGATGGCGGTGGCGATCATCACCGGCGACAGCAGCGCCAGCGCCACCAGCGCCACCAGCTTGTCGAACAGCCACTTGAAAACGAGGTTCCAGTCCGAGATCGGCCGGTCGGCCAGGTCGAACACCGGCACGCCGCCGACATAGGAATAGGCGCGCGAGGTGAAGCGCAGCTTGCTCATATGGGCGCTGAGCCGGATGTCGACCGGCAGCACCCAGAGCTGCGTCAGCATCTCCAGCACGCGCTTTTCCGCCGAGAGCGGCATGGAGACGATGACCAGGTCGACCCGCGTCTGCCGGGCGAACGCGATGAGATCGGCGACGCGCCCGAGCTTGGGCACGCTCGCCACCGATTCCGGCGAGCGCTCGTCATTGCGGTCGTCGAACAGCCCGAGCAGGTTGACGTCGGCGCCGGCGCTCTCGCGGATCGAGGCGATGAGCGCCTCGGCGTCGTGCCCGCCGCCGACGATCACCGTGCGCCGCTTGAGCTTGCCGTCGCGGGTCCAGTGCCTGACGAGTGCCCGCAGCCCCAGCCGGAAGCCGGTCAGCGCCACCGCCCCGCCGGCGAACCACGACACCAGCCAGACCCGCGATACGAGCTCGGAGCTCTTGAGCAGGAAGGCCGTGGTCATCACCAGGATGAACACGAGCGACCAGGCGGCCAGCACGCGCCCCATCTGCTGGAACACCGTGCGGTAGGCGGCGATACGATGCGTGCGCGCCGCGTTGAACAGCACGTTGGCGAACAGCGTGGTGACAAGGATCGTCGGCACGTACACGGCCTGCTGGCCGGGTTCGACATAGGCCGCATAGATGGCGAAGCCGAGGCCCGCCAGCAGCACCGCCTCGACCGCCTGCGCGATGCCGACGATCACCGCGCTCGAATAGCCCGCCTCGATGGGCGCCGCCGCGATGGCCTGCGCCTCGGGCCCGAGCCCATCGCCGCCGGGCGCCGTCTGGCGGGCGACGTGAGCGATGACGGCTTGCTTTGGGTCGAGGCGGAGCATGGCATGCATTGGGACGGAACGAAACGCCGCCATCCTAGGGCCAAGGGGTGAAGGCGAGGTGAAAACCCGGCCCTATGATTAACCATGCCGGCGCGCCGCCAGCACCTCGCGATAGAGCGCCTCGATGGCGTCGGTCATGTGCCCCACGGCAAAGCGCGGGGCGACGAAGGCCAGCCGTTCGGCCGCCTCGCGCACCGCGTCGTCGGGCGCCGCGAGCGCCCGCCGCATCGCCGCCGCCAGCGCCGTCGCATCGGCGGGGGGCACGAGGCGCCCGGCGGTCGGCCCGAAGATCTCGGCGACGCCGCCCACGTCGGTGGCGATCACCGGCCGCCCGGCTGCCGTGCCCTCGAGGATGACGTAGGGCAGCGACTCCGCCAGCGACGGCACGACGAGGCAGCGCCCGCGCCGCAGCGCTTCGCGCGCCGGCCGCACCCCGAGCAGCTCGACGCGTGCCGCGAGGCCGTCGCGCGCGAGGCGCGTTTCGGTCGCCGCGAAGTCGGGACCGCTGCCGGCCATCGCCAGCGTCGCCGGCGCCCCGTCCGGACGCACGAGCCCCGCCAGCGCGTCGAGCAGATAGGAGATGCCCTTCACGTCGCGGAACTCGCCGATGAACACGAAGTCCTTCGCATCGGCATCGAGCGGCACCGGCGCGAATTCCTCGGGCAGCAGCCCGTTGTGGATCACCGCCTCGCGGCAGGGCGGCGCGCCGATCTGCGCGTGGAAGGCGCGCTGCGCGTAGGCGCTCTCGAACACATAGGCGTCGGTGAGCCGGCCGAGGCCGCGCTCCACCCGCCGGAAGAGCTGCCCGGCCGGCGAGCCGGGCCGATAGTTCAGCACGCCGCCATGCGGCGTGTTGAGCGCCGCCTGCGGGCCGGAGCGGCCCAGCCGGGCCGCGAAGCCGCCCTTTGCCCCGTGCCCGTGCAGCACGTCGGCGCGCAACTGCCGCGCCAGCCTGCGGACGGCGAGCGGCGTGGTGAGGTCGGCGAGCCCGACGAGCCGCGGCATGGGCAGCCGGTGGATGCCGAGCGTCGCGAAAGGCCCGAGCGCGGCCAGCCGCTCGGCCGTGAGATCGTCGGCGGTGAGGCTGTCGGCGACGACGCCGAGCTGATGTCCGCGCCGCGCCAGCTCGGCGGAGAGGTCGCGCACATGGCGGAACAGCCCGCCCACGGGCGCCCGCAGCACCTGCAGGATGCGCAGGGGAGGGGCCGCGCTCACGGCCTCACAGCCAGCGTTCGGCGATGACGATGGTGTCGCCGGGGAAGATCGGGAAGTCGAGATCGACGACGCGCTCCTGCATCTCGGCGCCCACCCGGCGATAGAGCGTTGCCCGGCCGCGATTGGCGGTGTCGGTGTAGCCGCCGGCGGTGCTCACCGCGGCGCGCACCGTCATGCCGGAGACATAGGTGAACTGGCCGCCCATCTTCACCGCGCCCTGGATGAAGAACGGCCGGTAGGCCTCGACCTCGACGGACACGTCCGGGTTGCGCACATAGCCGTTGGCGAGCGCCGCGGCGATGGCGGCGGCCATTTCGGCGGTGGTGCGCCCGCTCGCCCGCACCAGCCCGACCAGCGGCATGGCGATCATGCCCGCCTCGTCCACCCTGTAGCTGCCGGTGACGCTGTCGTCGCCATAGACCTTGACGCGCAGGACGTCGCCGCCGCCCAGCGTATAGGCGCCGCTGGTTTCCACCGGATAGGTGGACACCTTGCCGCTGGTCGCGCAAGCCGCCAGCGGTATCAGGAGCAGGACGACGAAGAGCTGCAGCCAGCGCATGAAAACCGGTTCCGAGAGTCGGCGCAGTGTCGGCTGCGCATGGTTAACAATGTGCTTACTGCGCGCCCGCATGGTTGCATGCCGCAACGTCTCCTTAACGGATTGTTGACCACGCCGACCCGATAGTTCCGCGCGTAAAGGAGCTTGCAGCATGACGCTCGAGTCGACGCCGCCCGAGGATCTGCGCATGGATGTCGGCGCACTGTTCGGGGCGCTGCGCGCGCGCCTGCTGCGCATCGTGCTGGTCACGGTGCTGCTGCTCGTCGCCACCTTCGTCGTCCTGATGTTCGTGCCGCGGATGTACGAATCCTCGGCCAGCCTGCTCGTCGAGGACCGCACCTCGAGCTACACGCAGGCGCCGAGTGCCGGCGCCACGCCGAGCGCCAGCGGCATCAGCATCGACGCGCTGCTGTCGAGCCAGATCGAGCTGGTGAAGTCGCGCGACACGCTGCTTGCCGTCATCGACGCCGAAAAGCTGCGCGACGTGCCCGAGTTCAACGGCAGCGCCGCAAGCCCGCTCACCGCGCTGCTCAGCCTCGTCGGGCGCAGTTCGGCGCCGAAAAGCATCGACGAGACCGTGCTGCACAACCTCACCGACCGGCTGACGGTGATCCGCGAGCGCGACTCCGCGGTCATCTCCATCTTCGTGCGCTCGACCGATCCCGAGCTTGCCGCGCGCCTCGCCAACGCCATCGCCGCCGAGCACGTGAAGCGCCGGGCGGGGCAGTCGCTGGCCGATACTGTCGAGGCGACGGCCTGGTTGCAGCAGCAGATCGAGACGCTGCGCGCCAAGGTGCAGCAGGCCGACGCCGCGGTCGCCGACTATCGCGCCCAGAACGGCATTTTCGCCGGCACCAACGGCACCACGCTGCCCGACCAGCAGATGTCCGACATCGCCCGCCAGATCACCGACGCGCAGGCGCGCCGCAGCACGGCCGGCCAGCGCGCCGAGCTGATCCGTTCGCTGCTCCGCTCGGGGCAGCCGGTCGAGGGCGTCGAGGACGTGCGCGCCTCGGCCGTCGTGCAGTCGCTGATGCAGACGCGCGCCACCCTGCAAGGGGAGCTGGCAGAAAAGACCGCCATCCTGCTGCCGGCGCATCCCACCATTCGCGGCCTCAACGCGCAGATCGCACAGGTCAACACGCAGATCGCCGGCGAGGCACGGCGCATCGCCGATGGCCTCGCCGCGCAGGTCACGGTCGAGGACGGGCTCATCGCCTCACTCAACGACGACATGGCGCGCGCCCGGCTCGCCGCCTCGACGCAGACGAGGGACAGCGTGACGCTCGACAGCCTTACCCGCGAGGCCAAGGCGCAGCGCGACCTGCTCGATTCCTACCTGATCAAATATCGCGACGCGGCCGGCCGCACCGATACCGGCGGCGTGCTGCCCGACGTGCGCGTCATCACCAGCGCCGCGCCGTCCGTGGTGCCGGCCTCACCCAAGACGGCGCTCATCCTTGGCGCAGTCGGCTTCGTTGCGCTGACGTTCCAGATCGGCAGCGTGCTGTTCGGTGAGCTGATGTCGGGCCGTGCCGTCTATGACCGCACCGGCCTGCGCCCCGTCGAGCCGGCGCTCGAAGGGGACGACGCCGAGGAGGCTGCCGAGGCGCCGATGGAGGAGGGCGAGGAGATGGTCCCCACCCTCGCCGAGACGGACGACGACAACGGGGTCGTGGACGCCCCGCCGGCGCTCGCGACGCTGGCCGCCGACATGACGCTCGGCCGTGCCCGCATCGTTCTCATCGCTGCCGTGTCCGAGGCTCGCGACGCCGCCCTCGTCGCCGATACGCTGGTGGCCGAGGCGCTCGACAACGGCCTCAGCGTCTGCCGCATCGACGCCGGCAGCTTCCGGCCCTCCACCGCGCCCGGCCTCACCGATCTGTGCGCCGGCGCTGCCGGCTTCGGCGATGTCGTCCACAAGATGCGCGACGGCCTCGCGGAGGTGCCGTGGGGGCAGCAGCCACATCTGGATCGGCGTTCGACCAAGCCGCTGACCCTCGTCGAGGCGCTGGCCGACATCTACGAGGTGGTGGTCGTCGCCACCGGCCGCGTCGGCCTCAACTCCACGCTGCCGGTCTTCGCCGGCGCCGAGGCGCGCCTCGCCCTGGTGCGGCCGCCGCAGGCGCCGCAGGCGCTGGTCGAGGCCGCTGCCGCCGACATCGCCAGCCTCGGCTTCGCCGCAGTGGAAGCCGTGGAGCCGCCCGAGCCCGAAGCCGCAGTCGCCTGATGGGCGCGCTGCGCTATGCTGCCATCGCCGGCATGTTCGAGGTGCTGTGGGCGAGCCGGCTGACGACGCTCATCCGAAAGGCTTCGCGCGCCCGCGGCGTCATCTTCACCCTGCATCGCGTGCTGCCCGAGCCGCCGGCGGATTTCGCGCCCAATGCCATCTTGCAGGTGACGCCGGACTTCCTCGACTTCGCCATCCCCCGCATCCGCCAGCTCGGCTTCGACATCGTCGATCTGGGCGAGGGGCTGCGCCGGCTGGAATCGGAAGCCGACGACAGGCGCTTTGCCGTCTTCACCTTCGACGATGCCTATCGCGACAACCTCAAATACGCGCTGCCCGTGCTGCGCCGCCACCAGTGCCCGTTCACGCTCTACGTGCCGACGGCGCTGGTCGACGGTGTCGGCGAGGTCTGGTGGCAGGCGCTCGAGGACATCGTCGCCGGCCAGGAGGCGCTGGCCATCACCGGCGAAGGCGAGACCGAATACCTGCCCACCGCCACCCTGAGCCAGAAGCACGCCGCCTACGACCTGCTCTATGCCCGCATGCGGGCCATGCCCGAGCCCGACCGCGTGGCGCTGGTCCGCGACCTCGCGGCCCGCTACGATTTCGACCTTGCCGCCCAGTGCCGGGCCCTGATCATGGATTGGGCGGAGCTGCGCGCTTTCGCCGACGAGCAGCTTTGCACCATCGGCGCCCACACGGTGCACCATTACGAGCTCGCCAAGCTGCCGCCCGAGCAGGCCCGCCACGAGATCGCGCAATCGGTGAAGGTGATCGAGGCGCAGTTCGGCCGGCGCCCGCTGCATCTGAGCTACCCCATCGGCGGGCCCGCTTCGGCCGGGCCGCGCGACTACAAGCTGGCGGCCGAACTGGGCCTCCGCTCTGCCGTCACCACGATTCCCGGCGCGCTCTACCGCCACCACCGCGACAGCCTCCACGCCCTGCCGCGCGTCTCGCTCAACGGCCGCTTCCAGCGCCGGCGCTATGTCGACGTCTTCGCCGCGCCGGCGGTCTTTACGTGGCTCGGGCGTTAGTCCGGCCGGCTCATCCAGCGGATCACCCAGCTTGCCGGAAAGAACCAGGCCGCGCCCGCCGCCGCCAGGACGAGGATCGCACCCCACCACGGCAGGCCCATGAGGAAACGCGCGTAAACCTCGGCCACCGCAAGCGGATAGGCGATGAGCAGCACGATGAGGCCCAGCGTGCCCAAAAGCTTGCGCGTGCTCTGCGTCATCGCAGCGGTTGCACCCCCGGTCATGGACGGCTATCCCTCGCCGCAAATTCCTCCCGGGTCAATGCCGTGGTCCTGCTCACTTCCGCCGAATCCGTCGCCAACTTCTCGAACCCCGACCGGCTGCGCCCGGTGCGCGTCTGGCTCTATCTCATCGCCGCGCTGGTCCTGGCGATGGTGGTGGTGGGCGGCCTCACGCGGCTGACCGATTCCGGCCTCTCCATCACCGAGTGGAAGCCGATCTCCGGCATCATTCCGCCGCTCAGCGACGCCGACTGGCTCGCCGAGTTCGAGAACTACAAGCGCATCCCGCAATACCAGGTGCTCAACCTCGGCATGACCCTGCCGCAGTTCCAGTACATCTTCTGGTGGGAGTGGGGGCACCGCTTCCTCGGCCGCGTCATCGGCTTCGCCTTTGCCGTGCCGTTCCTCGTCTTTCTCGTGCAGCGCCGCTTCTCGTGGAGCCTCGCCGGGCCGCTCGCCGGCCTGTTCGTCCTCGGCGGGCTGCAAGGCGCGCTCGGCTGGTGGATGGTGTCGTCCGGCCTCACCGAACTGACCTCCGTCTCGCAATATCGCCTCGCCGCGCATTTGAGCGCTGCGCTGCTGCTGTTCCTGGCGCTGATCTGGGTGGCGCGCCGCCTCGGCCCGGCTCAGCCGCTGCCGGCCGAAACCGATCGCGGGGGCGCCGCGATCCTGCTCGCCCTCGTCTTCCTCCAGGTCGTCGCCGGCGCCTTCGTCGCCGGGCTCGACGCCGGCATGGGCTACAACACCTGGCCGCTGATGGACGGCGCGCTGGTGCCGTCGGGCCTCGGCGCGATGGAGCCGTGGTGGAAGAACCTCTTCGAGAACGCCCTCACCGTGCAGTTCGTCCACCGCACCCTTGCCTATGTGCTGGTGCTCTATGTCGGCGTGCTGTGG
>JBDHTK010000129.1:0-8759 GCA_039808625.1 Devosia sp. | reverse complement strand
GCTCTTCACCTTCTATTCGCTGATGCTGGCCTTCAACCTCAGCACCTGGAAGCCGCTCGGCATCGACTGGTTCGTGCTGCACCCGCTGTTCCTCGGGCCGGCGATCCTGGCGCTCAACACCACGGCCTATTCGGCCGAGATCTTCCACGGCGCGCTGGCCACCGTGCCGCGCGGCGAGATCGAGGCGGCACGCGCCTACGGCATGAGCCGGCGCCAGCGCTTCTGGTCGGTGACCTGGCCGCACATGATCCGCATCGCCTGGCCCGCCTACACCAACGAGGTGGTGTTCCTGTTCCACGCCACGGCGCTGGTCTATTTCACCCTGCCGGTGATCGGCGACCAGCGCGACCTGATGAGCATGGCCGGCGACCTGTTCCTGCGCGACTACAACGTCTTCCTGCACTATTCGGTGGCGGCGGCCTATTTCCTCGCCATTTCGCTTGTCATCTTCTACGCTTTCGGCCTCGTCTACCGGCGCCTGATGCGGCACCTGCCGCAGGCCGCGCCGCTGCGCTTCAGTTTCCGGCGGCTGGTGAGCTGATGGCCTTTCTGCGCGACACGCTGAAGCTTGCGGGCGACACGCCCGGCACCGCCACCGAGCTGAGCTTTTATCGCATCGGCCCGCCCGAAGCCGCCGAGAAGGTCTACCTGCAGGCGGCGCTGCATGCCGACGAGCAGCCCGGCACGATGGTGCTGCATCATCTGCTGCCGCTGCTGCGCGAGGCCGACGAGCAGGACCTGCTGCGCGCCCGCTTCACCGTGGTGCCGATGGCCAACCCGCTCGGCATGGCCAACATGGTGCACCGTCACCACCTCGGGCGCGCCGACATCGCCAGCGGCGTCAACTACAACCGGCAATGGCCGGACCTGTTCGCGCTGGTGCGCTCGCAGCTCGCCGGCCGGCTGAACGACGACGAGCGCTTCAACGTCGCGCTGATCCGCAAGACGGTGGCCGGCTGGATCGACGCGCAGCAGCCGCGCATGGCGGCCGAGAAGCTGCGCCTGTTCCTGCTGAGGGAGGCGCACGACGCCAGCTTCGTGCTCGACCTGCACTGCGACAGCGACTCGCTGCTGCATATCTTCACCTCGCCCGAGCTGATGCCCGAATTGCAGGACCTGAGCGACTGGATGGGCGCCGCTGCCGTGCTGACCGCCGCCGACAGCGGCGGCGGCTCCTTCGACGAGGTGCTGCCGCTGCTCTACCGCAGGGTGGCGCAGGCCAACCCCGGCAAGCCGGTGCCAATGGCGAGCGCCACCGCGACGCTGGAATATCGCGGCCAGGCCGACAGCTTCGACCACTATGGCGAGCAGGACGCGCTGCGCCTCTTCGGCTTTCTGTGCGGGCGCGGCCTGGTGGCCGCCGATCCCGGCCCGCGGCCCGAGCCGACATCGACCGCGACGCCCTTCGAGGCGACCGAGATCGTGCGCGTCGACCGGCCGGGGCTTCTCGCCTATCGCGTCGATCTCGGCCAGCGCGTGACGCGGGGCCAGCCCATCGCCGACCTCATCGCGCTCGACGGCCCGGACGCCTTCATGGCGCGCACCCCGATCCTCGCCGGCACCAGCGGGCTGGTGCTGTCGCGCGTGCTGCGCAAATACGTGACGCGCGGCGACTCCATCGCCAAGATCGTCGGCACCACGCCCCTGCCGCAGCGCCGCGGCTATCTGCTGGAGGACTGAGCGGCCCAGGCCACCTCATCCGGCGGCCGCCACCTTCTCCCCCAGGGAAAGCAGAGTCCCGACCGAGAGGATTCGTGCGCGGGCGGGCGGCGCTCACCCCTGCAGCCCGAACCGCCCATGTTCGAGCGCCGTCATCACGCCGCGCAATTCCGCGAGCCCCTTGAGGCGGCCGATGGTGGGATAGCCCGGCTGCGAGCGGCGAGCGAGATCGTCGAGGATGTCCTGGCCGTGATCGGGCCGCATCGGGATCTGGTGGTCGGCGCGCCCGGCGGCCTTGCGCCGGCGCTCCTCGGCGATCACCGCCGCGACGAGATCGACCATGTCGGTGTCGCCGGCGAGGTGCTCGGCCTCGAAGAAGGAGCCGGCGATCTCGGCGCCGTCGCGCTTGACGTTGCGCAGGTGCAGGAAATGCACCTTGTCGCCGAGCCGGCGCATCATCCCCGGCAGGTCGTTGTCGGGCCGCGCCCCGAGCGAGCCGGAGCACAGCGTGATGCCGTTGGCCGGCGAGGCCACCTGCCCGGTCATGTAGACGTAGTCGGCCTCGGTGGACATGACGCGCGGCAGGCCGAGCAGCGGGAACGGCGGATCGTCGGGGTGGCAGCAGAGCCTCAGGCCGAGCCTTTCGGCGACCGGCACCACCTCGCTGAGGAAATCGACGAAGTGCCTGCGCAACTGCTCGGGCGAGATGCCGCCATATTCATCGAGATGCGCCTGCACGTCGGCGAGGCCGAGGCTCTCGGTGGCGCCCGGCAGCCCCATCGTGACGTTGCGCGCCAGCGTCTTGCGCGCCGCGTCCGGCAGGCCCTGGAAGCGCCGTGCCGCCTCGTCGCGCACCGCCTCGGAAAAGTCGGCGGCGGCGCCGCGGCGGTTGAGGATATGGATGTCGAAGACGGCGAAGTCGGCGATGTCGAAGCGCATCGCCGTGCCGCCGCTGGCGACCTCGTAGCGCAGCTCGGTGCGCGTCCAGTCGAGCACCGGCATGAAATTGTAGCAGACCACCTCGAGCCCGGCGCGCGCGACGTTCTCGAGCGAGGTCTTGTAGTTGGCGATGTGGGCGCACCAGTCGTTCTTCTGCTTCTTGATGTCCTCGGAGACCGGCAGGCTCTCGATCACCTCCCAGGCGATGCCCGAGGGCGAGCCGTCCTTGCGCGTCGCGACCTGCTGCTGGCGCCTCGCGATCTCCTCGGGCGTCCACACCGCGCCATTGGGCACGTGGTGGAGGGCCGTGACCACGCCCTCGGCGCCCGCCTGCACGATGTCGTCGATGCTCGCGATGTCCTGCGGCCCGAACCAGCGCCAGGTCTGTCTCATCTATGCACGCTCCTCATGCCCGTCATGGCGATGTCCATAGACTCTACCCCTCGGCCGACGCAAACGGGCGAGGGGATCGCTCCCCTCGCCCGCGGAACCGCAGAAACCCGTGGCTCAGGCGGCGATGCGCTTGCCGGTTTCGGTGTCGAACAGGTGCACGGCGCTGTTTTCCGGCCGGATCCGGATCGAATCGCCGGGCTTCGTGGTGATGCGCTCGCGGAAGGCGCCCATGATCTCGTGGCCGGCAAAGCGCGCCACCACCTGCGTCTCCGAGCCGGTCGGTTCGACGGTGAGGATTTCCGCCGGCACGCCGTCGGGATCGAGATGGAAATGCTCGGGACGCACGCCCAGCGTCACCGCCTTGCCGGCGGCGCCGGCCGGCGCGCTCGCCAGGGTGATGCGGGTGCCGTCCTTGGCGACGAAATCGTTGCCCTCCATCTTGCCCGGGATCATGTTCATGGCGGGCGAGCCGATGAAACCGGCGACGAACAGGTTGGCCGGCGTATCGTAGAGCTCGAGCGGCGTGCCGATCTGCTCGATGACGCCGTCATGCATCACCACGATGCGGTCGGCCATCGTCATGGCCTCGATCTGGTCGTGCGTCACATAGACGGTGGTGGTCTTGAGCCGCTGGTGGTTCTGCTTGATCTCCGAGCGCATCTGCACGCGCAGCTTGGCGTCGAGATTCGAGAGCGGCTCGTCGAACAGGAAGACGGCCGGGTTGCGCACGATGGCGCGGCCCATCGCGACGCGCTGGCGCTGGCCGCCCGACAGGTGCCGCGGATAGCGCTGCAGATAGGGCTCGAGGCCGAGAATGGCCGCCGCGTTGGCGACGCGCTTCTTGATCTCCTCCTTGGCGACGCGCTGCAGCTTGAGCGAAAAGCCCATGTTCTGCTCCACCGTCATGTGCGGATAGAGCGCGTAGGACTGGAACACCATCGCAATGTCGCGATCCTTGGGCGCCAGCGTGTTGACGACGCGGCCGCCGATGGAAATCTCGCCCGAGGTGATCTCCTCGAGGCCGGCGATCATGCGCAGCAGGGTGGACTTGCCGCAGCCCGACGGGCCGACGAGGATGACGAATTCGCCGTCGGCGATGTCCACGGAGACGCCGTGCAGCACCTCCACATTGCCGTAGTTCTTGCGCACATTGTTGATGCTGACCGCACCCATGAAAAGCTCTCCGCTCTGCGCCGCTTCGCCCCCCGGGCGAAATTTCGGCAATAGGAATGACGTTCGCCGACGCGGTCAGGTTCCCCCCTTCGCTCGGCGATGGCCCACGGTCGGCGACCCGACAACTCCGGCATGCGGCGCGTCCATCACCGGCCACGCTAACAACAAAATCGAGCCGGCGTAAAGGGCGAAGATGAAGGTGGCCTTGCTGCCCTCAGCCAGTCATTCCCGCGCCGGCGGGAATGACACGGTGCAAGAGGCGCCACAGAGGGCGGGCGGGAATGACGTGGGCAGGGCGCGACTGCCGACTGCCACGCTACCCCATCGCCTCCACCAGCATGGCGCGATAGTCGGCGGCGCTGGCGGGACGCGGATTGGTGGCGTTCGAATGGTCGGCGACAGCGCGCTCGATCACCCAGTCGAAATGCGCCTCGCGCACGCCGAGCGCCGCCAGCCCGACCGGAATCCCGAGCCGCCGGTTGAGCGCGTCGAGCGCCGCCGCGACCTCGCCGTCGATGCCGGTCGCCGCCGCGAGCCGCGCCAGCTTGTCGCCGAGGACGGGGGCGTTGAAGCGCACCACGATGGGCATGAGAATGGCGTTGAGCGTGCCGTGATGCAGCGACACGTCCTTGAGCCCGCCCAGCGCGTGGCTCAGCGCATGCACGGCGCCGAGCCCCTTCTGGAAGGCGAGTCCGCCCATCAGCGCGCCCATCATCACCTCGCCGCGCGCCGCAAGGTCGCTGCCCGCCGTCACCGCCCGCTCGAGATGGCGCCAGAGCCGTCCCGCGCCGTCGAGCGCGATGGCCTCGGCCGGCGGATTGTCGCGCGGCGAGCACAGCGTCTCGATGCAGTGGCTCAGCGCGTCGAGGCCGGTGGCGGCGGTCAGCATGGGCGGCAGGCCGAGCGTCAGCTCGGGGTCGCAGATGGCGCGCCTGGGAATGAGATGCGGCGAGATGATGCCGAGCTTGCGACCGTCGTCGAGGGTCAGCAGCGCGGCGCGGCCGACCTCGGCGCCGGTGCCGGCCGTCGTCGGGATGGCGATGACCGGCGCCACATTGCCGGTGATGCGCTCGACGCCGCCATAGATCGCGGCATAGTGCTCGAGCGGCCCGGCATGGGTGGCAAGCAGCGCCACGCCCTTGGCAAGATCGATGGGCGAACCGCCGCCGATGGCGACGAGGCCGTCGCAGCCTTCGGCGCGGTAGCGCGCCAGCGCCGCCAGCACCGCCGCCTCGGTGGGCGTGGGCGGCGTCGCATCGAACAGCGGCGTGCCGGCCGGCAGCTGTGCCGCCGCGCGTGCCACGGGCCCGGCCGCCACCACGCCTTTGTCGGCGACCAGCAGCGGCCGGCCAATGCCCAGCTCGCGCCGGGCCTCGCCGAGCGCGGCCAACGTGCCTGGCCCGAAATCGATGCTGGTGAGATAGGTGATCCGGCTCATGTCAGGACTCCGCAAGCGCGGCGCGCATCCAGCCGAGCCCATCGCTGGTGCGTCCGGCCGGCACATATTCGCAGCCGATCCAGCCATCATAGCCCAGCCGCTCCAGCGCCGCGAAGATGAAGGGGTAGTTGATCTCGCCCGTGCCCGGCTCGTGGCGACCCGGATTGTCGGCGATCTGCACGTGCGAGATGACCTTCTGCAGGCGTTCGAAGGTGCGCAGCAGGTCGCCCTGCATGATCTGCACATGGTAGAAGTCGTATTGCAGGTAGAGGTTGTCGTGCGCCACCTGCTCGGCGATGCGCTCGTAGTGCGCCGTCGTCTGGACGAACCCGCCCGGATTGTCGCGCCGATTGATCGGCTCGAGCTGCAACCTGATTCCATTGTCGGCCAGCACCTCGGCCGCGTGGCGCAGGTTGGCCACCAGCGTCGCCTCGACCACCTCGTGCGCGACGCCTGCCGGCGTCAGGCCGGCCAGGCAGTTGAGCCGCCTGCAGCCGAGCGCCAGCGCATAGTCGAGCGCCAGCACCAGGCTCTCGCGAAACTCCGCCTCGCGCCCCGGCAGGCAGGCGATGCCGCGCTCGCCCTTGTCCCAGTTGCCGGCGGGAAAATTGAACAGCACGAGCTCGAGATCGTGCGCGGCGAGCCGCTCGGCCAGCGCTGTCTTGCTCTCCTCGAAGGGCGAGCGCATCTCGACGCCGCGAAAGCCGTCACCCGCCGCCGCGGCGAAGCGATCGAGAAACGGAACGTCGGTATAGAGCTGGGTAATGTTGGCGTCGAATCTCAGCATGTCGCCTGATCCGGATGAAGGGCAGGCAACGAGTAGCGGGCCCCGCAGGGCGCGTCAATCTCGGCCCGCGGCGTCCGCACGCCCCCCCACGCCCATGCCGGCAAGGCCGTCGAGCGTGCGCCAGCACGCTCTCGATGCGCGCCACGAGCCGCGGATCGAGCCCCCGCCGCACGCCCAGGCAAATCGGCCGCAGCAGCACCGGCGCGACGATGGCCTGGCAGGTCATGCAGCCCAAGCGGCGCGTGGCGCCGGAGCCCGTTGCCAAATATCGCGGCCTGCCGACGGCGGTCATTTCGGCGGTGAGCGTGCTTGCCGATCGCGACCCCGCCGACGTGCGGCCGCTGACGACCGCGCGGGCCGCCGATTTGCGGCGCCGCTAGCCTAGTCTCCGAACAGCGCCAGAACCTGGTCGGTCATCGGCAGGAACATCTCGAAAAAGCCGTCGTCCGGTATGCCGGCCTCGCTCAGCCGGTCGCGCGCGGCGGTGGCGACGGCCTTGCTTTCCTCCGCCTTGGCGCGATCTCCGGCCTTGAGCGACTGCATCAGGAGCGTGGTGCTGATGGCGATCTGCAATTGCTGCCAGTTGCGCGCGCCACGCTCGAAGGTGGTGACCTCGCCGGCGGCGCGATAGGCGGCGAGCGCCGCCGCGAGATTGGGCAGCGGATCCTCGTAATCGGCGAGGGCGCCAAACGCATTGCCGAGATTCTGCTGGTAGTCGGCCCAGTCGAGCGGCATGTCGTCCCGCGGCGTCGCCGCGACGACATCGCCATAGATCGCCACCGCCTCCCGCATCGGGGCCGGATCGGCAGTGAAATCGCTGAGCTTTTTCAAGGAGATGGCGAGGTTGTTCGAGGTCCTGACCCACTGCGCCGGCGTTCGCTCGCGCGTATGGACAGTGAGCACCGCGTGGAAGATGTCGATGGAGCGCCGCAGATCGTCGGCCGATTTGTTCATGATGCCGCGCTGCGCGACGCCGCCCGCCAGCGTGTGCTCGAGCATCGCCCAGTCGAGCGGATTGTCCGCCTTCGAGCTCAGACCTGCGGCCTTCTCCAGCGAAGAGATGGCCTCGTCGATCTCGGCGTTGGCCTCGGCGCGCGCCGCCGCGACTTCCGGAATATTCGTGGGGTCGGAATTGCCCGCGGCAGCCGCCGCCATCTCGAGGCCGTCGGTCGCCATATAGACGAGCTCGGCGATCTTGAGCTGCGCGGCGCCGCGATTGCTCGCCACCGTCGCCCATCTGACCGGCTCGGCCTCCGCGGAAAAGACGCCGAGCGCCGCATCGAACGCCGCCACTGCGTCGCGCAACTGGCCGATGTCGCGCTTGCGCTCCCCCAGCGCGTAGAGCGCGTTGGCGAGGTTGTTCTGCGTCTTGGCCCAGTCGGCCGGTGCCGCCTCGCGCGTGCGCACTTCCAGCGCCGCCTGATAGAAGCCGACAGCGGCTTCGAGCGTCGCCGGATCGGAAAGGCGCGCGCCCAGTACCTGGTTCGCCTGCCCGATGCGATCCTCGAGGCGCGCCCAGACATCGGGCTGCGTGGCGCGTGGGGCGAGCACCAGCGCCTCCTCATAGGCGGCGAGCGCGGCGACGAGGGCATCGTTGTCGCCCGTGTAGTAGCCGCGGTCGGACAGTGCGTCGGCTTCACTGATCTTGAAGGCCAGCGCCAGCTCGGCATTCCAGCCGCTGATCGCCGCATAGGCCTTGCCGTAGAGCGTGGCGGCGGCAGCATGGTCGAAATTGAGCAGTGCCGTGCCGGCGTTCGCCGCATAGGTCGCCGCGATGTCGATCATGTCCTCGCGCAGCCGCTCGGCCTCGGCCTGCTTGTCGGCGAGCAGCGTGTCGGCGCGGCCGCTCGCCTGGTTGCGATAGTCGAGCGCCAGCGCGATGGCACCTTCGGCCTCGGCCTGGTCGGCCAGCCTGGAGAGCCGTTCCAGCTCGGCATCGGCCTTCACCGCGACGGAACGCTGGGCCATCAGCTCCTTGAGCTTCTCGGCGCCCTTCTGCAGCTGCTCGGTGAGGTCGGCGTCGCTGCCGTCGGCCTTGACGCCGAGCACGTCGAGCATGCCGTAGAGCGCATCGAGCGGCACGTTTTCCTCGCCGGCCAGCGCCTCGACGTAGCCGCGCGTCTCGGGCGGCGTCTCGGCGATGTTGAGCAGCAGCGTACGCCGCGCGGCGGCGATCGCCGACTGGTCGGCATCGGCCGGCGGCGGCGCGGCGAAGGTCAGCACGCGCCTGAGCGACGAATTAGTCCACGGCAATTGCTGGGCGCGCGTCTTGAGATAGACCTCTTCGCTGACCATCGTCATCACGTCGCCGAACGAAAAGCCGCCGGCGCCCAGATGCTTGAGCAGCGCCGCCGCATAGGGCGAGTTCTC
>JBDHTK010000128.1:0-8828 GCA_039808625.1 Devosia sp. | reverse complement strand
GGACGGTCCGGAACGAATCATGGCCGGACTATACAGGACCGAGCTCGCCGATCAGCGCCCCGCGCATGGCGGGCGGGGCGATGCCCCGCGCGTCCCACACATGGGCGTGGAGGAAATGGCCGGTGAGGCGGAAGGCGGCGGCGAGGTCGGCCGGGGCGGCCTCGACATCGGCGACGAGGAAGGCCGGCAGCGCCAGCAGCCGGCCGGCATAGGGCGCGGCGGCGGCGCGCGACACGGCGCGGCCGGTGCGCGGCGACACATGTGTCAGATCCTCGGTGCTGCCGGTGGCGGCGCAGGAATCGAGGTCGAGCCCGAAGCCGAGGCCGTCGAGCAAGGCGAGCTCGAAGCGGGCCAGCTCGACGGCGAGGCGGTGGGGATCGGCGCGCTGGTCGAGCACGTCGACGGCGAGGGCCAGCAGGTGGTCGTGCGGGTCGCGCTCGGGCAGCAGCCGCAGATGGTCGCAGAGCACCTGGCTGGCGTAGAGGCGCAGGCGGTCGGCGATGAGGTCGGCGGCGCGCGCCTCGACCAGCTCGACGGCAAAGGTGCCCAGGTGCTCCTCGAGGCGCGCGCGCCAGGTCACCTGCACGGTGTTGCCGGGCTGCAGCGTGGCGGCGAGCCGCGTCGCGCGGCCGCCGCGCACGAGGCCGAGGGTGCGGCCGCGCCCCGCCACCACGATCTCGGCGATGACGCTGCTCTCGCCGTGGCGGCGCACGCCGATCAGCAGGCCTTCAGCGGACCACTGCATGGGGGCGCCTTCACTTCGTCCATGTCAGCCCCATCTCGCTGTAGCGCTCGGGGTCGTCGGCCCATTTCTCGCGCACCTTGACGAACAGGAAGAGATGGACGGGCACCTCGAAGATCTCCATCAGCTCGCGGCGCGCCTCGGCGCCGATGGCCTTGATGGTCTGGCCGCCGGCGCCCAGAACGATCTTCTTGTGCGTGTCGCGGGTGACGTAGACCACCTGGTCGATGCGGTAGGAGCCGTCCTTCTGGATGGTGAACTTCTCGGTCTCGACGGTGGCGTTGTAGGGGATCTCGTCGTGGATCCTGAGGAACAGCTTCTCGCGCGTCACCTCGGCGGCGGTGAGGGCGAGGGTGAGGTCGGTGAGCTGGTCCTCGGGGAAGTGCCAGGGGCCGGGCGGGATGCGGGCGCTGGCCCAGCCGAGGAAATCGCGCACGCCCGAGCCGGTGAGCGCCGACAGCATGAAGGTCGCCTCGAAGCCGAGCCGCGCATTGAGGTCGGCGGCGAGGCCGAGCAGCCTTTCGCGGGGAATGAGGTCGATCTTGTTGAGGATGAGGACGCGCGGGTGGCGGACGTTCTCGAGGCCGGCGAGCAGCGCCTCGACCTCGGGCGTGACGCCGCGCTCGGCATCGACGATGAGCGCCACGAGGTCGGCGTCGCCGGCGCCGGTCCACGCCGCTTCGACCATGGCGCGGTCGAGCCGGCGCTTGGGCGCGAAGATGCCGGGCGTGTCGATGAAGACGAGCTGCGCGTCGCCCTCGGTGACGACGCCGCGGATCTGGGCGCGCGTCGTCTGCGCCTTGTGGGTGACGATGGAGACCTTGGCGCCGACCAGCGCGTTGAGCAGCGTCGACTTGCCGGCATTGGGGGCGCCGACCAGCGCGATGAAGCCGCAGCGCGTCGCTTCGGGGGCGGTCACGCGGCGTCTCCCGGCCAGACCTTCTCGCGCACGAGGAAGGCCTCGGCGGCCTTGTGCTCGGCGAGCTTCTTGCTCGGGCCGCTGGCGCTCAGCGGCGCGAAGCCGTCGAGGCGCACGGCGATGGTGAATTCGGGGGCGTGGTCGGGGCCGCGCCGGTCGACCTCGACATAGGCGGGCGGCTCGAGCCCCCGGCCCTGCGCCCATTCCTGCAAGGTGGTCTTGGCGTCGGCGCGGCCGGCGCCGGTCTGGCCGATATGGCTGCCGAACAGGCGCTCGATGATCTCGAAGGCCGGGCCGAGCCCGCCATCCATGTAGACGGCGCCGAGCAGCGCCTCGACCACGTCGCCCAGAATGGCGTCCTTGTCGGCGCCGCCGGTGCGCGCCTCGCTGTCGCCCAGAATGACCTCGGCGCCGAGGTCGAGCTCGCGCCCGATCATGGCGCAGGTCTCCTTGCGCACGAGGGCGTTGAGCGAGCGGCTGAGGTCGCCCTCGGTGGATTTCGGGAAGCGCCGGTAGAGCATGTCGGCGACGACGAGGCCGAGCACGCGGTCGCCGAGGAACTCGAGGCGCTGATAGGAATGCGCCACGCGCCGCGCCGGCGCGATGGCGCTGGAGTGGGTCAGCGCCCGTTCGAGAAGGTCGGGGTCGGCGAAGCTGTAGCCCAGCCGGGCCTCGAGCCTGCCGTGCCCCTTGCCGCGCTGGCTCATGATGGCGTGTGCGTGACCGGGGTGTAGACGGATTGCAGCATGCGGTCCCAGCGGACATTGGCCGGCCACTGCCAGAGCTGCCACGGCGGGATGTTGTCCTTGATGGAGAAGAAGCGGAACTCGGCCTTGCCGATGAGGTTGATGGCCGGCACGTAGCCGACCTGGCGCAGCACGCGGCTGTCGGCGGAGCGGTCGCGGTTGTCGCCCATCATGAAGTAGTGGCCGGGCGGCACGACGTATTCGGCGGTGTTGTCGAGCGGCTGGTCGTCGGAGATTTCCTGGATGGTGTGGACGACGCCGTTGGGCAGCGTCTCCTTGTAGAGGATGACCGGCACGGTGGAGGACAGCGAATCCTTGTCCTCGCCGGTGCCGATGCGCTCGCGCTCGACCATCTCGCCATTGATGTAGAGGCGGCCCTCCTGCATCTGGATACGGTCGCCGGGCAGGCCGATGACGCGCTTGATGTAGTCCTCGCCGGTCGGCTCGTTGTGGAAGACGGCGATGTCGCCGCGCTCGGGCTTGGCGAAGGAGAGGACGCGGTCGCCCAGCGGCACCGGCAGCGGGAAGGAATACTTGCCCAGGCCCCAGGCGAATTTCGACGCGACGAAATAATCGCCGATCATCAGCGTCGACTGCATCGAGGCGGTGGGAATGGAAAAAGGCTGATAGATGAAGGTGCGAAAAACGAGGGCGATCAACAGCGCCTCGACGATCACCACGATGGTGTCGCGCAACTCGTTCTTATTGGCCTTCTTGTCGGCCTTGCTCGTGCCAGTCTGGCTCATTGCTGTCCCCGGGTCCGCCCTAGAGGGGCGTGGTTATGCTCAGGATGGGCGCCCGTCAACGACTGGCAGGGCCTCGATGATGACAAAGGCCTGCGCCATGCCGCCATCGTCGGTGATGGTCAGGTGGATATGTGGTGCATGTCCGGCAGGAACAAGGCGGGAGAGCGCCGCCGCCGCGCCATTGGTCAACTGCATGGTCGGCTTGCCGCTGGGCAGGTTCACAACGCCGAGATCGCGCCAGAACACGCCCCGGCTCATGCCGGTGCCGAGCGCCTTGGCGCAGGCCTCCTTGGCGGCGAAACGCTTGGCGTAGGAGGCGGCGCGCTGCGCCCGCCGGTCGGACTTGCGGCGCTCGATCTCGGTGAAGCAGCGCTGGGTGAAGCGCTCGCCATAGCGGTCGAGCACGCTTTGCACGCGCCCGATGTCGCACAGGTCGTTGCCGAGGCCGACGATCACGCCAGCCCCCGGCTGCCGGGCTTCACCGCCGGGATGGCGGCGAGCTCGGGCGGCAGGGCGTCGGCGGCGTAGGCGGGCACCTTGTAGTTCACCAGGGCCACCAGCGGCACGCCGACATCGGCCGCGCCGGCCGAGCGGTCGACGAGGCAGGCGGCGGCCACCACGTCGGCCCCCAGCTCCCGGAGGCAGGCGATGCACTCGCGGATGGAGAGGCCCGTGGTGACGATGTCCTCGACCACCAGCACCTTCTCGCCGGGCGCGACCTCGAAGCCGCGGCGGAGCTGGAAACGGCCCTCGACGCGCTCGGTATAGATCGCCGGCACGCCGAGGTGGCGCGCCGTCTCGTAGCCGGGAACGATGCCGCCGATGGCCGGCGAGACGACCTGGCTGATGTCCCCGAAACCTTCGGCACGGATTTTTTCCGCCAGCGCGCGGCACAGGATTTCCGCCTTGTCGGGATGCATGAAGACGCGCGCCTTCTGCAGGAACACCGGCGAGCGCAGCCCGGAGGACAGGATGAAGTGCCCTTCGAGCAGGGCGCCGCAGTCGCGGAAGATGGCGAGAACGTCGTCAGTGGTCATAAGCCGGCCTTTTCGTCCGCCTCGGCGCCGGTCCATTCCGCGATGGCGACGCTCTCGGCCTCGGCGACCGTGGCGCGGCGCACCTGGCTCAGCCCGTGGGTGAGCTTCAGCGACGACAGCACGTCGGTCAGTTGTCCCAGATCGCGCACCTCGAGCTCGAAGATGTTCTTGTGGAAGTCCGGCGAGACGATGCGCATGACGAGATTATGGATGTTCGCCTCGGCGGCGGCAATGGCGCTCGAAATCTGCGCCAGCGAGCCGGGGCGGTTCACGGTCAGCATGGAGATGACGACCTTGTAGACGCGGTCCTCGCGGGCGGCGATGTCCCAGCGCACGTCGATCCAGGCGACGTCGGAATCGTGCAGGCCGACCAGCGCGTCGGAGTGGATGGGATAGATCATGATCGGTGCGTCGGGCCGCAGGATGCCGACCAGCCGGTCGCCGGGCACGATGCCCTCGGGCGAAATCTCGACGCGCGTCGAAAAGCCGAGCTGCTCCAGGGCGCGGCGGGCATTGGGGCCGGAGCTCTGGCCGCCCGGCACGCGGAAGCGGAAGAGCTCGGTGTCGCGCAGCGCGAACCAGCCCTCGGCCTTGTCGGGCAGCGGCAGATCGAGCGCCTTCCTGCGGCGGCGCTTGATGCCCTTGATCTCGGCCAGCCCGGCGCCGAGGCTGTCGCTCTCCACCTTGCCCTCGCCGATGGCGACGAGCAGCTCGCGCCGGCCGGCCTGGCCGAGGGCACGCGCCAGCCGCTCGCCTTCGGCCTCGTCGAGGCTCACGCCCTCGCGCTCGAGCAGCGAGGACAGCACATGCTCGCCGAGCGCGTGGGCGCGCTGCTGCTGGGCGGCCCGCACGGCGCGGCGAATAGCCGCGCGCGCCTTGCCGGTGGCGGCGATGGTCTCCCAGTTGGGGGGCGGCAGGTGATTCTGGTCGCGGATGATCTCGACTTCGTCGCCCGACTGCAGATGCGTGGTGAGCGGCTTGATGGCGCCGTTGATCTTGGCGCCGACGGTGGTGTCGCCGATGTCGGTGTGCAGCGCATAGGCGAAATCGATGGGCGTCGCGCCGCGCGGCAGCGCGATCAGCCGGCCGCGCGGGGTGAAGCAGAACACCTGGTCCTGGAACAGCTCGAGGCGCGTATATTCGAGAAAGTCCTCGGTGCTGGCGCCGGTGGTGACGTGCTCGATGGTCTGGCGCAGCCAGGCGAAGGCCTGGCTCTCGTTGGACAGGCGCACGAGATCGGCGCTGTCGTCGCCCTCCTTGTAGGCGGCGTGCGCGGCGATGCCGTATTCGGCGACGCGGTGCATCTCCTCGGTGCGGATCTGCAGCTCGACGCGCTGGCGGCCGAGGCCGACGATGGTGGTGTGCAAGGAGCGGTAGTCGTTGTGCTTGGGGACGGAGATATAATCCTTGAAGCGGCCCGGAACGACCTTCCAGTTGGTGTGCACGATGCCGAGCGCGCGGTAGCAGTCGGCGACGGTGGGCACGACGATGCGGAAGCCGATCATGTCGGAGAGCTGTTCGAGCGCGATCTGCTTGCGCTCGATCTTGGTGGCGATGGACCAGGCCGACTTGACGCGCGAGGAGACGCGCGCCTCGATGCCCTCGGCGGCGAGGCGGCTCGACACCTCGCGCTTCACCGTCTCGATGGTCTCGCTGAATTCGGCCTGCATCTCGGCGAGCCGGTCGGTGATGGCCTGGTAATGGTCGGGCTGGAGCGTGCGGAAGGCGAGGTTCTCGAGCTCCGAGCGCATGTCCTGCATGCCCATGCGGCCGGCGAGCGGCGCATAGATGTCCATCGTCTCCTTGGCGATGCGCTTCTGCTTGTCCGGCGCCATGAAATGCAGCGTGCGCATGTTGTGCAGGCGGTCGGCGAGCTTGACCAGCAGCACGCGCACGTCGGCGGAGATGGCGAGCAGCAGCTTGCGCAGGTTCTCGGCCTGCGCCTCCTCGCGGGTGACGAGCTGCAGCCGCTCGATCTTGGTCAGCCCGTCGACGATCTCGCCGATCTCGGCGCCGAAGAGCTGGTCGATCTCGGCGCGGGTGGCGTCGGTGTCCTCGATGGTGTCGTGCAGGAGCGCGACGGCGATGGTGGCGTCGTCGAGCTTCATGTCGGTGAGGATGGAGGCCACCTCGAGGGGATGGTTGAAATAGGGGTCGCCCGAGGCGCGCGTCTGCGTGCCGTGCTTCTGCATGGCATAGACATAGGCCTTGTTGAGCAGGTTCTCGTCGGCGTGCGGGTTGTAGGCCTGCACCTTCTCGACTAGCTCGTATTGACGCATCATCGGGCGCCGCGCTCCTGCCGCGGCAAACAAAAAGGCGCCCGAAAAGCCGGGCGCCTCAATAGTATAGGCCGAGTTCTTAGCGGATCAATCGTCCCGCCGCTCGGGCGGCGCGAGGCTCTCGATGCCGCGCAGCAGCTCGTCCTCGGAAATCGTGTCGAAGGTATCGCCGTCCTCGTCGGCATTGGCGTCGAGCAGCGGGGCGGCGTGCTTTTCGGGCTCGTCGACCTCGACATATTTCTGCAGCGAGTGGATGAGGTCCTCGCGCAGGTCCTCGGGCGAAATGGCGCCGTCGCCGATCTCGCGCAGGGCAACGACGGGATTCTTGTCGTTGTCGCGGTCGACGGTGATCGCCCCGCCGGCGGAAATCATGCGGGCGCGATGGGCGGCCATCAGGACGAGATCGAAGCGGTTCTCGACCTTTTCGATGCAGTCTTCAACGGTGACGCGGGCCACGGACGTCTCCAGTCTGGTTGGGGGAGGTGGCGCCCTCTTACACGAGGCGTCCAGCTGCCGCAAGATGACGCGACAAACGGGCGGAACTATGCTAGGGTATACCTTCCGATAGTGAATTAATTCATTTGCGAGCGGGCTCGCGCCTTGCTATTCGGGCGCCCAGCGGGGTTTTCCTGCGGCGGTGACCGCTTCGGCGGCGCTGTTCAAGCCCAGAATGAGCGAGCCGGTGGGCCCAAGGGCCGACCTGCCAGGAGGAAGACCATGACGATCGACCCCCGCGAAAAAGTCGTGCTCTTCATCGACGGGGCCAATCTCTACGCGACCAGCAAGGCGATCGGCATCGACATCGACTACCGCCGGCTGCTCGCAGAGTTCCAGTCCAAGGCATACCTGCTGCGCGCCTACTATTACACGGCGCTGGTCGAGGACCAGGAATACTCCTCGATACGGCCGCTGATCGACTGGCTCGACTATAACGGCTTCACCGTGGTCACCAAGCCCGCCAAGGAGTTCACCGACGCGGCCGGGCGGCGCAAGATCAAGGGCAGCATGGACATCGAGCTGACCGTCGACGCGCTGGAGATGGCGCCGTATTTCGACCATTTCGTGCTGTTTTCGGGCGACGGCGACTTCACCGCGCTGGTGGCTGCCCTGCAGCGGCGCGGCAAGCGCGTGACCGTCGCCTCGACGCTCTCGACGCCGACGCCGATGATCGCCGACGACCTCCGGCGGCAGGCCGATTTCTTCCTCGACGTGGCCGAGCTGGCCAAGACCGTGGGCCGCGCCGTCGATCGGCCATCGGGCGAGCGCAGCCTCGACCGCACGCCGGTGCATGCCGACGACAAGATGAAGTGACCGTATTCCCGTCTTGCCTGCCCCGCCGCTGACCCAGCCGCCGCCGGATTGCCCGCTCTGCCCGCGCCTCGTCGCCTTCCGCGAGGAGTCGCGGCGGCTGCATCCCGACTGGCACAACAATCCGGTGCCCTATTGGGGCGACCAGGCGGCGCGCCTCATGATCATCGGCCTGGCGCCGGGGTTGCGGGGAGCCAACCGCACCGGCCGGCCGTTCACCGGCGACTTCGCCGGCGACCTGCTCTACGCCACGCTGGGCAAGTTCGGGCTGGCGGCGGGCAGCTACGGGCAGACGCCGGCGGACGGGCTGACGCTGCGCCACGCGCTCATCGCCAATGCGGTGGCCTGCGTGCCGCCGCAGAACAAGCCGACGACCGAGGAAATCCGCACCTGCCGGCAGTTCCTGACGCGGCGGATGGCCGAGCAGCAGCCCCTCGCCTATCTGGCGCTCGGCCGCATCGCCCACGATTCCCTGCTGGTGGCGCTGGGCGAGAAGCGGGCGCGGCATCCCTTCGGGCACGGCGCCGAGCACCAGCTGGCGAGCGGCGCGCGGCTTTTCGACAGCTACCACTGCTCGCGCTACAACACCAACACGGGCGTGTTGACGACGGCAATGTTCGAGGACGTGGTGGGCCGCGCCGCGGCCTATGTCAGCCCGCCTTCCTGATCGCCGCCTTCAGCGTCTCGTCGATCCGGGCCTGCCAGCGCGGGACGCTGCCTCCGCGAAGTCCTTCTCGGTCCACGCGGCAGATTGTATATACAATCAGCCATGCTTCAGGAGCCGCGCCTTTTCGCGGTTCCAGTCGCGGTTGCGCTCGGTTTCGCGCTTGTCGAAGCTCTTCTTGCCCTTGGCGAGGCCGATCAGCAGCTTGGCGATGCCGCGGTCGTTGAAATAGAGTTTCAGGGGCACGATGGTGTGGCCGGCGCGCTCCACGCCCTCGGTGAGGCGTGCCAGCTGCTTGCGCGAAACCAGCAGCTTGCGCGGCCGCTTTTCCTCGTGGTTGAAGCGGTTGGCCTGCACGAATTCGGGGATGTGGGCGTTGACGAGCCA